>CAYLTM010000122.1:0-12029 GCA_964386495.1 uncultured Leptospirales bacterium
TTGAACAACCCATTAGCGTACCTGTCGTTCCCATACCAGCAACAACAAAATCAACATCACCACTAGTTTGACTGAAAATTTCAGGGGCGGTGGTTTCATAATGTGCGAGAACATTCGCAGGATTAGAGAATTGATTAGGCATATAATAACTATCACCCATGTGTTCCATTATATGATGGGCTCTTTTAATCGCGCCGTCGGTTCGGTCGCAGCCGGGAGTAAGTTCAAGTTCAGCACCGAGAGCTGTTAATATCGATCGGCGTTCCTCACTGACACAGGCAGGCATAATCAGTTTGATTTTATATCCGAGTGCGGCGGCAATCATCGCCATTCCTATTCCAGTATTTCCGGATGTCGGTTCCAGTATCATTTTGTCTTTTGTGAGAAGACCTTTATCGATAGCGTCTTTCAGCATATAATATGCGGGTCTATCCTTTATAGATCCGCCGGGATTCGCACCTTCCAGCTTAACTAGAATTCTAACCCCGGATTTTTCGGAATTCCACATATTGTTTATTTCAACAACTGGGGTAAATCCAATAGCGCTAATTATACTCATAAATTCCATCCACTTAAAATGCTTTCAAAAGCATAATCAAACCCGCCAAAAAAAGTCAATCTGAAATATTTTAATATCCCAAATGTGTAGAAAATAACATCTCTGGCACCAATTATATAAGGAAAAATCACGATTTTTCATAAAATATCTTCTCTGGCACCATTTAATTGTAGCTTTTTCGTCACAAATGTGACATAAAACTACTCTGACACCATTAAAATCGGTGAAGAAATTTTGCTTGCAAATAAAAAGAACTCTCCGAACGTGTAAAGATAACGAAGATAACAAAACCAATGGAGATTATATGAAATTAACAGTGATTGGAACGGGTTATGTCGGATTGGTAACCGGTGCGTGTTTCGCTGATATGGGAAACGATGTATTCTGTATAGACATTGATAAAAAGAAAGTCGAAAATCTGAAAAATGGCATAATCCCCATATATGAACCCGGCCTGGAAGAAATTGTGAAAAACAACATCAGGGAAAACCGCATACAGTTTTCGAGCGAAATCAAAGATGGTCTCACAAATTCGCTGTTTATTTTCATCGCGGTCGGCACACCGCCGGACGAAGACGGTTCCGCGGATTTGAAATATGTTCTGCAGGCGGCGGAGGATATCGCGATGAACCTCGAGCAATACGCGATAATAATCAACAAATCCACTGTTCCTGTTGGTACCGCTTTTAAGGTGAGAGATAAAATCCGTGAAGTTCTGAAAAAGCGGTCGCGTGAAGATATTGAATTCGATGTAGTATCCAACCCTGAATTTTTAAAGGAAGGCGATGCCGTTGAGGATTTTCTTAAACCTGAAAGGGTGATTATCGGCACTGACAATGTTCGCGTCGCTGAGCTGATGAAGGAACTTTATGCTCCGTTTACTCGAAGCAGTGAACGCTTCGTAGTGATGGATATTACGTCATCCGAGCTTACAAAATATTGTGCGAACGCTATGCTTGCCGCCAGAATAAGTTTTATGAATGAGATGTCGGTTATCTGCGAGACTGTTGGTGCGGATATTGAAATGGTTAGAAAGGGTATCGGCTCTGATTCGCGGATCGGCAAATCTTTTTTATACGCTGGAATCGGCTATGGTGGATCATGTTTTCCAAAGGATGTGAAGGCGCTCATTAAGACATCGAAGGATCACAATATCGATACGCCTATTTTAGCTGCAGCCGAGATTATTAATCATAGACAGCGGATACGTTTCGCTGAAAGAATCATCAGCCACTATACTGGAAATTTACGCGGAAAACTTTTTGCTGTGTGGGGGCTTTCTTTTAAACCTCAAACTGATGACATGCGCGAGGCTCCGTCGATTGACATTATTAACATTCTCAAAAACTGCGGCGCGTCGTTTAATCTGTACGACCCTATTGCCGAAGAGAACGCTAAACATCTTATCGGCACCGAAAATTGCAATTATGTTGCGAACAACTATGACGTGCTTAAAGACGCTGACGCTCTGATAATCATGACAGAGTGGCATCATTTCCGTAAGCCCGATTTTGACAGAATGAAATCCTTGATGAAAAATTTTGTGATTTTTGACGGAAGAAATTTATATAAAAAAGATGTCATGCAAAAATTGGGTTTCACATACATTAGTGTTGGACGACCCTAACAAATATTACTAAAGAGGAAAAATGAATATTCTTATTACCAACGATGACGGTTACGAAGCGAAAGGTATTAACGCTCTCTACGAATCTCTGTCCGCTGAAAATTCTGTCTACATGTTCGCGCCTAACCGCGAAAGAAGCGCCTGTTCAAACGCCATCACTATCTACGACAATCTCTCTGTAAAAAAAGTTGATACGAGAAAATTTTCTGTCGATGGATATCCGGCGGACTGCGTAAATATCGCTCTTCATTCCGGCATTATTAATGATAATTTCGACGTGGTGATTTCGGGTATCAACCATGGACCGAATCTTGCTGATGATGTTTATTATTCCGGCACCGTAGGCGCGGCTAGAACCGGTTTTGTTTTCGGACTTAACTCAATTGCCGTGTCGCTGAACTCCAAGGACGACCTGATTTTTTTAAAAGATACTGCAGATTTTGTGGCGGCTCTTATTAAGGGTGATGATTTTCTCGATTTTAAATCGCCTCGATTTTATAATATTAATTACCCGGCTGCAGCACCTGCAAATGTTAAGGGCGTGAAATACACTAAGCTCGGCAAACGTTTCTATAAAGATAAATATTTAATAATCGATAAGTCTGATGATTCTACAGTTTTCAAACTTGACGGATATCTTGAATGGGCTGAAATGGATAATTCTGATGTTACAGAAATTGACAAGGGTTATATTTCTATAACGCCGATGCATCTCGATACTACGGAATATAATATTTTAAAAATTATGAATGATAAAGCTAAACAGGTGATAGTATGATTAAACTTGACAACATGTCTTTTCATTACAAAAGCAATGAACTTTTCAACTCTCTTTCGGCGGACATTAAGGGCGGTTCAGTGTACGGATTACTCGGAAAAAATGGTGCTGGTAAAACCACGCTGCTTAAAATTATTTGCGGACTAATTTCTGCGAAAAGCGGGCAACTGATTGTGAACGATTCTAATCCCGAAAAACGCGAACCGGACTTTCTTTCGAAAACATATTTTATACCGGAAGACTTCGCACTTCCGCGTTTTTCAGGAGCGACTTATTTAAAACTTTTCGCACCGTTTTATCCGGATTTTAATGTTGATTCTTTTTTGCGTTACTCGGCTGAGTTTGAAATTGATCCTTATAAATGTGCTAACCTAATGACAATGTCCTTCGGTCAGCGGAAAAAATTTCTCATCGCGTTCGGCTTCGCGGCTAACACTCCGCTGCTGATTCTCGATGAACCCGCGAATGGTCTTGACATTCCTTCACGGCGGGTCTTCCGCAATATGCTCAATGGTTTATTAAAATCGAACCGGACAGTAATCGTTTCTACACATCAGGTTAAGGATCTTGAACAATCTATTGACGCGCTGGTCATTCTCGAAAACGGTAAAATTCTGCTGAACAGTTCTATCGAATTAATCCAGTCAAAATTCAGTTTTGAAAATAATACAAATTTTGATAATGCTGAAAATGTTATCTACAAGGAAAGTGTTCCGGGCGGATTCGCGGCCCTCGTAAAAAAATCGAATGACGTGCAATCGCAGATTGACATGGAGCTTTTATTTAACGCTGTTCTAACATCTCATGACAGCATCAACAGTTACTTGTATCTTTAAGCCGAACACGTTAGCAAAAATATTTTTTAACTATTAACGTTTATTACTGATTATAATAATTTTCGACGAGGTTTCTTATGACAAAATATTTCAATATCAACCGTTTCATTCTTACACTTCGTGTTCAGACTGTTGAACATTGGAGAACTTATTTTTTCGCTGGATTGTCGGCTGGTCTTCTTTTTCTTTTTTATGCTCTTGCAAATCATTTATTCGGAAAATCTATCAATGAAAATGAAGTATCTTTTTTCTTCGATGTCATGCTCATTATAGGGGTGATTTCTACGGCTGGCTCATTTACCGGAATTAATTCACCGCAAAAAGGTTTTCTTTTTTTCATGTTCCCCGCATCGCTGCCGGAAAAATATTTATCCAGATTGTTATCCACATCTCTGGTATATTTTATTTATTCGTTTTTATTAATACTCATACTCAGCACCGCGATATCGCTGCTGAACATGGCAGTTTTGAATTTTAATTTTGTGACAATTAATCCGTTTGACGAGTCTTTTCTAAACCTCGCATGGGGTTTTATAGTCTATCATTCAGTATTCTTCTGCGGTTCATTAATTTTCAAAAAGAACCCGTTTCTTTTAACAATAACGTCCATAGGAGTTATCGCGGTTTCAATTTTATTGTTGGTAATCATTGTAATGATAATCTTCGGATTGAAAGCTGATCCACAGTTGATGACGGATATCATTCAAGTAATCAACAAAAAAAGGGGCAATCTTTCAGATGTCGGTTATTACGCGTGGAGAGTTTTCAAAGTTATTCTGCCGATCACTTTATATGCCGTGAGCTATAGACTGCTTTCAAAAAAACAGTTAATATGATTTCCGTTATTTCGCGGTAGATTTTATTAATTATTATGCTGGATAATTCTTTAAAGGACAGTGATTGCGATACGATATCATTTATTTTTGAAGAAACCGGGTATGTGAAAAAGCTGCCCGGTTTCATTAAGGATAAACACACCGTTCCAAAAGAAATTTCTCCGTATCATAACAAATGGATAAAATCACTGGCAAATGCTATTGTTGAGAATGAAATTAATCACATCTATAAATCGCTGACCGTAAATATGAATTGCAAACGAAAAGATATTTTGTCGCCTGTAATGTCAGATGGATATGGTAAAATTTCGACAAGCGGCTTTTCCTGCACAATAGAAATCAATCAATCGAAGATTAAATCCGGTGTATACGTTCTCACAAAAACCCTGTCGGAGATTTCCAGCGTCTCTACAATTCATGATGAATCTTTCAACAAAGTTTTTTATAAGACTTTTAATAAACTTGAGATATCCGGCACAGACATAATCAACATAGAAAATATTATTGATCGCGTAGAGGATTATAATTGTCCGGAAATTATCCGTGTCGAATATAATATCACCGATATGTCGAAATGTAAATTATTATTCCGTGGAATTCCTGAACCCTTCTATATTGACGAGTCATCTCTTGTAATAGCGTTCAACGCCAATAAATCACCTCTCGAAGTTCTGGAGTACTATGAAAAGCTGCGCATATTTTTAACACCTTAATAAATGCGAATCATAAGCGTCATTATTTAATTGCTTAGTTTTACCGCCACTTATTAGGCAGATACTCCATTATTAATGTATGGCTCTGTTTTTTTCTTTACAGAAAAATAACCTGAATTATAATTGCGTTGTATTTTCAGGGTTTACCGCGATCCACTTCTCGCGTACAAATGAACGGTATGGGTTTTGCCGACCATTTGCCTGATACACATTAAGGAGTAATATGAAAATTGAAGACATCTTTTCTAAGGACCAGGTAATATTTCTAGAAAGCTCTGAAAAACAGCACGCTATTAAGGAAATTGTTCAGCATCTTGAAAATCTGGGAATCATCAAAAACTGCGCCAGATATTATACTCAAATCGCTTACCGTGAATCACTTGAAAATACCGGCATCGGCAAAGGATTCGCGATACCTCATGCTAGAACAGATTCTTTGGACAAGTTAATTATGATATTCGGTGTATCAAAAGCCGGTATAGAATATGAGTCTTATGACAAAATTCCTGTTAACTACATTTTACTATCGCTGTTTCCCACATCACTGAGTGCGACATATTTATACCTTGTTGGAATGCTCGCTAAATGCACGGCTAATAAAAAATTTTTTACCTCTCTTGCCAAAGAAAAAAAACCAGACCAGTTATATAAAATCCTTTCCGGTTTTGCGAAAGATTATCTTGAAAATATTGATGAAAAAAGGGACAGCAAAATTGATATGGATTCCCGTTTAACTGGAATTCCTATAACAGATTTGGATTTGTTAATTCGTTTAAATTATCTTTATGGAATATTTGACGCAGACAAGTCTCCGGAAATCAAAGAGAAAATAAATAAATTGTCACATCTCATAGATAAAAGATCTTTGAGCTATTTTGAAAGAATGCGAAGCAAATGTAAGAATCCGTTTTCATATATTGAAAAAAACGCGTGTTCCGGTTGTCATATGACCATCGCACCGATAGAAATGAACGACATCAAAGAAAAAAAGAAAGTATCAATCTGTTCAAGCTGCGGACGATTTTTGATATCACTTTAACAGAATCCTGTTAAAGAATTTTTCTGAAGCGGTAGAAAACCCATTCTTTAAAATATTCGAATATACCGCGCCGGATTAAATCATCGGCAGTAATCTCTTTAGCGTTTTTTAAATCATTGGAAAAGACATTGTTCATGAGTTTCCCGAATTTTCCGCAAAGTATTACCGCATTAATTTCGAGATTCCAATAGAAACTCAAACGATCCAAATTTGACGAACCTACTGTTGACCAATATCCGTCAATGACAGCGGTTTTACAGTGCATTACAGTTTCTCTGTATTCATAAATTTTTATGCCGTTTTTATGAAGTTTTTTATAAAGATACTTCACGGCATATTTTACGAAAGGAACATCGTAAATTCCCGGAACCAGAATTTTCACATCCACACCGCGTTTAGCAGCTTTTATCAGATTGGCGTAAATTTTTTTATCCGGAATAAAATACGCGTTAGAAATATATATTGATTCCGCTGCATTTTTAATCGCCGAAATATATGACTCGTAAATGGGACGGACATTCTTTTTTCCTTTTGAAGAAAGTATCATAAGGAGTTTGCGGCCTTTTTTTGCAACTTGTGGAAAAAGCGTTTGGCGGTCAATTAATTTACCTTTGTAACGAACCCAGTTGTCCGCAAAAAAGTATTGAACATTATTAACAGCCGGTCCTTCGATTTTCAAATGAGTATCGCGCCATTGTCCGGAATCTTGACTTAGCCCGCTGTATTCATCGCCGATATTTAAACCGCCGATGAATGCTGTTTTACCGTCAACAACAAGCACTTTCTTGTGATCACGCAGAGAAAGATTGAAAAATTTTTTAAAGGGTGACAGCGGGTGGTACTCCAGAACTGTTATACCGTTATCCTTCATGTAAGAAAAGATTTTTCCGTCACTAGAAAATGATCCTAAGGCATCATAAATAACCAGAACAGTGACTCCGCGTTTAGCGGCAGCCGAGAGTTGTTCAGCGGTTTTCCAGCCGGTGTGGTCGCTTTTAAAAATATAGGTTTCGAGATTAATGCTGAACTCAGCGGCGTTGATGCATTTAAAATATTCTTTGAAACATTCAGTTCCTGTGGTAATAAGTTTAATTTTATTGCCCGAGGATATTCCGCCGATGTTCAATTTCCGCATAGCGGATAAATACTTCATCTTCAGAAATCTCTCACGAATCCTGCCGACAATATTATTTCCGCGCTTAATTTTCATGAGATTACTGGAGCAGCGGTCTTTATCTTTTTTATTTCAAATTTGAGAAGATCGTTTTTAACAGTCGCCTTGATATTAAGATTTTCCTTTCCGTTGTTTTTCAAAAGTTCAACAGCGAGCTGATCTTCAATGTGATCCTGAATAATTTTCTTAACGAATCTCGCGCCGTTTTCAAAACTGGATTCCTGATTCAAAATATAATCAACAACGCTTTGTGAAAAACTAACGGACATCTTATTGTCGGAGAGCCGATGTTTAACGTCATCAAGACTAATCTTAATGATGCTTTCAATGTCTTTACGGGAAAGACGGTTGAAATATATTATGTCATCAAGTCTGTTCAGAAATTCGGGATTGAAAGTCTTTTTAATTTCACTGGAAATTTTATTATTCGCGTCACTCCGAATTTTCTCATCATCAGAGAAACCAAGTTTATTTTGCCGGTCAAATTTTGTATTGCCAATGTTAGATGTCATGATGATTATTGTATCACGGAATGAAACCGTGCCCCGCAAATTATCCGTCAGTTCACCCTCGTCAAGAATCTGCAGCAGCAGATTAAAAATATCAGGATGAGCCTTTTCGATTTCATCGAAAAGGACAACGCTGTAAGGATTCCGTTTGATTTTATCAGTCAGCTGGCCGCCCTGATCGTAACCGATATATCCGGGAGGAGCGCCGATGAGTCTCGAAAAGGAATGCTTTTCCTGAAACTCAGACATATCAAGTCTTATGAGACTCGACTGCTGGAAAACAATTTTTGAAAGAACTTTCGCGAGTTCAGTTTTCCCCACACCGGTAGGACCTGTGAAAAGAAAAGAACCTATTGGGCGGTTTGGACGTTTAAGTCCGATTCGAGAACGTCTTATGGAGTTGGCAACAATTTTCACGGCATCATCCTGACCAATGATGAATTTTCCGAGTTCATCCTCAAGATTTATCAGACGGGAAGTTTCATCATCATTCATTTTCTCAACGGGAATACCTGTTGCCGACGATATAACAGCTGCCACATGATTTCTTGTCACATGAATTTTATATTCATTGTGACGGTTTTTCCAAGCGTATATTTTTTGATTCAGCAGAATTTTTTTTTCATTAACCTTGTCACGAATTATCGCGGCGGATTCATATTCCTGATTTTTAACAAAATGAAGTTTTTGAAGGTTGAGGTTTTCAATATCAGTCTCAAGTTCAGAAATATCTTCAGGACGGATAGAATTATCAAGCTTGGCTTTAACACCGGCTTCATCAAGAATATCAATAGCTTTGTCCGGCAGCTTTCTATCTTTTATAAAACGGTTGGAATATCGCACGCAGGAAATTATCGCGTCGTCATCATAAAAAATTGAATGATGAGCTTCATAGTGAGACTTTATACCGAAAAGAATTTTAATAGCATCTTCTTCAGAAGGCTCATTAACAAGAATTGTCTGAAACCGTCTTTCAAGTGCGGAATCCTTTTCAATGTATTTGCGGAATTCATTAGTGGTTGTAGCACCGACGCATCGCATCTGTCCACGGGCGAGAATCGGTTTTAAAATATTCGCCACGTCAAGAGTCCCTTCAGCGGATCCCGCTCCGATAATAGAATGCAGCTCATCGATAAAAAGTATTATGTTGCCGGCTTCCTCGATTTCCTTTAGAAGACGTTTGAGACGTTCCTCAAATTCTCCTCGAAACTTAGTACCCGCTACAATACTTGCGACATCAAAAGACAGCAGACGCATATTAGCGATCATATCTGGAACCTGCCCCGAGACAATCCGCTGTGCGAGCCCTTCAGCAATGGCGGTTTTCCCGACACCGGCATCACCAATCAGCACTGGGTTATTCTTATTTTTACGGCATAGAATCCGTATGATTCGGTCAATTTCTTTATCTCTGCCGATAACCGGCTCCATTTTTTGCTCACTGGCTTTTTTAGTTAGATCGACAGTAAAGTCATTCAGTATCTGCTTTTTGTCTTTAGGCTGATTACCTTTTTTTTCATTAGAATCTTTCTCGTAAAGCTTTTTGATTTCTTCGAAAACTATTTCATAGCTAATACCGGATTCTGAAAGTTGTGTAATACCGGGGATGTCGCCGGATTTGAATAAAGCAAGCAGCAAATGTTCAGTTCCGACGAAAGAGCTTTGCATACTTTTTGCCTCATTTCTCGCGGAATCAAGAATATCGTTGAATCGCTGACTTACAGGAAGAGCCGCCAGATAAGTCGTTTTCTGGTTTTTACTTACAATATTTTCTATCGTTCTTTTAAGAACAGTAAAATTCACACCGAGTTTTCCGAGAATTTTCATCGCGAAGCAGTCAGCCTCCTTGAAAATTCCAAGAAGAATATATTCTGGTTCTAGTTTATCGGCGGATAAACGAACACCTTCAGACTGTACATGCGTTTCCAGAATTTTTCTGGCTCTGTTGGTTAAATCAAACATCAAAATCCCCTTATAAATTGTTCCGAAGATATTCGGATCTGGCAAATTCAATTTCTTCAAGATTATCAAATTTCTTGTCAAGCAATCTGCCCAAATGCACCGTTTGAATATTGATCATCAGGAGATAAATTTTTTCAAGAGAAATATCTTTTATCAGAAAAAGAATCACCCCCCATCTCAGCCGCGATAAATGTTCAAGGGCTTCATAATAACCCATCGTTCTCGAAAATTTTAAAATACCGAACGACCGAAAAATAAGATCCTCAATAATCGATTTATCTTTTTCAAACAGAATTTCACGCTCATTCGTTTCCATATTTTCAGCAAGCGTAATAAAATCGTCAAAGGTTTCAATGATTTCACATTCTGATGAACCGATGGTTTTAATATTAGATATCTTATAAAACGCGCTTTTATTTTTTTCGCTGAAAACCGGTTTTAAGGACATGTCAGATTCATAAAACAACTTTTTTAAGTCCGTCATGTTTCCAGACAAAGAAATAAACGGCAAATGACAAACAACTTCTATTTTTAATGCTGTACCGCATCCGGAAATTTCTGAAGTGAGATAGCCAAATTTTTCTGAAAAAGCATAGGGGCAGAATTTATTAAGTTTATCATCAAGATTGTCTGCAATTTTGTAAGCCGCCTCAACTCCTTTACCGTAGCTAAAAGATTTTATGGTAAAATGTTCAGTTTCGTTGACAGCGATTTCATAACGCAAGCGTTTGTTAAAAATATAGCAACTGTTTTCAGAGAACGCGTAATCATCACGATGATAAAAACGTTCCTTAATCAAAAGCCTGTCATCGTGGGAAATATTATCAGCAAATATAAACTCGCAATCTTTTATGGAAAAATAATCATTATAAAATTTATTCGCTGAATCTTTAATAACTTGTAGCTCGCTTCTTAATGCTGCCGAGGTAAATGGAGCTTCCGCGGAGTTCCTTTGAAGTTGTACCTTTGTGCTTATTATAACATCAGATGACGCTGATGTATCCAGAAGACTGTTTTTGTCTAAAAAATAATTGAACATACTCAATGACTTGTAATCTGCTCCAGTTCTTTAATTTTATCACGTATCGCGGCAGCTTCTTCATAATTTTCGGAATCGACAGCTTTTACCAGACTTTCTTGTAAATGATGGACGTTTATATCGCGGCATTTTTCTTCTTTTCTAAAATTTTCAACCGTTTTAAAATTTATTGGAACTTTTCCAGTATGTCTTGGAATTATATTATTATTTTCAAGATGCTCTTCAATTTCTTTGTTAAACGTGGAATAACAGCATTGACAACCGGCAATATAGTTGTCAGTAATTTCCGGCATAGCCGTAGAACAAGCTGAACAGACAGAATTGTCGGATATATCATCACAAACAGCACAATTATCAGCATCGAGAAACGACAGCATATCGGAAACCGACAGTGAAAAATTCGATAACTTGGAATTTAAACCGATTTCCCTGGCACATTCCTCGCAAAGATGCACTTCAGACCTTATGCCTTTTATAATTTCCGTTAAATGTATTGTGGCAATCTTTTCCCTGCATTTTTCACACTGCATTTGAAACCCTACACATTAATAATTTCGTAAATCCTCACATTTTTCTGCCGATCAATAGTCGATAGCCTGAATAGTTTTTCCACAACGACTAACACATTTGTTTAAAATATACACAAACATACAACATTGTAAACAATTGTTATTTATGTCTACAATATTATTTTTTTGTTACAAAATTTCTTGACTTGGTTTACTACTTCAGCCCGTTTGCCTTTTTTTTAAGGTCTCTGGCACCGTTAATTTTCACAAAAAACGACATTTTGCGAAAATTGTCATTATTTTAAAAAAGCTAGAGCTAGAATCCACATATGTGTTTTTTTTTACCACATTCGCGTTAGGGATTGAGGGGAAACACGAATACCGGATGGTGGTTATTTTCCACATATGTGTTTTTTCCGGTATCGTGTTGGAACGAAAGCCCGCCGCG
>CAYLTM010000123.1:0-2509 GCA_964386495.1 uncultured Leptospirales bacterium
CGTTGCCAAGATTGAAAATCCGGCTGTCAGAACCTGCTAGAAGTTTTTCAACTGCTGAAACATGTGCGTCCGCAAGATCGTATACATGAATGTAATCACGGATACAGGTTCCGTCTGGAGTAGGGTAGTCTTCTCCAAAAAGAGTAATTTTGTAATCATCATAAATAACAGATTTCATTATTAAAGGAATTAAGTGTGTTTCAGGAATATGACTTTCGCCGATTTCTCCGGCAGGGTCTGCTCCAGCGGCATTGAAATAACGAAGTGCAATGAATTTGAAATTATCAGATTTATCAAGATCATGCAGAATTTGTTCAACCATCAGTTTTGTTCTGCCGTAAGGGCTTTCAGGTTTTAGTTTGCTGTTTTCTGTTATAGGAACCTCGTCAGGATTTCCATAAACCGCCGCCGTAGAAGAGAAAATGAATTTTTTAACATTAGCTTCTTTCATCGCTCTAAAAAGATTAACAGTTTTTGATACATTGTTATCATAATATTTAAGTGGATTCTGACATGATTCTCCAACAGCTATAAATGACGCGAAATTCATGACGCACTCAATTTTTTTATTTTTGAAAACTGATAAAAGTTTATCGTAATCGCCGATATCACCCTGTATAAGTTCATAATCTTTAACAAAGTCTTTAATCCCTGCAGAAAGATCATCATAAATAATAGGGGTGAATCCTTTTGCCGCCAGTTTTCGCACAACATGACTTCCGATGTATCCGGCACCGCCTGTAACTAAAATCTCACTCATAATTAACCTCGTAAATATTATTTTTAACGGGCCATAGCCCAAAGAGATAGCCTCTTTAGAGAAAAATTAGAATCCAATAATCTCCGCTGTAACAAATGTATGGTCAGACGGTTTATTCAATAATCTTGGTTTTATATCAACCTCCGCGTTAGAAAATTTATCAGCAAGCGGTTTTGTTGCCATTATGTAGTCTATTCTCCAGCCAATACCGCGATTAATGGCATCTGCAACTCTGTAATCCCAAAAAGAATAAATACACTCTTCCGGATGAAATTTACGAAGAATATCTGTAAAACCAAAATTGATTAAACTTCGCAGTTTATTCTGAACAACCGGGTTAAAGCATACATGTCCAAGCAGTCTTTTAGGATCGTGAACGTCTTTATTTTCAAACGCCACATTGAAATCCCCCATCCATAAAATAGGATTATCAGGCGAAAAATTATTTTCGAAATAATTCAATAGTTGATCAAACCAGTTAAGTTTATAAGCGTATTTTTCAGAATCAACATCCTGTCCCTGGGGAATATATGTATTAACGATAATTACATCGTCATAGTACGCGGTTATTATGCGGCTGCCCTCAATTTCAGTTTTTTTGTCAAAACCAATGACAATTTCATCTGCTCTTTTTTTTGATAATATAGCTACGCCGTTATAAGATTTTTCACCTTTGTAGTAAACATTATAGCCGGAATCTTCGAATTCATGAATAGGGAAATCCTTATCCTGAACTTTTGTTTCTTGTATACACAGATAATCCGGTTTATTTTCTTTCAGCCATGATAAAATAATCGGTAATCTGGAACGGATTGAGTTTGCGTTAAAAGTTGCTGTTTTCATATAAGGTATGATTAAAATAGTTAAAAATAATGTCAAATATTTTATGAAAAAAAAAGCCCCTTCCTATCGGAAGAGGCTTTTGCTGTAATATCAAACTCAATTATTGAAGATAAGTTTTAACATGATTATCATCGTAGAATTTAGAAACGGTATTTCCTGCTGACCATTCACCTTTATACTGCTTGTCTTTTCCGCAGTATGTTCCTTGTCCATCAGGTTTATCCTGTTTCCACTGACCGTTATATTTATCGCCGTTTTTCCAAGTCATTTTACCTTTTCCGTCAGCTAGACCATCCTTGAAATCACCAGAATATTTTGTACCATCCGGCCAAGTGTAAGTACCTTCACCATCCGGTTTATCGTTTTTCCATTCACCATCATAAACAGTTTTGTCTTTAAGAGTCATTTTACCTTTACCGGTTTTGATACCTTTTTTCCATTCACCATCATAAACATCGCCATTAGCATTTGTAAATTTACCTTTACCATCCTGCTTGTCACTCTTCCATGCACCTTCATATTTATCACCGTTTGCTAAAAGTAGAGTTCCTTTACCATCTTTTATTATTGGCTCAGTATCTGGATCTTTAGCGGCAGCCTTGTCATCTTTTTTATCTTTATTGTCTTTTTCTACATAAATGTCACCTGTATACTTATCCCCATTTGGAAAATAGTAAGTAGGCCCTTTTTTAGTTAATTTATCGTCTTTATATACAACCTGATATCCAATTCCATCAGCTCTAGTGTATATGCCTTTTCCGTTTCTTTTATTATCTTTCCATTCACCATTATATTTACTGCCATTGGCGTAAATCATTTCGCCTTTGCCTTCTTTCTTTCCTTTGACCCATTTACCTGTATATTTGTCACCGTTTGGATAAGTCATTACTCCATTACCATTACGCC
>CAYLTM010000123.1:2519-6540 GCA_964386495.1 uncultured Leptospirales bacterium
ACGCCAGCTCTGCCACCATTCGCCTTCATATTTAGCACCATCGGAATACTCATATATCCCTTGACCATCTTTCATATCGTCTTTCCAAGTACCAGTGTACTTTCCGCCGCTTGGATAGTCATATTTTCCATCCCCTTCAATACATGTTCCGGTTTCGCACACAGACGTAGGTCGTGGTTTCATAGCGAAAGAAACAGTAGTTATTAATGAAAAAACAATCATTAAAGTCAGCATTCGATTTATCTTCATTGGTAAATCCTCCTCAAAATATTTTCATAAATCTAATGTAATAATCTTGCTAATAAGCATTTTTATCAAGTAAAAATGTTTTAAAAATTAAAAAAATTTACATTAGATTAATTCTAATGCATAATTCGTCAATCAATTTTCTTTCGAAAATAAAGAATTTTCATAATTTATAGTTAAATTTGTTATTCATGGATTACACAATTTTAAGAATACTGCAAAATCACTTCATGAATTGCTCGATAATAGTTTTTTTATGGAATTTTGTTAATAATACTATTTTTTGTGCCGATAATAAATAGGGTGAGACATAATACAGCAGGTTAAGGAGTCTAATGCTGATTATTATTTGGAGGAACGGATGAAAAGAATAGTAATAATTATATTATTAGTTGTTAACGTTTTTACCGGTCAGCTTTCTGCTGAAGTGTTTAAATGGGATATTAAGAAAAATGACAGGTTGGAGCTTGTAAAGACAGCAAAAATAGTATTTATCATGAATAATAAATTGGCTCGAAAATATGAAGAAAGAAATATAATAGATTTAACCTGCTATAAAAACACTGGAACACAAAATTTTTTAAAAGGATCTTTTTCTATATATACTAAAGATATTGACGCTCCTGTCTTTAAATTAACCGAAAAAAATTATTCAGATTTCATTATTGAATCGTCAGGAAAAAATATTATACCTGAAAAAACTTATATGCCGAATCTACGAAATATTCCAACATTTCCTAAAAAGGATCTTGTTAAGGGTGATGTTTGGGAATTTCCTGGCGAAATAATAATCAACAATTTCTCAGTTCCTTTTGCTCTGGAAATGGCGGTAGAATATCAGCTCCTTAATTTTGAGGAAAAAAACGGAAGAAAAATCGCTGAAATAAGTTATAATTATGTATTAAATAAAAGTTTGACCGGTTCCGGTTTTCCAAGTGATTTTCCATCACAAATTGCTGGAAAAAACAGTGGTGTAATATACTGGGATATGGAAAAAAATATTCCGGCTTACCAGAAGGATGAATATCATACTGTTTTTTTATTCGGAGGACCTGGGACTGGTTACAAGGCTTATGAATGGAAGATGGATATTAATTCCAATTTTGCAGTATATGCTGATGTTTCACCTGAAGAAAAAGAAAAAGATAAAGATGAATTATCAAAGAAAATGCCGGACAATGTTACAATAGAAAATACTGACAAAGGGCTAGTAATAAGACTTGGCGAGATTCTGTTTGAATTTAATTCTGCACAGTTGAAAGGTGACGCTTCCATTACTGTTGATAAAGTAGTTGCGGCTATAAAAGAAAAATATCCTGACAGGGAGATAATTGTTGAAGGACACACAGATAATACCGGTAATCGGGATTATAATAATCAGTTATCAGAAAACAGAGCAAAATCAGTCGCTGAGAAAATTAAACCTGTTATAAGTCATGATAAACTTTCTTATAAGGGTTATGGAAAGGATAAGCCGTTAAACAGTAATAAAACTGAAGAAGAAAGAAAAAAGAACCGTCGTGTTGATATTATTATAAAGTTGAATTAAACGTTGATCAAAATTTATTTCACACTCGCGGCAGTCTGATTATTTTATTTGCTTGCTTTTTTTTCATCAATAATTATTTTAAACTCCGGCTATATGACGGAGGTTTGATGAAATTTTGTAAAATATTATTAATAATTTTTCTAATTATGCCAGCCATATGTTTTTCATCCTGTATATTGGATAATAGCAATGGTGATGCTGATATCTCTTTTGAAGGAGACATTGAAATACCTGGGCTTGTGAGAAACGGCAAGTGGGTTTTGATGATATATATAGCTGCTGATAATGATCTTGAAGAATTCGCACTCAAGGATGCGGAAGAGATAGCTATGGGCTATAAGGAAAATCCTAATCTCGAGGTCCTCGTTTTTATTGATCGATCACCGGCATATTCGAACAAGTCAACCGGGTTTGGTCAGGATTTTCATGACAGCAGAATTTATCGTTTAGTTGAAAATAAAAATAGAAAAAATAGCGATGATCCGGAAGGAAAGTTAACTAGGATTGACGGCGGTCTTGAATTTCCTGAAATTACTAAAACTTCATTCTATGAAGCCAATAGTGGCGATGCACTTACCTTGAAAAAATTTATACGTTCCTGTAAATCACAATATCCTGCTGAAAAATACGCACTGATAATATGGAACCATGGTTTTGGTCCGCGAGGTTCTCAAAATGGCGAGAGTGTAAAAGGTTATTGTGAGGATAAGACATCGGCTAGCGACTATATATATTTAGGAGAAATGACTGATGCTTTGACAGCGGAAGAATCGGTTGAACTGCTCGCGTTTGATGCCTGCATGATGGGTTCCGTGGAAGTTGCGTATCAGGTTCGTCCTGGTTTGCCGGGTTTTACAGCAAAGATTATGGTAGCCTCCCCCGCTAATGAATGGGGATATGGTTTTGATTATTATACTGTTCTTTATAGAATTGATACAGTTGATGATATTTTAGATTATGATGATAACACGGATTTTCTCATTTCAGGTGGGTCAAAATACGAAAGAATCTATAATGCTTACCATATGAATGCCGCGGAATTGGCTTATCTCATTATAGAAGAACAATATGATTCAGCGGTTAAGTATGATGTCACCCAGACTATGTCTGTTTACGATTTAAGCAAGATTGAAACTGTAAAAATTGAATTTGACAAAATGATGGTTAAGTTGAAGGATAATAAAAGTGATATCACGGCTTTTCATTATGATTCATCCCTTATTACATTCTTTAATCGAAACAGTTCAGATGAGTGGTCTGCTTACCCTGCCTTTGACATGATAAGTTTTACGGAAAAAGTAAAGACTTTTGCAGAAGCTAGGGGGAATACTTTGCTATCGGTTCAGACAGAGACTGTTATACAAGCTGTTGATAATGCTGTATTATTTTCTATAGCTGGAAAATATGAAGGGTATCATAATTTCCAATTTGGCAAAAACGGGCTATATTTTATTTTTCCTAAAGAGGATGATTGGCGTTATTTTTGGTGGTATAATTACAGGGATACCGCTTTATTATATGGTTCTAGAAATCTTTATGGAAAAATTAAATGGTGCGGCGACGGTTTAATACCGAATAATAATATAGTGGAGAATTATTATGAATTGCTCCATTTTTGGTATAAAGATTCGGCAGGTGGTAGTAGTTATGATTTCTAATACTATTTTGAAAATATTTTCTGTAACAGCTTGTGTTATTTTGCTTGCTGTCAATTGCTCATATGTAAATAAGTTACTAAAAAGCAGTGATGATAAAAAGGATCAACCGTCAGTAGCGGTTCCTTTACAGGAAGATGATGTTGTTCCGACTGAAATTGTTATAGAAGATGATTCGAAATTTGTTCATGGCATAACCGCGACTAAAGGTGGTTATGAAGATAAGGTTGTGTTGAGTTGGGTATCCGATTCACTGGAGACTACCTATTCGATTGAACGATCGTTTATTATCGATTCAAATTATTCTGAGATAGCCCGAATTAATGGATCATTATATGAAGACAAGACAGCTGAAAGAGGCGTTAAGTACTGGTATCGAATTACCCCTGTTCCAGTCGGATCTGTGCCTGAAGCACCCGTAGAGGTTGTTAAACAGGTGGAACCTTCAACATCGGTGAATTCTCAAATTAAGCCGACTGGAAAATACGACCTTGTATCAGCTGTTGATTTTTCCAATGAAAAGCAACTGCCTGTAGTATATAAAATTCCGCTATTTCTGGATTATGGGTAT
>CAYLTM010000123.1:6550-11616 GCA_964386495.1 uncultured Leptospirales bacterium
TGTGAAGACTCAAGTACCGCAATCTGAGAATTTCGATAAACTAATGAAAGTTTATAATAAACCTGCTGAGAAATTTAGCAGTAAAGAAGAAAAAGATAGAGCTAATAATCATTTGTCTATATTAAAGGAATATTACATCAATAAAGTTCAATTGAACATGGTTCTTATCATGGCACGGCCATACTTCAATAGCGGGAAATTGCTGGTTATGCGTAATTTTAGAGTGTGGACTTTGAATTATTCAGAAAAAGAAATTGTATTATTCGATAGTAACTATAATAGTGCTGTTTTATTGAAATCATCAAAATTTAGCCGCTTTATTAAAAAATATTATGATACCGATAAAGAATTGATTGACAGGATGATTGCTAATGGGATAGCCTTTTGTATATATATGGGTGAAAAAGAGGTAAAAGATGAGAAGGGAGTTGTAAGAATTCTGCCGGTTTATGACACTGTAGGATTTGCGACACAGTATTATAAAGAGTATGCGGATTGGAGAAATGCCACTGTTATGATAGGTACTGGACGGGATGATCTTAAAAAAGAGCTGGCAAAGATAAAAAAAGCTCCAGCGGAGTGAATTTTGCTTGCAATTATTGGGCATTTATTTCACTTAGAGAAAAAAAATTATTGCAAAATAATCGACTAATTTTATTAATATATCGATTTTACCAGGAGGATACAGAGTATGATTTCAAAGTTTTCAATGAATAGAGTTATATTACTTTTAATAACTTTTTTCTCAGTAATAGGGTTTGCATCTTGTAATTTAAAAGTTCCAATTAAAGAAATGAGCCGTGCCAAAGAGGCGGGAACATTAGCTGAATCCGTTCAAGCTTATGATCACGCGCCGCAGGAGTTTCAGGCAGGAGAGGGCTCTCTGATTAGTTCTCATGAATATTGTAAGCTGGGAAATCTTGAGTCGGCAAAATCTTCCGCTCAAAGTTCAGAACAGTATTTCCTGGAAGCATATAATAAGACTGTTAAGAAATTATCTGACTTGTCGTTAGCACAGGCTAAACAAGAGCTGGAAAAGGCAATTGGCTATGGTGCTGAGTATTTGGCTCCGGTTGAGCTGAAGGCCGCACAGGATTGGCTGGCACAGGCAGAGGGATCTAAAAACGGTAACCAGTTATGGAACGCTAATCTTCAGGCACAGGAATCAATAAAAAATAGTATAGAAGCACAGAATAAGTCGCTTGCTGCTATGCCTGCTTTAAAGGAAAAATCCGCGTTATTGCTACAGAAACTAGAAGATTTGAAGAAATTCCAATTGTATAGTACAGTAGAAGTACAGTGTAATGCTGCAGCAGATTTACTAAATGGTGCGAATGTTAAGATCGATAACAAAGAAGCTCAGGCGGCCGCGAAAGATATGGCACAGGCTGAAAGTATGGTTAATGCTGCTGAAATCGCTCTTTGTAAGAATACGCTGAATGAAGCTAAAAAGACGATATCCAGTGCAGAGAAAGCCATGGCTGCTTCATATGCCGCAAAAGATTATAATGACGCAAAAGTTAAATATGCTGATGCTCAAAAACTTTATACTCAGAAAAACTATCCTGTTTCTACACAGAAAGCTGAGGAAGTGATTATTATAGCTAAAAAAGCGGAAGCTGAAGGAATGAAACAGGCTCCAGCTCTTCTTCAGAAGATACAGGCTCTGAAAGACGCTTGGAAAGAAATGAAGATGCAGGATGGCGACAAGTTTGCTAAAGCGGAACTTGCTACTATGGAAAAAGCTCTTAAAACTGCGGAAATGTCTTTGCAGAAAGGCGAATTCCAAACATGCTTGAAGAATATCGAGATAGCAGAGAAAGCATTGGAACAAGCTAAACAAAAAAATAAAGAATATCTTGTATTGAAAAAGATAGAGAAAGCTGAAGAAGGTCATGCGGCACTTAATGATGAATATGCTCAAGGCAAATTCGCAACTGAATTGGCAGAAATAGCTGCTCTGATTAATGATGCGAAACTATCTTTTAAGAATAAAAATCTTGAAACTGCTGACGCTCAAGCGGAAGAGGCTCTTGCTAAAATTGATGCTCTTAAAATAGCAATAGCTAAGCAGAAGGAATTCGACAAGCTGGAAGATGAAGCTGCGTTGAAGGATTTTCAGGATAAGATGAAAAAAGAAGCTGATTCTAAAGATAAAATTAAAGGTGAAACGTATACCTCAGATGGATATACAGTGAAGTCTGGAGATTGTCTGTGGAAAATAGCTGTTAAGTATTACGGTAAGTCAAACATGTGGCCTTTAATCTATACCGCTAACAAGGATAAGATAAAGGATCCGGATTTGATTTTCCCTGGACAGAAACTTGTGATCCCTCCAGCAGGGTCAAAGATAAAGAAATAAAGAGGGTCATTCCTTATATGATAGATTCAAAGAAATATTTTAAGAGAATAGCTTATGCTATTCTCTTTTTGTTTATTACAGTAAATTCTTCGGTTTATGCGAGAGATGTTAATCTTGATAATTTTTATATAAAGAATACATCATCTTATATAGGCAAGTTAGCAAATCTAAAGATAAATTCTTATGGGATTATTAAATCCAGTTTGATTGATACCGGTGTTATTTATTCTTTTTGGGTTTCAGCCGGTAAAATAGTTTATATACAGGAATTCGCGAATGGCACAAATGTCGTTTATGAGTATTATTTAAGTTCGCGGATTAAAAAAGAGCTTGTTCGTTTTAACGGCAACATTGTTTATTCGCGTTCATCATTAAATGGTAATTATCTTTACTTGAAAACAATTAATCAGACAGACTCGGAAACTTTTGGAAGTGAAATTGTAATTATTAATCTGAAAAATTTAGCGATTGATAAAATTGCAACGAATAGTTTCATGCTTGATTTTACTGTATCTCATTATGGTGATTCTATATTTATTGAAAAGCTCGATGGTATTTATGAGTACTTTCCGAATACAAAGCAGGATAGCAAGATAGTTTCAGCTGATAAATATTCCTCGATACGAAAAAATGATGATACGGTATTATTGTTTATGTCGCCCAACCGGAGTAAAATGCTTATTTTATGCGGTATTTCGGGAGTTTATAAAGGATTGATTGTCAGTTCTGGAAGCATATATTCCACTGTAGATAATGTGTCGTCTTCATCTGAAGTATATTGGCTTAATGAAAACAAAATAATTTTTAGAAGTGGTCAGATAGGGAATTTTTATGTATCAGTTTATGATGTTTCAGGAAAGAAATCATCTCGAATAAGTTCGCGTTCGTTAAACACAAATATTTCGTTGTCGTCAGATAATGTTGTTACATTTTTAGAAGACGGCATGGCAGTCTTTTATAACGATTATATGTCAAGAAAAGATGTCTATCCCTTGGAAGGTGAAGACATAATGATTTCACCAACGGGAAACGAATTTTGCTCACTGTATAATAAAAAATTGTTTATATCGAAAAGAAATATTTTGAATGACAAGTCTGTTGAGCTGAAGAGAAACGCGTCTGATATTTATCAGATTTATAATAAGTTAAGAAGCAGTTCTTCAGAGTGGGACAATGATTATTCCAAAGAGTATATTGTCCGAAAATATAACATATATAAAATTTTAGTAAAATAAGATGCAGGCTATACGGGATTATTTGTCTGCAAATCCGGCAATAGCGTTTGCAACAGCGGTTTTTGGTTTAGTCATTTTTATTTCTATTCTTAGAATGATTAAATCAATTTTCAAGATTGTAGTTTTAATTATAATTCTTATTTTATTGTTTATGAATTATGGAAAATATATTTCTTTTGAAAAAATAAAAAATATGAATGTGCCTGAATTAAAAAACGAATCACAGAACATTAAAAAAGATACAAAAACGAAAATTATTGAAACTTTCAAACTTGGGAAAAAGGATTTCATATATCCGGGGAATAAAGCATCAGAAAGAATCGGTCTTCTTCTTGGAAGAATAGATATGGCGGATGAGACTTACTTAAATGGTTATCTAATCGGGAAGGAAGGTCGTTTTCCTGGAAATTTTTTCAGTGTATGGAATGAGTACCGATTTTATTATGTTCCAAGCGAAATTATAAATTATAATATAAATAATACACTGCTAATAAAGATTTATTGCAATTATGAAGGAGCAATTTTCGGTAAAAAGGCTATTGGTAGATATGAAGAAATTAAGCTGATATATTCGTCCGAAAATTTCTACAGTAAAACGGGTAATGTTGTTGTTGCGATAATGCTATTCATGATTGGTCTTTTGCACTTGATTATTTATTTAAAAAGAAAAAAAGATAGGGAAAATTTATATTACTCTCTTGTTTGTTTGATATTTTCGATTTATCTGACTAACTATTTTGCGGTAGACATCCCTGGTTTATATAACTCCGGCATTAGTTATTTAACATTTCAAAAGCTTATTTTTTCATTAATTAATTTAATCCCGTTATTTATTATTTTGTTTATTCATGAATTCATTAACAAAAAGATTCGGAAATTATTTTTGATAATTCTTCTTCTTGCGTCGTTAATACCTACAGTTGTTTTTATTTTTTCACCAACCTATGAGTTCTTTGCCCAAGTGAAAAATATTTTGCAGGCTTTTCTTTTGATACCGTTAATCTATATTGCCGTTTTATTAATAATTTCATTGTTTCGAAAAAATACTGAAGTGAGAATTCTTATACTTGGGTTGTCTCCTTTATTCTTTTGTAATTTATATGATCTGGTTATTGTTCAATTTTTAAAAACTCAGGGAGTAATATATTTATCGGGAATTGGATTTCCTGCATTTATTTTCGCAATGGCGGCAATATTGACTACAAGGTTTGTTCACGACCGTAATGAAGCTGAAGAGCTTAATATTTCTCTGGAGAGTAAAGTGAAAGAACGTACTCGACAGCTGTCTGACGCAAAGGATGAAATACAGGCTGCAAATGAAGAGCTTGAAGCGATGAACGATAATCTCGTACTTACTAACGGTGAACTTGAAGAAGCCCAACGTATTTACAAATTGGATATGAAGATGGCGGCAAATGTTCAGGTAAACATTTTCACATTCAGATGCGACAAGGTGTGAGAAATCCGGG
>CAYLTM010000123.1:11626-11982 GCA_964386495.1 uncultured Leptospirales bacterium
TTATTCCAATGTCAGGGGTATCGGGCGACTTGTATGATTTTTATTATAAAGCGGATAATTTATCTGGCGTTAGTATATTTGATGTATCAGGACATGGCATTGCTTCAGGATTGATTACTTTGCTGGCTAAATCTATAATTCACAGGAATTATAATTTAATTGAGACTGCTGATTTATCCGCAGTCATGCGAAAAATAAATGCTGATCTAACATCTGAAATTGCAGGTAGCGGTTATTACTTGACGGGGATAATTTTACGGACTAATCGCGATCTTGTGGAATATGTAAATGCTGGACATACTGAACTCATTCTTAAAAAAACCAATGACGAATCAGTTATTGTAAAACCATCGGAT
>CAYLTM010000124.1:0-1693 GCA_964386495.1 uncultured Leptospirales bacterium
ATCACCGCACATGCGATGCACAGTTGATCGGTCATATCCGAGTCGTGTACGCTTAAGTTATATCGATACAATGAACAATAAAATATAAATCGCATTGCGGTTTTAGAAAACCAACTATATAAACTTTACCACATAAATAAAACATTCTTATAGGGTTTACAAGAAATAAAAATTAGTGATTAATTAAATTATCATTTTCTTACCCATAACATAATAATCAAGATTTATAGGAAATATTTGAATTACAAACTCACAAATTCTTCTGTAATTTTATCAATGGTTGCACATCCGGTTAAAACCATTGTTTTAGCAAGCTCATCTTTAAGATTATTCATATAAAACTCCACACCATCCTTGAACATGCCAACAGCTGCTATTGTTACAGGTCTTCCGATCAATACAGCATTCGCGCCTAACGCAAGAGCTGTGAAAATATCGGTACCAGTCCGAAAACCGCCATCGATAAGAATCGTCAAATGCCCTTTTACCGCTTTGCTGATTTCCGGAAGAACCTCTATTGATCCTTTAGTCTGGTCGAGTACACGACCGCCGTGGTTTGAAACGACTATACATTTCGCACCGGCTTTAGCTGCCAGCTCGGCATCTTTCGGATGCATAATCCCCTTTAAAATAAAAGGAAGTTTCGTGGACGCGATAATATCTTTAAGTTCGGCTAAACTCTTAGCACCAACATCCTGATTTTTCAGTTGCATAGTTTTTAACACGATAGCGTCGATATCCATTCCGACAGCTATCGCACCTGCGGACTCCGCGGCTCTAATCCTTTCAATGATAGATTTATTGTCCTTACGCGGTTTAAAAATCGGTATACCCGCACCGAACGCTGATTTTATGGCATTTATACCAATCATATATTTTGTCGGGGTGGCTCCATCGCCAAGAAATGCTATTGTACCCGCACTGTTGCATCCATTTACTACAGCACGTGCGTAATCGTCTTCATCAACAGCGCCGTTCATATTTGTCACTGTCCCAGTTATCGGAGCTGCCATAATCGGCATAGAAATCTTTTGTCCCATAAATGAAATTGATACATCGGGATTATCAACATTATGAATAATCCTTGTGCTAATTTTATATTCTCGAATGGCTTCCGTATTACGTTTAAACGAATAGGCTGTACCGACAGCACCCATGCCGGGTATCCCCGAAGCACAGCGTTTACCGTCACATTCATCGCAGGCATAACAAACTTTGTTGAATTTCTCACGTGCATATGCACGAATAATATCCATGCTGACTCCAGCATCTTCCTTAACATCAATGACAATGGTATTTCTTACTCTGTCTACTATACTTTCTGCATCCTTCAGATTGTCCGCTGTCGCAATTATATTACCAGATTTCTCAACATTCGAGCGTGGTTTAACCACTCTGTCACCTGGTGCGATATTAATAAATATTTCGTTTACTCCAGGTATTTTCCGTGCTTCCTCTAAACCAGTAATCCTGCTGACAATTCCGGGTTTCGGTATAATCGCACGTTCTATAGAAACTTTATTATATATAGGTTCAAGGTTTCCCGGTTCCTGGTCAAGGCACACTTCAACAGCAGCCTTCATAAGATCAACGCCAGTAGAATGCGGAAATGTATAGGCGGACATGAATCCCCCTGAAAGTCTTGCCGCAAGCTCTCCGATTTTCGCACCGGATGAAGTGACCTTGATGTCAC
>CAYLTM010000124.1:1703-3132 GCA_964386495.1 uncultured Leptospirales bacterium
TTCCTAAAGCTCTTATACCTTTAGTCATAACAGCTTTCGCGTCTTCAATAATTTCAACGGATAACTGTGAAGGCATTGTATGACCCTTCTCGATAAAATATGGAAGGTCCTCAATAATTCTGTCTGCAATACCGGTAAATGTTATTTCATTTTTAAAAATTACAGCATCAATAGAAAGCTCAGCTCCCTCCATATATTCTTCAACAATAATTTCTCCGGAAGGCGACGCTGATTTAGCGAAATTGAACGCATCGGATATAGTGTTTTTATCATCGATTCTCATTACACCACGTGCGCCCATATTGTCAGAAGGTTTCATTACAACTGGAAATCCCAGATCACTGCAGGCTTTTTTCGCGTCGGCAAGCGACCATACGGACAAGAAATTTGGTGATGGCACATTGTGATCTCTAAAACGGTTTCTCATTTTAATTTTATTAGTCGCGGCTTCAGCATCCTCGAATTTTATTCCGGGCAAATTAAGAGCGTTTGCGACAGCAGCGACTGTCATCGACGCATCTGTTCCGACAGTCAATACACCTGAAATCGGGGTCATTTCGTGCTGTTTTTTGGCTACACGTACAGAACCTTCAACATCTCTAGTACTCATAATAATCGGAATGTCCGCGTAATTCATTCCTACAGCGTTGGGATTATAGTCCGTAACGATTACTCTCAAACCCATTTTTTTCGCGGTAGAGATTACAGGTACTTGCAGCAATCCGCCGCCGATTATCATAATGGTCTTCTTCATAAATCCTCCACAAACAAATTCAATTATTGGGTTGAACCTCTAACCCCAAACTTATAAAAATCCCAGTTCAATTTGATGCATTATGTCTCTTTATAAGATATTTTCGTCAAATTGTTTTTATTTCTTTCGGATTATTTTATTATTTTTTGATTATTTAACCACAAAAAGGTCTCTGGCACCTTTTTTGCTCTGACACCTTTTTCTGAAATGAGACATAATCTTACTCTGACACCATTCCTTTGTGAGATTCCAGAACCTTGATTTTGTTTTTCAAAATTTTTTCCGAGTTATGAATCCTTTTCGCAAGAGTCGTAATCAGTAATAATGCAAACTCCTGGTTGCTGGTAATCAGCGCCTCAAGGTTATCACCCGATGCTGATGCCAATATACAGTCAGTTAAACATTTTGCGCTGGCAGCACGTGGTTGATTACCGACCAACGCCATCTCTCCGAAAATTTCACCCTGTTCAACCGTATCAAAAACAATAATCTCGCCGGACGACATTGTTTCGAAAATTTCCACAACACCTTGCTTAAGAAGGAAAAACCGTTTACCAATTTCTCCTTCCTTGAATATTATTTCATCCTTCCGGTAAAATTCGGTTTCCTCCATTACTGTAGCAGTTTTCACAAATAATTGTCTAATGGCTTCAAAACCAGGAAGCTTAATATTGA
>CAYLTM010000124.1:3142-9105 GCA_964386495.1 uncultured Leptospirales bacterium
ATTGAATATTATTCCTCTAGTAATTTTAAAAATATTAAACTGCAAATAAAATTTCACAAAACTCATCTTTAAAACTTTCCACTTCACAACTGATCCGAAAGGTTTCCCGGGATCATTATGATTTTCCCAGATCACTCTCCCGTGAAGTACTGGTGATGAGATTCCGGAAAACTCAAAATGAAAACTAACATCCGTCCCAATATTTAACGGCTGCAGTGTTTTGAAAAACGTGTTGCATAATGAAATATCTGCGGACGTGGTGGAATAAATCTTATCTCCAATAATTTTCACATTTGAAATAATTGGTATTCTTAAAATGTTATTTTCAAAATATTTAGGATTAATCGAACCTTGCAACAGCAAATCAAAAACATACATAAAAGGATACATAATGAATAATGAAACCTGCTCCTCCGGACTTAAAGTAATCTTAATAAAATCCGCATCGAGAAGTTCATAAATAATATATAAAAACGGTAGAAATACTAGAATTCCTAATAAAATCAATCGTTGAACAGGATATGAGAATAGAAAAAATGGAACCAATTCAATGTTTTTTATACCCATTGATCTTTTTATCCATTTTTCATATTGAGGAATTTTTTTTATTGCTATCCAGTCTTCGAGAAAGATTTTTTCAGATTTCAGGCTGTCTTTATCTGGTCTGCTCAAAGCTTTGGCTATTAAAAATTCCAATAAGAATATTGCTATCACCAGAGACGGTGCGATTCCATAAGTTTTTGAACCGCCGCTGAAAAGAAAATAATCATAAGCTGAATGTATGATATATGGTATTGTGAATCCTATGAACAATGCGGATATTTTGTAGGGACGATAATTATACAGTCTTTTTTTCGATATAAAATAGCCCATTATTCCGCATGTTGTAAAATGCATTGGTACAGAACTGATGATCCTTGTCAGCATTACGGATAAATTATTGTCTACCGAATAGATTATATTTTCGATAAAAGCAAAACCTAGACCGAGAAACATGGCAAAGGCTATGGATTCCTTAGTGTTTAGATTTTTATAAAATTTCACCAATAGAAAATATAGAATTATAAAAGTGAATATTTTTTCTATAAACGCGGCTTTAAAAAAAGCTGTTATATAAACACCAGAACCAACAGATATTTTGCTTATGATGTAATAATGGAAAATTACTACAAGACAGGCTATGATTACTCCGAAAAAAAAACCTTGAATATATTCAATTCTATATTTCCTACTGAAATACATACGATAAATATAATATATCGCAGGTATTGGAACAATTGATACTACAATGTTAATAAAGGCAAACAATTTAAAAACCCTGTTTCAACATGATATATTCATTAAATTCTTTCGCGTATCCGGTAGTATCCTTATTATCATAAACAAAATTTATCGTACCTATTACATTGCCCGAAATATCCTTAACAATTTTCATTGACAGATTATCATTTTCATCGTAGGTATAATCTATTGTTTGAACTGCTACACCATTTAGATTAAACTTTTTCGCCTGAATTTTTTTCCCTTCCTTGTTATAGGTTATTTGTGTAATTGTTGTTACATTACTTGTTGTAGTAATTATTTTTGACAGCTGTTCCTTTGAATTATATTCGTATGATGTCATTGATAAGCTTTCACCATTGGTGTTTTTTGATATGACTGTCGAAATATTTCCTTCATCATCATATGAATATGTTTCAGAATTTATTCCTTCGATATTTCCCGTAACATTTATCGATGCCATTCGATAAACCTGCACCTGTTCCTCAACAGGCTGTTCGACTTCACACCTTGTAGCTGCCAATAATATAATGATTGTTAAAAAACATATTTTCTTCATCTTTTTCTCCTTTATAATAATGGTAATCAGGTTAATAATAACTTTATACCTGTATATTACACCACAATTCATAATCGGAAAAAAAAACGATTTTGATGTTAATTTTTCTTGAACTTATTTAGTATTTTATTAACAATGATGTTTATATTTAATAAGCACTATATTAATATGGGGTTATATGTCAGAATACAAAATTCTTGAAGGTAAAATACAATCTTTCGATAAAACTGAACTGAATTATAAATATCATATCAGTGATAATCCAAAATGCAGTATTATTTTAATTCATGGACTCGGAGAACATGGTACTCGTCACAAACGTCTAATAAACTCCTTCCAGGAAAAGAGTTATTCCTTCTTCTGCTTTGATTTACGCGGACATGGTTTGTCAGACGGCCGAAAAGGTTCAGTATCTTCATTTTTGGATTTTGTATATGACCTAAAAGTTATAGTAAACAATGTTAAACAAAGTTTTCCGAAACAGCCGGTTATTCTTCTTGGTTCCAATATCGGAGCAGCGGCAGCCATAAGGTTTTCTCTTCTATTCCGCGATGAAGTAATTGGAATGGTTTTATGCGGTCCGGCATTGGAGATTTTTAAGGACAATTTTTCTAAAACCAGTATTATCGCGAAACTATTCGGGAATCAGGGTTCTTCCATTTTCACGAGCCGTTACGACCCCAAAAACCTGTCACATGATGGCGACGCGGTTCAAGAATATCTAAATGATTATTTCAATCACAATAAACTATCAGAACATCTTATTTCTGAAATTTCAGAAAACGGTATGGTCTGTTTGGAAAGAGCCAGCGAGATAACCACACCTTATATGATTTTGCATGGAACGGATGATACAGCTTACAACATTATTACCAGCTTTAAATTCTTTGAAAAAACTATCATCGAGGAAAAGGATTTTTTTAAATTCGATGGTCTTAATCATGACATCCTTAATGAAATCGAATCGGAACGTTTAAAGGTTTATCAGCAGATTGATGCATGGATACAAAAAAGACTTTCTCTAAATCATAAGTTTGCTAATAAGCTAAACAATGAAACTATCGATAAATCAGCTACCACGAAAAAAGCTGTTAAGAAAACTGTCAAGAAAAGTTCACAAGTGGTAAAAAGCACCAGTGTGAAAAAACCTGTTGAGAAAATAACTACGGATATTAAAACTACCGTAAAAAAAGATACAGCGTCACCGAAAAAAACAAAAAAATAATTGTATCCAATAGTTTAGTGATAATCTTGCAATTGTCACTAAACTATTGGTGTATACCTATCATAAAATGGTTATACACAATAATTAAACTAGATTATAATATTTCTTATACCATTCAACAAATCTTTCAAGACCTTCTCTCAAGCTGGTTGACGGTTTATACCCGCATACAGAATTTAGTTCATCAATATCTGCGAATGTTTCATAAACATCGCCTTTCTGCATAGGCAGCATGTTTTTTACAGCTTTTCTTCCAAGAAGCTCCTCAAGCGTGTTAATAAATTCAAGAAGGCTAACAGGATTATTGTTTCCAATATTAAATATTCTGTAAGGTGCGGATGTTTCGTTGCCGGTAATATCGCTGGTATCTTTTTCTGCGGGAATTTTATCAATAAGCCGGACAATCCCCTCAACAATATCATCAACAAATGTGAAATCCCGTTTAAGATCGCCGAAATTATAAACGTCAATCGGCTCATTACGTATTATCGCATTCGCGAATTTGTAATATGCCATATCGGGTCTGCCGTATGGTCCATATACTGTGAAAAACCTCAAACCTGTTGAAGGAATTTTATACAGGTGGGAATAGGAATGCGCCAATAGCTCATTGCTCTTTTTTGTCGCTGCATAAAGTGATATTGGATGATCGACAAAATCTTTTTCGGAAAATGGAGTTTTGCGGTTGAGACTATCTACGGATGATGATGACGCGTAAATTAAGTGAGCAATAGAATTGTTTCGGCAGCATTCAAGAATATTCATGAATCCGATTAAATTAGAATTAACATAAGCGAAAGGATTATCAATACTGTATCGCACACCAGCCTGTGCCGCCAGATTAATTACAGCGTCGAAATTGTTGTCCGAAAAAATCTTTTTTAAGCAATTATAGTCGGAAATATCACAACGGTGAAATGAATAATTTTCATTTTGAAGAAGAATATCATTTCTGTCATTTTTCAAACTTACAGGATAGTAGTCACAAAGATTATCAACTCCAACGATAACATTGTTATCGTTCAGCAGCCTTTTTGATAAATGGTATCCGATAAATCCGGCTGAACCGGTTATTAAGTATTTCATAAAACCTTTTCCCGAAAATATTATAGCGGATATTACTCCGCCATTCTATACTACATTCAGGCTATCGACTTATGATCGATAGCCTAATTTATGGATGTTCCCGCGTATTGTATGGTTTTCGATTGAAAACGTCCAATGTGCGAAGAATTCCGATTATACTATACTTTTAGTAATTTCAGCAAACCGAGTACTAGAGCCAACCTCTAATTTGATGTTATATACAGTTTGTAATAATCGGCTTACAGATCAATATGAAGTCGAAGTCTTCAGGAAGTCTTCCATTAAAACTTCTCCGTCCTTCATGCTTTTCTGATATGTCTCTCCGACTGAAAGTGCTGTATCATAAAAATACATAAGATGAGGAATGTAAAAATCATTTCTAAGATTATTCGCAATTGGAAAGGCTGTCGTATTTTTCATTTCACTAAGTTTTTTGCCCTTCAATATTAAAGTCATATAGGGATCTTTTTTTGAAACACCGCCGTCAATTTTTTTTCTAAATGTCGGTAGATCAATAATTTTATTCTTATGAATTGCATAGGTAAATTCAATGTCATCTGTTCCACTTGTAGTGGGCGATGGATCAGTAATTTTAACATATGTCTGAAGAGACATATTGTAATTAACATAATATATCTCAGATTCCAATTTTGTAACACTTGTCCCATCAGTATAAATTTTCAAAGACTTTTTCTTCATTCCGATAATCTGACTGCCAATTTCATCCTTATCAAAATAATGTCTGTCAAACAATATAGTTTTTTCATTTTTATCATAAATATAGTTTGTCTGATATGGAACCAGTTTAATATCAGCGTCTACAAGATTGTAGGTAGTCACTACACCCTGAATTTTTTTAGAAAATTCAAGAATCTGTTTATCCAGATCTATAGTTTGTTTTTTCATGTTTTCCGATTCCAGTGGACTGGAAGTATCACCTTCAGCGTAAACATAAACAAACGCTCCTAAAAGAAAAACCAAAGCTATCAAAAATAATCGTTGAAACCTTTTCATAGAATCCTCCAAATTTTTCAGGTAAATCGACAATATTGCATCCGCTAAATAAAGTAAACCATGAATCCTCCATTGCAAATAGCTGCTTAAAAGTAATTCTATGGAAAACTTTTTAGAAATTACACAATAATATATTTTATTTTCGGTTTTTTTATTGAAATTATTAAATCAAATTAACAACAATGACTGGTTTTATTTCAAACATATTTTGGAAAATAGCATAAAAAAATGAAAAAAATACTAATTGTAGATTCAACACCCTATATTAATGAATTATCGGAGTTATTGAATAAAAATTCCTACACAACAGTTCTTACGGATACAGCTCTTGACGCGATAGCAATGTTAAAATCAGAGAATTTCGACCTGATTATTTCTGAAGTTACTCTTCCGGGGGATAATTCCTTTGAATTGTATTTTTATCTTAATAAAAATTATCCATATTTACCTGTTATAATGATAACTGATAAAGAGCTTGATGGTTTTTTTGAAGAAATTTTCGAGAAAGGCATAGGAAATGTAATAAATAAACCAGTCAATGAAAGTGAATTAATTAATCTAGCTGATAAATTGACTGATAAATCAAATATTTTTGGTCTGGATAAATACTTAACCGGTATAATCGAAATAAAAAAAATGAGAATCACATCGTCATCACAAATTCAGAAATCAATAAACATAATACTTGATTATATGAAAAAACGTAATTTTATGATAGATAATATTATGATGCTTAACCTTATTTTAAATGAGCTAATAATTAACGCTGTTTACCATTCTTTCGGTTTTACGAGGGAA
>CAYLTM010000124.1:9115-10669 GCA_964386495.1 uncultured Leptospirales bacterium
GCGAACATAGGTTTCCGATGTGCAGAATAACAGTGGAGATGTGAGTATGAAAACAATTCAGATTAACGACATAGAATCATTATTTGATAAGCACCTTCAAAAAGTGAGGGAAAAAGAAGAAAGAAAAGCAATTATTCTACCGGATGGAAAATTTGTTGAAATTGATTTCGCTTTTAGTGAGAGCTCGCTTGGAATATCGATAACGGATTTTAACGGAACACTTACAAAAAACAAAATACTTGAAAGTATGTATAAAGTTGTTTTTCAAAAAAAAATTATTGATAAGGCCGTTGCCAGCGGTCAGGATATTTCATCTGTCATTTCAGAAACCGGTCGGGGAATTGAACTGGTTCGACAGCTCGTTAGTGAGTATTATTTCGTAATTAACAGGCAGATTCGAACAGATATTATTCTAATATTTAATAGTCAGCATGAGTTCGATACAAAAAAATTGACATCACTTAAAATTATTGAGTTTGATTAATTTGTTATTTTAGGTGTTGATTATGGCTTACTGCCGTCTACGGCGGCGGAGACGCATTTTTCCACCAAATAATGAGTAATAATAGTATTAATTCTATTTTTTTGTTGATTTTACATGCTTTTAAAAAAAAATTGCAGAAAATGTCAAAAAAATCGAAATATTTTTTTCTATTTCGGAATTTTTATCTTATATATTAATAGAGAGATGTAAAATGAGAAAAGTGATTATTTGTGCAGTAATTATTATTACAGGTTCAACGGGATTACTGAACGGCAATCCAGCGGCTCTGGCAAAATTCCAGGAGAGGATGCAGTCAATATCTACAATGAGAGGAACAATAACTATTAACTCCGGCGACGGGATGGTTACTACCGGAGATTTCGCCTACAAAGCTCCGAATAAAATTAAAGTGAATTTGGGTTCCGGTAAAGTAATAACAACAAACGGAACAAGATTATGGGTGTATGATTCTTCATCACAAATTTGCGGTGTGCAGGATGTCGGCGGCGGAAACAGTGGTGGTATAGCGTCAATGGTTGGAGGTTCATCAGCAATCGTATCATCAAGCGGCAGCGGTTACGTCATAAAACTGGCAGGTTCATATTATGATGAAATCACCATTGCGGTTGACAGCACCTATATGATGAAAAGCGTTAATTTCGGTGGTGCAGGCGGATTTTCCGTATCATTTTCGGGGGTAACAGTCGGCGGAAATCTTCCATCCGGCATGTTCGATTATAGTCCACCGGCGGATACGCAAATAGTTAATAATCCTTTAAATATCAGATGAGAGATTGAAACGGTATATTTTCCTCATAGGTTTGCTGCTGATTTCCACGATATCATCGTATGCTGAAGAAAATATTCAGCAGCCCGATGAACCGGAAGTTCAGACTGAGGATGCCGTGCCGCAATCCGACAATCCGATTATTGAAGAGGCAGTGCCGCAGGAAGAACCATCAGAAACTGGAGAACTGCCACCGAATGATCCACCACAGGATGAGACGGCAATTAAGAATTCGGCTGAAAAAGAAAATCCAGTGGAAATGGAATTTAAAACATACCTAGGC
>CAYLTM010000124.1:10690-11805 GCA_964386495.1 uncultured Leptospirales bacterium
ATTATAAATTCAAATTTCCGGTAGAACCTACTGCCGGATTCGGAATATTTTTTGAAACCCCGCCTTCCACTGTTATGTATGAGGCAGGCGGCCTTCTTGCATCTCTCGGATGTTTTTATGAGTATAAAAAGATGGATATGGTGATATTCACTGATTTGTGCTATAAAAACGGATCTTTCGGGATAGGAGATGATTCAAGGAAGGTAAATTATGGAATATCAATCGGAGCAGTCAAAAAATTCGGAAGTATTTAAATCTATCTACAGGCAGCTTTTATTGCCGGTCGCACAGTATTTATCGCTGGCTATTTCCTCACTAAGTTTTTCTTATTATCAATTATTTTCAATAAAATCGGATTTATACCTATCAATGGTATTTCTTTGTATCTTCGCCGTTCAGCACTCGTTATTTATTGCGGCAAAATCCTTTGTAAAACAAAGATTTTATATGCCGATATTTTATCTGATATTGCTGATTAGCACTGCAGGATTTTATATGTCTGTTGTTAAAACCGCACAAAAAAAGGAAATGCAGAGTCCGGTTATTGCGGAAGTTGTCTCAATTGTAAAAAACAGGTATTCAACAGAGACAGTTTTTTCGGTTATGAAATTCGGTCGGATAATATCCTACATTCCAAATGATTATAAATTGATTGTTGGAGATATCGTATTAATAAAATCTAAATTATTGCCAATAAAAAAAGAATCAACCTTTGATAAAATGAAAATCCGAAAAGGGATTCATTATACATTTTTCTTCAACAAGCGCGATATTAAAATTATGAGAAATGCCGCACCTTCAAAGATACAGATCGTCAAAAAAAAGATATCCGACAATATAGACAATTTGTTTAATGAGCAGACATCCGGGTTAATAAAAACGCTATATTTCGGCGAAAAAGTGCATACGGATAAAAAAATTCTGAATAAATTCAAAAGAGCCGGGGTGATGCACCTTTTGGCGGCATCCGGGCTTCATGTTGGAATTCCCTCCCTATTAAGCACACAGCTCTTTCTGATCCCCTACCCTCTTGACTTGGTTTCTTTCTTTTGGAATTCAGGTAATCTATACCATATAGCGTTATTGCTTTTAGTGCCGAGAATTCGTTTAGATAT
>CAYLTM010000125.1:0-1608 GCA_964386495.1 uncultured Leptospirales bacterium
TTGATTATGAGTTTTTCACTGATATGCGGAAGTTTTTCAAGGAGTCGGTGTCTTTACTTCTTTCTAAAGCTATCGACCTTTTCCTGGACACAATCCTGTCCGAAGTCGAAGAGATTTTGCTTAACTATGCAAACTCAGACTGGGATATTCGTAGGGATGATGTGGAAATTGGGGTGATTTGGAGTGTTTATTGGATAAAACCAGGACAAATCCAAAAAGAATAGCCACACGTAACCAATTTCATCACCACCACAACTACGCAAACACGATGCCCAGTTAATCGGTAGTATCCGATCCGTTCCCGCTTATCTTACGGCAAGACAAAAGTGTGCTAGTTAGCAAAATGGAAACTTATATTAACTCTAATAGCGATTCATTCATTCTTCTTCTTGTACATAATCCTTCGATCCATTTGTCTGAATTTCCTTTTCAATCTTTTGAAATAGTGGTAATAATTCCGTATTTGTAAAAATTACATCCAAGAAATGGAAGTAATTCCCACAGTAAAAATCAGAAAAGTTATCAATAGTGAACTTTTATTTTCTTATCAGTATAATGATCGCTTATGGCAACGATCTCTGCGGGAAAATGGTTTATGTCATCATATGAAGCAGAGTATAAAATTCCGTGCGGTGAATAAATCGCCTGACAATTATTTTATATTATTGGGAAACAGTTAAATTTAGGATATAGTTGTGGATAGTTCTGTCTATTATAGAAGCTGTTAAAAGTACTTAGGCTTAAGGGGTTATTGCATTCTTCTGAATAGAATTCCGAAATAAATTCGTAATTCCTTGCATTATGTATGGTTTTCTAGCGAAAAACACGCATTATGCTGTCGATGTTTAATCGACAGCATAATTAAATATTTCGGAAAATTTTTTAATATTACTCCGTTACATCCCATGAGTTTTTTGCGTCAAGTAGTTTGTTCTGTGCGTCTATTACGAGAGGTTCTTTCATGTAAGAAATGAATTTCATGTTATATTCCATAAGCTCTTTTGAAACTTCAGCCATTTTTTTGTCATATGCTTCAGAAATAGTTTTAGGTTCCTGCTCGATATCAGGCATGCTTTTTTTTAGTGCAGTAAATTTTATTCCAAGTGCTTGAAGGTCTTCAGAGAATATTGTTATGGCTTTCGCGTATTCATCAGCAGTTTTAACGTCACGAAGATTTTTGTTGTGTTTTTCTAGAACTGTTAAATAATCAGTATAAAACGATTTAGCGTCATCACTGATAGTTGCTCCCTTGAAAAGTTCACTGTCAAAAGATGTTTTGTCTTTTGTGCATGATACGACTGAAATTAATGAAGCAAGAAACAATAGTGCGGAAATTTTAAAAATTTTCTTCATAACTAATACCCCTTAATTATATCATCAATAATTTTAATACAGAATTTCCCTTAGTAACCACGCAGTTTAAATAATTGCCAATTACCGGGATGTGTCATTTATTAACAAACATGAAACTTAATGTCAAGAAAAATAATCATTCCCCGATAATTTTAATAAGAGCTCTTTTCCTGCGTTTCCCGTCAAACTCGCCATAAAAAATTTGTTCCCATGGTCCAAAGTCAAGTCTACCTTCTGTTATAGCTACAGTAACTT
>CAYLTM010000125.1:1618-3087 GCA_964386495.1 uncultured Leptospirales bacterium
TAATCATGATGAAGACCGCTTTCGTTGTCATTTATGTAAACGCTGGCTGTTATGTGCATCGCGTTAACCAGGCATAGCCTTTCTTTAATGCCGCTCTCGCGGACAGCCTTATCAACATCACTGGTGATGTTGATGAACTCCATTCGTTTTGATGTGTTGAAAAAAAGTTCTTTTCTAAAAGATTTCATGTTGTCTCCTAATCCGGTTTCGTCCTCAATAGTTCTTTATTCAAAATATGAATAATTGTCAAATCTTATTTGTAATCACTTCAAAGGCTTATATTCTGTGTAACCGGTATAAGAATTTTCGTAGATGTCTGCTTTTCCAGAAATAGTGTTGTCGATTTCCATTTTGTAATAGTATGACTGTGAAATTTTTCCAGAGTATATCCATCCTGTACCTTTCATTACATAAATGATACCGGTGCTGTTTCCTTTTACCTTCGAGTATCTGAATCCGGCGGCTGACTGTTTTGTTTCTTCGTTAAGTTCCGATTCTTTAAATTTCGGCGTGGAGTTTTCGAGTGAAATTGTCTGCGTAATTTCAAGCTCGGCAAGATCACCTTTGTCAGAAAGATATTTGTAGGATGTTTCAGATTTTATTGAACCATACTGTAGTGGAGCCGGAACATCCCATGTGTCTCCAGGATTTTTTTTCAATACGGTAGCGGTTTCCATTTCAGCGTTTAACCTCTCTGCAATTTTCTGATCACTGTAGTAATCATCAAGCTGAAACTGGTAGGTCGCGTTCACGCCGGTATTCTGAGTGCCAAACAACGAATCACCCTTCGCTTTCATGTTGGTCTTTAGCGAACCCATGCCGTCAATTGAAAGAACTTTGCCGTCGGACGCTATATGAATTGTGAGCGTTTCGCCGGTTTCTTTTGCCTGTGTCCAGAGCACGCTTGGAATTTCAGAATCGGGGGATTTTCTCGAATCATAGTCGAAGTTTCCCGCTGGAGAATTTTCCGCGCCTGGAATTTTTTGTGAGGTTGTAAAATATATTTGCTTACGTTCAAAGCTGAAGCTGCCGGATGATTCGATGTTTGTAATTTTTCTGGAAATTCCATAGCCGAAGCTTTTTTCTGATTCAACAGTTCCGGTTGGTCCGCTGGATTTTATTTTTTGCAAAATATATATACTACCGTCAAAACTTGTTCCGTCGTTATGTTTTATGTCAGCGGATTTTCCAATTGGTAGTTTTTCAGAGCTGTCTTTTTTTTGCGGATTATCTCCCTGGCGGCATCCCGCAAACAAGATTAAATTTATAGATAACAGCATCAATAACGCATTTAATGTATTTATAAAATTTTTCTGATTATTCTGCATTGTAATATTCCTTTTTTGTCAGGCCGCCGAAAAATATCGACAGCCTGTGTTTTTCGCGGTAATCGCGTAATGTCATTGAACCTTCATTACATTGTCAGGCGTACCATTCGAGCTGTTTTCAGCAGGTGCGGCTGTTTCGGC
>CAYLTM010000125.1:3097-4985 GCA_964386495.1 uncultured Leptospirales bacterium
AGGTGGTGATTCAGCTGATGATTCGCTTGATGACTTGGTCTCTTTCGCGGCAGTGCTGTTAAGATTCTGCGGAACTCTTTTGTTGAAGCCGAGCGGATCAAGAAACTGATCGAATACCCACTTTGGAACTTCCGCATTTTTATCAGCGTGATCGTTCTGGTAAGCGTTCCACGCGGCACGGTGTTTCAACAAAGGATGCTGTATATTATCAGGAATCGGTGTATTAGATAATATTGACGACGCGATTTTCATATAGGCGACGGCTCGGCGTATTTCGCGTTTAGCGGTTTCATCATCAACAAAACGGCCGGACACATTATCGAAAATAACCTTGTGTTCGCTGTCCCACCTCTTAAAGTAAAAGTCGGTGTAATCCTCAGCGGCTTCGGGATAACCATGTGCCGCAAACCATTTAATCCTCTTATTGGTTTCTTCCGTTCCGATATTATAATTTCCAAGATATACAAATTGTGTGTTTGATGATGACAGTCCGACAAGAAAATCCAGATCGCCTTTATCGATTTGATCCGGCACAACAAAACTTTTATCGCCAATCCATATTTTTCTCGTACCGTTAGAATCTTCCTCCGACTCGAAGTATAAATTCAGCACGCTGTCTTTATACTCGGAATGTGATCGGACATTGTGATTAAAATCTTTGAAAATCGGCCAGATCGCCGATAACGATTGCCCCGCGATATCGCTTGAAGGAGTTAACTGCTGATCAATTCTTCCAAGGAGCAAAGACTTTTCTCCAAAAAATATCTGCAGTAGAGGAGTTTCTTCTCCGCCGGCGGAAAATTTTCCCGGATCAATGCCGGCAGACATTTCCATGAAATCCAGAAGTTCAAGACCGGTCATTCCGCCGAAGGACGCTTGCTTATCTGTGGTAATAGTTTTGCCCGCTTCATCCAGTTCTGTAAAAGTCTGTGCGGCAGACGGGCTTTCGAAGAGCAGCATAATCAGCTGTGAATCGCCGTAAATTTTGTAATCCTCCAAACCCTGTGCAGTTGAAGTTCCCGCGTAACTATACGGATACGCGTTAAAAAATAGTTTCGGTCGTTCAACTCCTCCGGTAAAGCGGTTATTATGAATCATGGACTTTATTGTCGTATCGGACTTTACAGATACGTTGATTGCTAAAACAGCAACGAGAGCTATCAGCAGAACAGTGATACCAAGTAAAAGATCCGAAAATGATTCATAGACAGATTCCTGGTCGCTGTGTTTTTTTGACAGACTCATACTGACCTCTTTTCTCCGTTATTATTTGAATTTTCCGGATTAGATTTTTTCAGCACAAGCGACTGCTTGAATTTCTCAATATGTTTGCCGGCACTTTCCACGGAACTGCTGAATTTTTCAAACGACGAGGCTGTCTCTTCCGCTGTCTTGGCCAACTCTGTTTTAAGTTTCATTGACGCGTCACGTATTGCCGGACTCATGTTTTTGATATTGTCTGTTAGAGTTTCTGAGGAATTTTTAATATTAACAGCTATTTGATTAAGCGTTTTGTCGAACACGCCGAAGGTCTGTCCCACGGAGGCGGCGTTTTTATTTATTTCCACGGCGGCTCCCGACATGGTGTTTATTGTCTGTTTCATGTTGTCCGCGATATCCGCCGTCTGTTTCTGTAGAACAGCTCCGGCTGACGTTGCCGAATTTTTGAGACCTTCAAGGCTCTGTGCGGCGGCAGAAGCGGCACTTTCCATTTTCAATTCCATAACTTTCCAGCCGCCGCTTACCACGCCGGAAAATTGATCTATGTGAATTTTTGAAGAGTCTAGGGAATTGTTAATGGAGTTTATTCCCGAGGCAAGGCTCTGTGCGGCAGATGAAAATGATGCTGCCATTCCATTGCCGGCTGAACCCAGTTTCTCAGTATATT
>CAYLTM010000125.1:4995-6593 GCA_964386495.1 uncultured Leptospirales bacterium
TGGTGCTGTCCGCGCTGGACAGAGACTTGTTGAAACTGTCCATGTTCGTCGAGATTACAGAGGTTACGCCAGCCATAGTCTGCGACATCGCACTCCAGCTCTCACTCATTTCATAAGTCATACGTTTCCAAACGGTTGACATTTCCTTTATTTCGCTGTTCAAAGAAGCGACGACATCGGGGAGGGAATCCGGTGCTAATTCAAGTGCGATGTACGTTTGAAGACCCGCTGCCAATTTTGAAAGTGACCCGAGCAAAGACGCTGATAGAATTTTCAGTAGTATTCCGCCGAAAAACGCTCCAAAAAATGTTGTATAGAACGCCACACCCATACCGTTTAAAGTGACCTGCATACCTTTCATCAGTTCCGCCTGAGATGTCCCGATACTGTTTATTAAATCGTTCAGACCTGATATTGAAGATATCAGACCAATCATGGTACCGATGAGTCCGAATGTTACAAGTATGGTTGATGTAGTTGATAGCGATCTGATCGCCGCACCGTGGAATGTGTCAAAGGAGTCTATTATAGTAGCGACTTCTATAGGCTGCTGTTTTTCTCTGGCGGCACTGATACGATTAAGCAGATCCGGCACGCGGCCTTTTTTATCCTTTATAGCAGCCAGACCATTTGCTTCAACATCCTCAAGCTGAAGCTGGTCTTTTCCCAGCTTAATTGCTTCGATAAGAGAGACTATGACACCAATAGCAAAAAACACAAGTATTATTAAACTGATACCGCTGTCGTCAGATTCCAAACCAAGAAAGAAAAACGAGCGCATAAATATTAGAAAGAGCCCGACAAGAACTATTATCCATAATATCCATAAAAGCAGGGGGTTCTTTTTTAAACGCATAAAATCTCCTTAAACAATATTTTAATTTTTTCAGGTTCCGTTATTTTAACTTTTCACGAATAACATCATAATAATAATAATCTATCTGATATTCCGTATACTCTTTTTTAAACTGCTGCTTATACTGTTCGCATTTTTTCGAGGCATTTTTGTAATCTTGAAGACCCATATAAGATTTTATCTGCGATTCCAGAAGATGAGGAATGAAAGTATTCGGGGCAAAACCCCTCGCGGAATACTTGTCGATATAGTGTTGAGACAGGTCGATGGCTTTCTCGAAAAAGAAGTCTCTTTTTTTTGCGTCGACCTGCCTACCGCTTTCCAGAAATTCCGATTCATAATACTTGGCGACCGACCAGTAAAATATCGGAATGGTTCTCATGTAATCGATGCTGGTTCCGATGTACCCGAATTTTCTATCGAACGCGGATTTATCATCAAGACTCATGGAATCATACTTTGCACGTGAATACAATTCATTTTTAAATAGGGGCGGTTCAATTTCGAGAACACATTCTCCATAGAACGCTGGAAAAATTACATTGATGAGATAATCCTGATAATATCGCAACTTTTCAAAATTTTCTTCCGCGAGATAAACTTTTTCAATACCTTCCAATGGTTCCAAAAATAAATAGTCAGCATCATGTGCCATATTGAAAAAGTTTACGGACTGCTTATAGTTTTTTCTCTCAAGCTCTTTTAAACCTTTTCGGTAATATTCCGCTGCGTCATTTTTTGG
>CAYLTM010000125.1:6603-11670 GCA_964386495.1 uncultured Leptospirales bacterium
CTTGTACTACCAGACGATTTGCCGGAAAAGAATGCTTTTATCGAATTATAATTTATACTGCTTTTAGGAGTCGCGATGTTGCTATTATTTTTCTCAGACTTTTCACCGCAGGCAAATGTCATTAGTATAAGAATAATGATAAATAATTTATAATGGTATAATTTTGTCATATTCTGCCCAACCATTGTTTGATATTTTTTTTAACGAAAAGAAAGTTTTCAGATACAGTAAGCCAATATTTCTGTCAATTGTTAAATAAGGTTTAAAGAATTTGAAATTATTGGTGTGAATTATTATTCGGGTATTAAAATTCAGCATATATTTTAAATATAAAATCTTTTTAACCCCCCTAAATCCCCCTATGGGGGACTTGAAAAAATCAGATCTGCTAATCAAATTTTGCAATAAATTATTCGAGAAATATTACAATAAATATTTTTTATAAAAGTCTTAAGCCCCCATTGGGGGTTTGGGGGCGTGTTAAATAAATTGAAACAGACCCGAAATAAAAGTCACACCCTGAAATTATTAGTGTTTTTTTTTGATTGCAATAATCAGCAATCCTGTGAGAAATAAATAGACAGGCGCGATAATAAAACTCGCATGGAGACCATAAATATCGCCTATAATCCCCATGAATAACGCGGAAGAACTGAAACCTGGTATGCCGAAACATGAAAGGAATATCATCAGGATTGTGGGATCAACAGCCAGGATTCTTCCTGCATACGACTGTATGCTTGGCCACAAACATGCAATTGACAAACCCATAAAAAATAAAAATATATATAATGAAGAAATATTTGTTATAATGAAAAATGTAATGCTGCATGATAACCCGGCTGCAATAGATATTAGTATGAGTTTTTTGAGACCTAATATTCCTGACGCACCGCTGCTGACTAAACGGCCTATTGCCATACCTACGGCGAAACACGCAGTGCCCAGGGCGGCGGCTCTCGGTAAGGCACCGAAGTGAATTTGTATATAACTTGCTGACCAGAAAGCAAAAGCTCCTTCCGCGCCACCGGCAAAAAACAGGGCGAAACCGAATATCCAGAATCGCGGGAGTTTTAAAATATCCTTCATGTGGCTGAAGTCAGTTCTGGATTTCGGAAGGTCAATTTTCTTGTGTGATGGATACCAGAAATTAATACCTAACGCTATAACAGCAAGAGCTATGAATAGGGTCTGCCAGCGGATACCATTGGACAAAGCTTCCCCGAATATCAGTACTGTCGCGCAGGTTCCTATCGGCCAGAAAGCGTGCAGGAGATTCATCTTACTGCCGTTGTCGTTAGGGTAGAGGTCTTCAACAAATGGCGTCAGCAGGGCTTCCAGAAATGAATTGCCGAGGCCGATAAATAGTACAAGAAATAGCGCGGCTGAAAATGATTTACTGATGGTGAAGACGAGAAGTCCAAAAGATAGAATTATCAGTGCCGTCCGAAGGACGCGAATTTTTCCGAAACGACCGGCGATGAAGCAGCTTGCGATCATAACGAAAAATTGCTCAATTGAAGTAATAAATCCCAGAGTACCTGCCTGTGTGAGATTAAGACCGAGTTCATGTGAAATTTGAACAAGGCACATGGGTAGTGCAATCGCGCTGGCTGAGTAGATAAAAAGCGATGCCGAAGCGGCGCTATAAACTCGGGTACGTGTTCTTGAATAATTCATTGTTTAGATCCTATTATTTTATGAAAGAATTCTTCTTTCGAAGGTCAAATTCACAATATTTAATTATTAATCAACTTTTTTAGCTTATTATGTCACAAATTCATCAAAAAAGTGTTTGAAAATGGTGTCAGAGTACTTTTACACTGAACTTTAATTCATAGTTATACAAATTTTTGGCGTAACTATGCGGATTTACCACATATGTGTTTTTTTCCATAAAATGGTGTCAGAGCAAAGGTGAGAATTTTTTTTCTGGAATAAGGATGTGAAATCTATACTTTATTAAATGAACCCTGAAAAATATTATTCATACAAGCCGCGCATTGATTATACATTGTTTAAAGTCTTGACTAGAAATATTAGAGCATTAGAAATGTCTGGAATAAATATAATATTCATAGGAGATTTTTGTGAAAAAGATAATACTTTCGTTTGTAATTGGGCTGATGCTTATTGCGGGCTGTGATTCTGATGATCCGGAACTTGTATCAAAAATAAAGAGAGTTTATTGGGTTTTGCATAATACAGATAAATCCTATTGGTCAAGTTTTCCATTAGAAACAGAATGCTATATTGACCTTTCAATAGCTTTTGAAAGCAAAGAAGTAACCTTGAGTGATATTGAAAGCGTTCAAATTGTTCCAGAAAATGTTGCCGACCAGAGGTGGTTTTTTGATACATTCGATCCCAAATATTTTGATGATGAAAAATGTGTGCTGTATTTTACTCATTTATATGCTGGTCATATAGAAAATGCCATCTATATTGGAAATTATATCTTTACGGTAACTTATAAAAACGGTTCCGAAACAGAATATACCTTTAATGTTCCTGCACCTGGTGAATTAACATCATTGAATTACAAGTTCGCGGCAACTGAAAATAATGCAATATTTACTAACGCGGCTATGTCTCCACAGTTTGTGAAAATGATAAATAAGGCGGTAAATCCAGTTGGAGTGATTGACATAGCTAATCAGACTATAAAGATAACCTTTCAAACTTCAGATACAAGGACTTATAGCGGGACGGTTGTTATGTTCGGTTCTGATGGAAAGGAAGTAGCTGAATTAAAAACTGACTTCAGATCATTTGACACGAAAGTGATTTATTCAATAATTAATAATGGATTGGCAATATATACAGATTCAACCAAGAATGAAGTATCGGTATCATCGGCTAAGGACATTTCGTATTATAATAGTAAAACGTTCGCAGATATTAAAACTTTTTGTATATTTTTAACTGATGGAAGTCAATACGCTAATGATCCTGGTATAACATTTGATTGCGTATCTATTTCAAAGAAAACTGAATTCTCATATAAATAATCTTTTTCAAATCAACTTTAATATACTTATCATGAAATGGTTATACATAATAATTACAGCTCTCCGCCCGCCGCTGGCGGGCGGAGGCGATATTGTCTGTGGAAAACCGCTCTTAGATAGGTATATGTATAAAGAATCAAAGTGATTATAATCTCTAAACAGAAGCCTGCTGCATAGCCTCAAGTTCCTCCCAACGAGAAAACATAGTATCAATATCCTTGTCTAACTGTTCAAGTTCTTCTTTAACAGATGAAACCTCTGAGCCTTGCTGCTGGTAAAATGCAGGGTTCGCGAGCAGTTCAAAAATTTCCTGCTTTCTTGCTTCCTTTTTTTCCATTAAACCAGGAAGGGATTCCAGTTCCAATTTTTCCTTCAAGGATAATTTTGTTTTAACTTTTTGCTTTTCAGGAAGTTTTTTCTGCTTAGACGTATCCTGTCTGGTAATTTCCGCCTGAGAAATATTTTTGCGATTATTCTGCCAATCTTCAAAGCCGCCGCCGTATTCAGTAATCCTGCCGCTGTTGTCGAACGTATAAACTGTTGAAGCGATGTTACTGATGAACGATCTGTCGTGACTGACAATAATTACAGTTCCCTCGAAATCTAGGAGAAGCTCTTCGAGAAGTTCCACAGTTTCGATATCGAGATCATTTGTCGGTTCATCCATAACAAGAAAATTGAATGAACGCGTGAAAAGTTTCGCAAGCATCAGTCTGTTTTTTTCACCGCCTGATAGAACACTAGCTTTCGCGCCAGCCATGTCTGGTGAAAAAAGAAAGTCCTGAAGATAACCAATGATATGACGATTCTTACCGTTGAAGGAAATTATATCGCTGCCGCTGGCAACATTGTCGCGGACAGTCAATTCCGGATTAATACTGTTGCGCAGCTGATCAGAGTAAGCTACTTCAATTTTAGTGCCGGTTCTAACAGTCCCGACATTTGGAGAAAGATCATTCAACAGAAGTTTAATCAAGGTGGATTTGCCGCAACCGTTCGAGCCGATGATGCCGATTTTATCACCTCGTAAAATTCTGGTCGTAAAATCATTTATTATTAATTTCTCAGTGTAACCGAATGAAATATTTTCAGCTTCAATAATCATTTTGCCGGATATCTCAGCTTTTTGTATTTGAATTTTAGCACTGCCTTGTACTTCGCGGCGGCCGGATCTTTCTTTCCTCATTTTCTGCAGAGCGCGGACTCTTCCTTCATTTCTTGTGCGGCGGGCTTTAATTCCTTTGCGTATCCATTCTTCTTCCTTCTCGAGTTTTTTATCGAACACTGCGTTTCTTGCCTGTTCAGATTCAAGCCATTCTTCTTTTCTCTGAAGAAAAATATTATAACCGCACTTCCAGTCGAAAAGATTTCCTCTGTCCAGCTCTAAAATTCGATTGGCGATTTTCTGCAAAAATGTTCTGTCATGTGTAACGAAAAATACGGTTTTATTATAACGGACAAGGAAATCCTCCAGAACGATAATAGATTCCATGTCAAGATGATTTGTCGGCTCATCAAGAAGAAGAATATCCGGTTCTGCCGCGATAGCTCTTGCTAGAAGTACGCGACGTTTCATACCGGCTGAAAGGTTCTCAAAAACCAGACCGTCGGAAATTTTTAAAACCGTCATAACCCTGTCAACAATTGGTCTAGAATCATTTTCATCATGGTGATTATTTTCGTCATGACTAATCACCCCGCCTGCGATAACTTTTTCCACAGAACCGTAGTAATCATCTGGAACATCCTGACTTAGTATCGCTGTACGTAAACCCTTTTCGTGTATAATATCGCCGGTGTCCGGTGGCTGATCGCCGTTGATAAGCTTCATCAATGTGGATTTGCCGGCACCATTGCGTCCTAATAGACAGATCTTTTCACCGCTGTGGATTTGTATATTTACATTGTCCAGTATATGAACGCTTCCGAAACTTAAAGATACCTTCTGTAGATTTAATAAAGCCAATTTTGTTCCCCCGATAGTTTCCCGGCGATTTAATCATTAATAATAAATGATTATACGTCAATTTAGAAATATCAACTTAAAAGGGAAATA
>CAYLTM010000126.1:0-3272 GCA_964386495.1 uncultured Leptospirales bacterium
GAATTTTTTTTAAGGTGTCAGAGCAGTTTGGTATACCAAACTGCTCTGACACCTTTCTTAAAAAGAAAGATATGCACATAGTAGCATTTGTGTGCATATAAATAATTAATTACATACTGTATTTAAAGAATCTGGTGAGGATTTACGGAATTATCTAATCGAAAAAAAACTTTTAGACTAATCAATAATGTGAAAGCGGAAGATTCCAAGAAAATACTTATTGTTTGAAGAGGTATTGAATTTCGAGCTGCTGTTTAAATAATCTGCTCTGACACGTTTAATAATATCGTTATCGCCGGTGTGGTAAATAACGGAAAATTTTTGTGATGAAGAAATCTCAGAAATAATCATGGTGTGATAAGGGTACTTAAAATTATTTTCGTCAAAAAAAAACAAAACATCTCCAACCTTGGCATCATCCATCAATCTACCGATGTATTTAAAATTATACTGGAGTAAAACACCGGCATCCGCGAATGAACTAAAGGATTTCTTATCATCAAAATTACCGGCAGAAATTTTAAAGACGGCATCGCCGAGTAATGGAATATTCGGATAATTGAATTTCGCGACATCGGGAATATTTTTTTCATAAGGGATGCCGGATTTTTTAAACCACTCGTCGTCATGAATTTTCAACGCTTCCCGGAAACAGTAACGTATCAAACCAGCGCAATCCCTCTCTCGTGAGTTCCACGAAGAATTCCTTTTAAGAAACTGAGCCTCAGCTATACGGACAAACCATCTTGCAAATACCTCGCGGTCGGCGGGACTATCAAGTTCCGCGATGTCTGGAAAGCCATCACTGTCAGCGTCACCGGAAGGCAAAGTAAAAGACATTTCAGCTTGGTGATTATTTTTTGTGCGGAAAGTAAACTTCCCTGAAGTATGACACGCCTTTATATACAAAACGGTTTCCTGAAAATTGTCATCAACTTTCAAAACTTTAAAAAGTCCGCAGGCTGTATAATCATCAAGAAAAGAATCACCCCTATTGAAAAGTCCTTTTTTTAAAACCACCTTACCCGACGACACGCCGTTGGCTGGCATTTCCGCAGGAAAAAGAAACAACGCGTTACTGGTGCATTGTATGTTGATTATTATCGCCGCGAAAAGCATCACGCTTATGAATAATTTTGAACATATTTTATTTGCTGGATACTTTGAATGTGCAGATAATATTGACAATATTAAATGACCCTTATGTATGAACCAGACCTGCCACCGGTTTTTGTTAATAGGCATATTCCGGATATCTCAATGGCCTTGTCGGCGGATTTGCACATATCGTATATAGTCAGTGCGGCGATACTTACCGCGGTTAACGCTTCCATTTCTACACCTGTGGAACTTTTCGCAGAGACTGTCGAGAGTACGCGGATTTTGTCAGCAGACAATTCGTAGGAAATATCCGCCGATGTTATAAAAATATTGTGACAAAGAGGTATCATATCTGATGTTTTTTTCGCAGCCATTATTCCAGCGGTTTTAGCGGTCAATAAAACGTTGCCCTTTTTTATACGGTTGCTGATTATCATTTCCATGACATCGCTTTTCATAGTTACGACCGCTTGTGCCGTGGCGGTTCTTAGCGTTTCAGATTTTTCGGAAACATCGACCATGCGAATATCATCATCCTTCAGGTGAGAAAATTCCAGGTGAGAAAATTCCATGTCATCCTCCAATGCTGTTCATATTGATTACTGCCGCTGTGGATGCTTCATAAAAATTCTTTTCAGGTTTCTGCTGAACCGCTTGATAAAATATTTTAGAAATATCGTCGCCGGTTCTCAATGGAGTTTTAATGTCAATAAACGTTGAATTATGCAGACATGGAAACAGCTTACCGGTAGATGATAATCTTAATTTGTTGCATCGCAGACAGAAGTCTTTTTCATGCGGACTAATAAATCCTATAGCGGCTCCTGACTCTTTTAGAAAATATTTTTGTGAAACGGAATTTTCATCAGGCTCGCTGACAAGCCCGTCAATGTTCCGGATAATATCACTGTTGGGTATTGTCCTACCCTTCGCCCATTCGGAAGTTCCGCCGATAGACATTAGTTCTATGAAGCGAACTTCGACATTTTCAAACATGGCGAATTCTATGAAGTCCATAATCTCGTCATCATTGAAACCTTTAATAACCACCATGTTGATTTTTACCGGATTCAATCCGGCTTTCTTGGCGGCATCTATGCCTTCAAGGACATTATCCAATCCATAGAAACCGGTTAGGTCGTTGAATCGGTCTTCTTGAAGAGTGTCCAGACTGATATTTACTCTATGCAGCCCCGATGCTTTTAGCACTTCAGCGTTTTTCGCGAGCAATATGCCGTTAGTGGTCATCGCGAAATCCTGAAAATTCATCGAGGCTATCCCCGCGACAAGTTCAATAAGACCTTTGCGTACCAGAGGTTCGCCGCCGGTTAGTCTAATTTTTGTAATACCGGCAGCGGCGGCGGCATCAGCGATCTGTAAAAACTCTTCGTTACGAAGAATCTCCTCGTGGGGAAGTTTGTCCGGCACACCGTTTTCCGGCATGCAGTATTTGCAGCGCAGATTGCACCTGTCTGTCACTGACATCCGCAGATAATTTATGTTTCGCGAAAATTTATCAATAAGCATTATATTGTAATTATCTGTTAATCGACACGAATGATACTCCGGCAAATTCATCTTTCATATCTCGCTGCATCAGCAGTTTGGCGATATCTTTTATATCAGCGTCTTCATAACATACCATGTAAACCGCTTCGGAAATCGGCATCTCAACATTGAACTTCTTTGCCAGATCATGAACCGATTTCGCTGTTACATAGCCTTCAGCTACAGCCTTTTGTGAACTCAAAACTTCATTAGCCTTCATACCCTGTGCGAGTTTTTTGCCGAGTGTCCTGTTTCTTGATAAATCGCCGATACAGGTTAATATGAGATCACCAACTCCTACAAGCCCCGAGAGCGTTAAAGGATTAGCTCCCATAGCTACGGCAAGTCTGGTAATTTCGGCAAGACCTCTGGTCATAAGAGCCGCCCTTGCGGAATTTCCAAAACCAAGCTCATCACACGCACCGCATGCGACAGCTATAACATTTTTCAGAGAACCGCCTAGCTCAACACCGATAATATCATCTGAGGAATAAAACCGCAGTTTTGGAGAATGCAGCGCGGATTGAACAGCACGGGCTACAGTAATATCTCTGGCAGCACACGAAAGATCTGCAGGATAACCCATTGCGATTTCCTTGGCAAATGTCGGACCGGAAATAAAC
>CAYLTM010000126.1:3282-5582 GCA_964386495.1 uncultured Leptospirales bacterium
GTACTGTTTAAGTATCTTAGCGGTAGATCGCATAAATGATGATGGGCAAACGACAATTATGAAGTCTGAACCTTTAACGGAATATTCCATATCGTTGGAAAACTCTATTGCCGGATCCATTTTGATGCCGGGCAAAAACGGCTCATTTTCACCTTTCTCTTTAACAATCTCAGGAAGGTCTTTTTCGAAAGCCCAGACTTTAACATCATGCCCGATTTTATTACAATATATTGCAAGGGAACTGCCGAACGCTCCCGCGCCGATAATCGAAAATTTTGCCATACAAATCTCCTATAAAATATTTTACTGATAAATAATACATAATCGCATAAAACTAATACGCGTAAATGCCAGAAAGTATTACGATCTTAATGAATTTGTCGAAAGTTTGTCAAGTAAATCTCTATTTTCAATCGGCAAAGGGGGGGATTAGCAGGGAATTATTTTCCGGAATGTTGTGAAAAGTAAACAATTTTAATATGGGGCGTTTTCACGTGAGCCTATATAATAGTCCTCAATAATAGGTTTATTGTTATGAAATCTCTAAGAAGCAAACCACTTGCGGGATAGGTGGCAATGATAAATATTTTCACCAAGTTTACTATAATTCGACCAATCCGGTTGAATACAACCTTTTATTAGTTAACGCTCTCAATCTACACCCTTGCACCTCTTTAGAGGATTGGGGCGTAGATGAGGCTAAAAGTGAAAGTACATTTACAATATCTAAATTAGTTAACGATTGCATCCGCAGGACAAACGCTCACGCAAAGACCACACTCAGTACATTTGTCAGCATCAATTTTATAAATTGGATCTCCGGCAGAAATAGCCTGAACCGGACATTCGCTTTCGCATGTTCCGCATGCAACGCAATTTTCTGTTATTTTGTATGCCATAATAATCTCCTTAATCTTTTGTTTATCTGTTAAAGTAATATTGACAAACTTTTTTGTAAAGAAAATTTGTCAACAAAAGTGAAATATTTTTCGGGTAAATTCATTAATAGCAATATGTACTGACCCCCATTGGGGGATTTAGGGGGAAAAATGTATCTAAACAACCGGCACCATAAAAAAACCGCGCCATAATGACGCGGTTTTTTATTATTCTGAATACCGTCAAATAAGCGGCATTCGGATTCTTTTACTGATAAAAATTACTGGATGAATCCTAGGAATTTTCCAATATATGGTGAAAGTTTTACAACGATACCAGCGAAAACAACCGAAACCATTGACATCAATTTAATAAGAATGTTCAATGATGGTCCGGCAGTATCTTTCATTGGATCGCCTACAGTGTCGCCGGTTACAGCGGCTTTGTGAGCCGGTGAACCTTTTCCGCCGTAGTTGCCTTTCTCAATATATTTCTTAGCGTTGTCCCATGCTCCACCCGAGTTGTTTAATAAACATGCAAGTGAAAATCCAGCTGTTAGACCTCCAACTAGAAGACCCATAACTCCCGCTACTCCAAGAATAAGACCTGTCAAAACTGGAACAATAATCGCCAGTAGTGATGGAAGGATCATTTCTCTCTGAGCGCCGGCTGTGGAAATTTCTACGCATCTGCCATAATCAGGCACATCTGTTCCGTTAAGTATGCCTGGTTTTTCTTTAAACTGAAGTCTGACTTCTTCTACCATTTTTCCAGCAGCTCTGCCGACAGCCTTCATTGTCATTGCACAGAATACAAATGCCATCATCGCGCCGATAAATACACCGCCGATTACAAGAGGATTCATCAATGTTACATTGTATGCAGTCATGAAATCTGATATACTCGCAGTTGCGATAGTAACGGATTTTACACCCTTCATAGTAAGATCGTCAACTATCGCCGCATCTGGTAATGCTATATAGAATCTGAAATTGCCGATTTCATAAAACTTGTCTGGTGATGTAATCGCTATTTTCGCGAACCAGATTCTTATTTCTTCGATGTACGCGGATAAAAGAGCCAATGCTGTTAATGCCGCTGAACCTATTGCAAAACCTTTTCCGGTTGCCGCTGTTGTATTGCCAAGCATCCGCGTTACCGCCAGCGTTATCCGAAATTGGTCCGTAAGCGTCTGTAGCAAGTGTGATTCCCAATGTGGAAAGCATACCGACTGACGCGAATCCTATACCGTAAAGCCCCATAGAAACATTAGCGAATCCACCCGAAATTCCAAAAGCCAATAATATACCAACAACAATTGTAATAACAGGAATAAGCGATGAGTACATTCCTATCGCTAGACCTTCTATAATAGTAGTCGCGTGTCCCATGTTTGTCTGATTCGCGATTCCTTTCGTAGG
>CAYLTM010000126.1:5598-7079 GCA_964386495.1 uncultured Leptospirales bacterium
AGCGTGTTCATCAGATGTGTAGTATTCTGTAGACTGTCCGATGATTAAACCGGCACCAAGACCAACAACAACTACCCAGAAAATTTTCCAAGGAATAAAACCTGTAAACGACATAACTGCCAAAGCGACAAGTATTAAAAATGAGCTGCCCCAGATACCAGTGTTCAAAGAAAACAAAAGATTCTTCATTGTAGCGTCTTCTTTAGTTCTAACGATGCCGACACCGATAATTGAGAAAAATATTCCAAGACCAGCAACAACCATCGGTGCGATTACCGCTCTTACTCCGAAAAATTCTCCGGTTAATGGAAGAGCCGCTCCAAGTGCAGCTGTAGCTAAAATTGATCCGCAATATGATTCATATAAATCCGCACCCATACCCGCGACATCGCCGACATTGTCGCCGACATTATCCGCTATTGTAGCAGGATTACGAGGATCATCTTCTGGAATACCAGCTTCAACCTTTCCAACAAGGTCAGCACCAACATCCGCAGCTTTTGTGTAAATTCCGCCGCCGACTCTGGCAAATAACGCCTGTGTAGAAGCACCCATACCGAAAGTAAGCATTGTTGTAGTAATTTCAAGAAGCTTATGATGCTCATCCAGTCCTGCATGTACTAGCGTTAAACCTAAAAAATCCAAACCATTTGTCATATTTTCCGGCGTAAAGATTACATTGTTCAAAAATACATACCATAGAGAAATGTCCAATAATCCAAAACCTACAACTATAAGACCCATTACCGCACCTGAACGGAAAGCCACTTTTAATCCCTGATTAAGAGAATGTGATGCTCCCTGAGCAGTTCTTGATGACGCGTTTGTCGCCGTCTTCATTCCAAGAAAACCACAAAGACCCGAGAAAAACCCTCCTGATAAAAATGCTACAGGCACAAAGGGGTTTTGAATTCCCAGATATGCTAAAGCAACTAGGATTACTACCAATATTGCAAATACTTTAACAACAACACTATATTGTCTGTAAAGATATGCATATGCGCCGACTCTTACGAATCCGGCAATTTCTTCCATGCGAGCATTGCCTTTTTCAGACTTCATCATGCCGCGGTAAAAGATCCACGCGAAAAGCAACGCGAATAGAGCACCAATAGGCGCTATTAAAAAAATCATCTCCATTTAATCATCCTCCCAAAAAATTTTATTTAAAATGTTTCATTCCCTAAAAAATTGACTGCAAAAATATCATTATCTAACAAATATATTTGCAAATAATTAGTATAACTGACCTCATAATAATCCTATATTATAATAATCAACATTTTTTCTGTTTAGTATAGAGAAAATCCGTGAAGTCTATAGCCTTGATATTCGTTAACTGAAGCCGCTCAATTGAATCCGACAGGTTTAAAAAACAATCCGGGCAAGCTGTTAAAAGAATTTCAGCACCCGTAGACTGCGCCTGCTTAGCCCGCAGATCATTCATCTGGAGAGTCTGTCTTTTGAGCAGATTCAGATTT
>CAYLTM010000126.1:7089-11407 GCA_964386495.1 uncultured Leptospirales bacterium
GTTGCCGCAGCAGAAGCTGGCAGATTTAGCATAATTCATTTCAGTCATTCGTGTGTTTGGCATCGATAACAAAATTTCCCTTGGCTGATTATAAAGATTGTTATATTTGGATAAAAAGCACGGATCATGATAAACGATGGTACGGTAATCATCATTAGCGAACGTGAGTTTAGCATGATTTTTCAGGTTGATTATTATTTCCATTATATGATAAACTTCATAGCTGGGTGTTGTTTCCCGATTTTCCTGCTCGGCGATTTTCGCGATGGACTGTTTATATTCTTTATTAAGAACATTCCAGCAATGAGGGCACGACGTTATTATTTTTTTTACGTTATACTTATTAAACACCTGAAGATTCTTTTCTAAAGCGGCATTATAAAGATAATCATTGCCATGCTGTAAAAAATATGATCCGCAGCAAAACTCCTCGGTATCAAGCACAGCAATCTTTAAACCACTGTTAATCAGAAGTCGAAGCATATTCGCGGTCTGTTCGTGAAGACGTGCGTTGTATGAAACAGTGCAGCCCGCAAAAAATAGATAATCACAATCGTCAAGCGGCGATAATTTTATGTCAGGGAATTTTGTTAGCCATTTAAACCGCTGAGAATTAGGCATCGCGTAGATATTTCCGCTTTTTTCATAATTATAGAACATTTCAGTAACAGGTGCCGGAATGTCGGCTTTCATCATTACCAGAAATTTTTTCATATCATTGAGTTTCTGCATCGGGTTAATACTTACAGGACAGATTTCAGCGCAATTTCCGCATGATGAGCACGACCAGATAGCTTCTGGTTCAACATAATCATCAATAACATCATTTGACATCATTTTTTTATTATTTACAATACTGCCGGTTAAGCATTTTTTCAGGTTCCGCATAACCTCCTGCGGAGACAACGGCATTTCCGACAATAACGCCGGGCAAAAATCACTGCATTTCCCGCAATATACGCAGCTCTCAATTTCAATGAAATCTCTAGAGGTGAAATCTGTTATTTCATTTTTTCCGAAATAATTACCGGTGTTTAGTTGAGACTTATTATACATGGGGATTATAAATTTTTGTGAAGGGTTTTCATTCTCCGGATTCCCGGTATATATAGAAATCAGTGAATTGATTATGTGTTTAGATTTGCCGAACATCATACCTGTAATAAAAAGCAGGCACAGCAATAACGAGAACCACCAATTAATATAGTGCCAGACAACCATAAATTCCGTGCCAAAAACATTTGAAATTGTTGATAATATTCCAGCGGCGTTATAACTAATGAAAGCTGGGATTTCAAATTCAGGTGACCCTGTTATAGCGATTCGTAAAGCCTTATCCGTTATTATGGACAGAATGATGATTGTTAAAAACAACAAAAACATCCTATCTAACCCGGATGTTTTCAAATTCTCCGGTTTAATAATCACCCTTCGATAAAATGCCAGAAAGATAGCGATGAGAAAAAGAAGAAGAAAAAAATCTTCTAAAAATGTAAAAACAATGTACGGATAACCAATGATGAAGTTTTTTTTAAAAATTAATTCAACTATACCAACCTGAATAATCAACAAAAAGAAAATAAACAGCATACCGAGAACAGCTATCGTGATTAACAAATGCATAAACGCGGAATACTTACTGTATAATGGTTTTTTTTGTAAAAAACCATATTTCAGGAGCAACCGCAGCCTGTCTTTTTTATGGGTATGTTTGACGGGAAACGGTTCTTTAATAAATATCTTAAATGTGCAGAACAGTTCATCACCCGCTAATAATATTGATACTATAAATAAAAATGCTGTTATCAAAAATGTTAGAGATCCCAAGCCGCCGATATTAAACATAAAGTCGCGGGTCACCAGATTATAGCTATATCCGAAAATTGTATTCAATATTCCTCCAAGCGGTTGTCAAAAATTCTGCACACAGGAAACCATTAAATTTTAAGAATCGAATTCCACTCAGTCAGCTTATCGGCGGCTTTAGCAAAAAGCTCTTCGGTGTCACCTTCAATATCGATTGATAAAATTTTGTCACCCTGCTTAATGGAATTTACAACTGAGATATCTTCTGAATCGACAACTGATCCGAAAACGGTATGCTTACCGTTCAACCATGCTGTCGGCACATGTGTTATAAAAAACTGGCTGCCGTTAGTATTCGGTCCGGCATTTGCCATTGATAAAATCCCCGGCTTATCGTGTTTCAGTTCCGCAACGAATTCATCTTTGAATTTATATCCGGGTCCGCCGTTACCGATGCCATTGGGGCATCCAGCCTGAACCATAAAGTCTTCTATAACTCTGTGAAATTTCAAACCGTTGTAAAATCCCTTCATTGAAAGATTTACAAAATTTGCTGCCGTATATGGAACTTTATCGGCAAATAACGTAATTTTGATGTTCCCTTTGTCGGTTTTTATAACTGCATTAATCAGCATAATCATTTTCCTTGTATTAATTTTTTAGCTTTTTGAGTCATTCGGAAAGGTTAAAAGATTTTATGCAATAAAAAAACCCGCGGCATAACCGCGGGCTCAAAATTTAAGAAGTCAGAATATCAAAGTTAAACCGCCATCCTTGTTAGTTGACACCGGAAGTTTTAGTAAAATAATCATCAGTTGTAGCTGCAGTTTTCTTACCGTCGTTATTCCAAAGATATGGAGAAGCGATGGAAGCATTAGTAGTATAACTCCAGTTTGATGTAGCCTTAACCTGGTCGTTAGATGCAGCCGCGCCTATTACAGCACCGGAAACATTTGTTGGAACAGTTGCAGCTATAGACATTGTGTACCAAGCGTAGGCGTAGCAATGCTGATCAGCCTGGTCGAAAGTTCCCATGAATGTCGGGTTAAGTTTAATGAATGTTGCCATTTTTCTTTCGTCTTTATTTTCATCACCGATAAGTCCGCCAAGCATAGAGCTCTTGTAATATTCAAAAGCAAATTTGTCTCTAGGAAGCATTTCTTTTATCCAGGTTCTGCAGACTTCACCAGGGTATCTGTTACCGCAAGCCGCTTCAGAACTGTTGCTGAAAAATGGATCAAGTATAGCAAGTCTTTTAGGCATATAAGTAGATGAGATTACACCGTTTTTCACGTTAGTACTGATTTTGTACATTAAAGATGTCGCAAGCTGATTACCAAGTGAATGACCAGCCATTCTTATTTCGCCGCTGTAACCAGAGAAAACCTGTGTGTAGTTGTCATAGAAAAGTTCAGTCATAGTCTTAGTGTTATTCAAATAATATTTATATGTAGCGTTTCTGATAGAATATCTCATGTCTTTTCTGTCGTTGTCTGCTTTGTAAACCTTTGCCTGAGCGTCTTTTACTTCGCCTTCATCAGCAAACTGTGACCAATAGAAAATCGCAATATTCCAGCCCTTGTTTTTCCACAAAGTTGCAGTGTTTAACTGTTTGATGAACTTACTGTTGATAAAGAATGGACATTCTCTGCCGAAATCTGCTTTTGAAGAACCTTTCTGCCAGCCGTGTACATATACTAAAGTAGGTTTAGATTTGTCAAAAAATTGATTAGTTCTTCCAGCAACCGATTTTTCGATTTCGCCGTCAGAATTCATAAAGTAGATACCAAAATCAAGATCAGCGGTTTTAAAAGTCCAAGTAGAAGTCGCGTTTAAAACTTCACCCTGAACGTCTTTAATGTTAGCTGTGTCCAAAACAACTTTGTAAGTTTCATCCTGTTTTAAACCGGATTGAATCTTGTCGCTTGTAGTGAAAGAGAATTTGAATATCGGTTTGAACGTAGCTACACCAGCTGAATAAACTATTCTACCTGGAACAACTTCGTTGTTGCTGTTTCTGTAAACTTTTACTGTGTTTGTGTTTATTGTACTAGCATTCATGTCTTCGTTAAAAACAAGTGTAATGTAATCTGAAATCGGGAAATTAGTTCCACTCACAGCAGGGTACCTGGATGTGATTGTCGGTCTGCCAACAATTGAACCTTTCAGAGTATCAAGCATTACGACTTCTTCGTCTGTTAAAGTTGCATTATCGATATCTTCACAAGCTGGAATCAGCATCGCGAAAAGAATAACAAATAGAAATAAAGTTTTTTTCATTTTTTTAACCCCTTAATAATGATATCACTCATGTGATTAAAACAATATATCGATATCTATTTAAATCGTCAACAAAAAAACCGTCCATTCGGTATTTTTTTCAAAAAATTGTCAAATTAATGGTGCCAGAGTAGGCTGAAAGACAGCCAGATCGTAATTTTAGCGGTAAAAGCCGACTATCTTTCTTTGTTTTTTTTACCGGGCGATTATAATTATACACAGCAGGTTCTTC
>CAYLTM010000127.1:0-4852 GCA_964386495.1 uncultured Leptospirales bacterium
AGGCGACCGGCGAAATTAAAGACTGGGTGATTGAGTGAATTGTGTTAAAACACAAAAGAATAGTCGCAGAATTAATAATTCTTGACTACTCATAATGATTATATTAATTTCATTATATAGAGAGAAGAAATTATGAGTGCGAAATATATAAATCCATACACAGACTTTGGTTTTAAAAAACTGTTCGGCGAAGAAGCAAGTAAGGATTTACTGCTGGATTTTTTAAATGAATTGCTGCCTGAGATATCGAACTTAACCGAAGAGCAGCGCAGGAAATATGAAAACAGTTTAAAAGTCTACCGTGATTTGGAAGGTATCAAGGAAGGTATAATTGCCAATCAATTACAGACTGCAAAAAAAATGATTGTAAAAGGTTTTCCTCTTGAAGATATTTCCGATATAACGGGGTTGCCTATTCAAGACATTACGGATATTAAGTAGGTTCTTAAAATCATTGTTTTCGATAAATCATAGACGACTGGCTCACTTCGGCAGGCTCAGTACAAGCAGTGCAAGCCCAATGGGGGACTTGAAAGATCAAATCTAATAACCTTTGTTATAGAATTTATAAACTATCTGAGAAAAATCACAATAAATATTTTCTCATCAAAGTCCAAAGTCCCTTCGTGGGTTGGGGACGTGTAACTATTAATTAACATATACCCGAAAATTAATTCTCACCCGTTCCCCGCATTAAACCTTGTTCCTATAAAATGCTTGACTTTTTTCGATAATTGACTATTTTAACCATAAATGTGTCAGAGCAACTTTATGAATCACAAATTTATGAAGTTCCTACGATACAATAAATTAATCCGCAAGGAGCATTCTAATGAACATTAAAAAGATTTCTACATTATTTATGACAGTGTTACTGTCACTTTCTCTGGTAAGCTGCGACTTGAGTTTTCTTGGTGAAGACGCTGGTTCAAGCATACCTACGACAGATACTATCGTGAAAGCTCTTAAAGACGCTCTCTATCTTGGTATAGACGGCGCGGTTGACTTACTTGGTGCCGATGACGGTTTCTATAAAGGTGTTGTAACCGGTAAAGGGGAAGGTACACCGATCGTATTATTGCCTGATGATGCGAATACTGCCATTACTGAGCTTGGTAAGGTGAAATTCGATCTATGGATTACAACAGCTAGCATAGATGATGGTTTAAAGCTTTATTTCGCTTTTATTGGCAAACCGACTCAAACACTAAATCAGCTTGTTCAAACAACTATACTTAGTATGAACCGTTCTGCCGAAAAAGCTGTAAAAGAACAAGCGGGTGAAGTATTCAAAACAAAAATTTCCGAGCTTGACATCCAAAAAGCAATGGATATTTTAAAAGGAATAGTTCCAGTTTCTAAAGGTGACGCAGCGGAAGTTAAATCAGAATATGCTGCTACGGAATATCTGAAAAAAATTGCCGGTCAGGTTTTATATGATGTATTTTTTCCTATCATTCAAACAGTTTTGAACACTAAAATAGAAGCTATTGGTTTCTCAACACAGGAATTATGGGGTTATTTGGTAAATGGAGTTGATTATGTTTACAGTTATTATAGTAAATCCAATAAACCTAATCTTCCTAAAACACTTGATGTGTGGGTAACAACCAAAGCAATAGACGCGATATTTGTGAAGGTTCAGGAAGTTGAAAAGAAAGTTCGCGATAATCCGACTGCCGCGGAATTTCTGAAATACGGCGACGAAGTTAAAGAAGCTTTCGCTTACATTAAAGATCAGAAAGATTAGTAAAAACATGTACCGTGCCCGCAAGGGTGCGGTATATATTTTATTTACAATCAGCCCGGGATACCTCAGTGAAAAACTCCAAAATTATTATTATAGATGATTCCACCAGCAATTTAATGGTAATAGCGGAAAACCTTAAAGAAACAGGCTGTGAAATAATAATCTGCAACGACAGCACCAACGCTTATAAACTTGCACAAACCAAATGCCCCGACCTAATATTGCTTGATATCATGATGCCGAATGTCAGTGGTTTCGACCTACTGGCGATGTTCAAATCCAATCGAAATTTACGAGACATCCCTGTTATTATGATTTCCGCGAAAAATGATTCGGAAAATATCGTCAAGTGCTTCGAGCTTGGCGCGGTAGATTACATCACCAAGCCTTTTGAAAAAATCATTCTCCAGACAAGGGTGAAGAATCACATTCGTCTTAAAAGATCCAAAGACGATCTGAAAAACATCAACAAAAACCTTAATGATATTCTAGAAAAAAAGATACAAAAGATCAAGGGTCTGGAAGAAAAATTCACTAAGGCTTTTTTGATAAGTCCAATGATAGCGAGCATCAATAACATCAACGACCTTACCTACATCGATATCAATAATTCCTTTGAAAACATTTTGGGATATTCTAGAGATTTCGTGATCGGTAAAACCCCCGACATTCTCGGTTTATTTTCTTTAAAAATTTCAGAACAAGTTATATCAAAAGCAAATAATTCATCATCCCATAAAGTTGAAAAGATTTTAGTCCGTACTGAAAATGGGAAGAACCTCACTTTACTCTATTCATCAGTCGTGCTTGAAACCGATGGTGAAAAATATATCCTTTCGCTCGCGATGGATATTACCGAGCGGACAGAAACGCAGAAAGAAATGCTTTCGCTTATCGAACAGAATAACCAGTCGATTAATTACAGTTTACACGACGGCGTTGGACAGAATCTTTCATATATAGCAATACTGGTTAACACCCTCTATAAAGCTTTTGAAAAAAATGATTATTCCGGTTTAGATAAAATGCGTACTATTTTAGAACTTGTAAAAAGCTCCATTCTCGAAATAAAAAATATTTCAAAAAACATTATGTCAGATCCCGAAGGCATTGATAATCTAAGTGTGAATTTGGAAGAGCTCATAAATACTACAAAAAATATCTTCAACATTGAGATTAATTACACTTTAGATAAATATATCAATTTTTCAGATAATTATGTCGCACAGAATATCTATTTAATTATCAAGGAAGCTCTTGTCAATGCTATAAAACATGGCGATGGAAATATCAGCATAACCGCAGCAAAACCTCACAGTCTATACGTTTTCAAAATCAAAAATAACATTAGGGACAACAATAATTTATCCTCGTTATACATATGTTCGACCGGTTTCGGTAAAAAGATCATGGCTTACCGTGCGGACATCATCGGTGCTGAATTATTGTTTCGCCAAAAACCCAACAAATTCGTTGTCAAAATAAAAATTCTTAATAATGAATAATAACCAATTTTGGCTATTGACTATTCGCCCAACAATGATTATTATAAACCATTACTACTCTGACACATTACTTGAATAGTACAATCTTAATGATCTAAATTTTTAAAGGATTTTTTTTATGCTGACTAATAATGTTAAAATAATTGTTGTTGAAGATCACCCTTTAATGCGTCAGGGGATTAGACTGATTCTGGAATCAGACAAAATGATTGAGGTTGTTAAAGAAACAGATTCCGCGAATGACGCGATGTCGTATCTTGCGGATAACCAGACAGACGTTGCTATTGTTGATATTTCTCTCAAAGGAAATGTTTCAGGTATTGACCTAATAAAAAGTATTAATAGCAGAAAAATCCCTGTAAAGGTTGTTGTATTATCAATGTTTTCGGACACATACAACGTTGAACGTGCTTTAAAGGCTGGTGCCAACGGTTATGTGGCGAAATTTGAGGCATCTGAAAAAATTATCGAGGCGATAGAATTTGTTTTACGTGGCGAAATTTACATTAGCAGCAATATATCCGGTCAAATAGTTAATAATCTAATAAATAGTAAGTCAGCCGCACATTCCAATGAAATCGACAGACTAACAGACCGTGAAAAGGAAATATTTTCGCTAATCGGTGCTGGTTATTCAACAAGAAATATCATAGCTGAACTCAACATTAAACCCAATACCGTGGAAACCCACAAGAAAAATATCAAACAAAAACTCGGTTTGAAAAATATCAGCGAAGTAAATCAATTAGCTCACAAATGGAAATCAATGCAGTAGTATATTTTTTCCGTAAAAGACACAACAAATTTCTCCTACTACACTATTTTTCATATCTAAATCATACATATAATACCATGGTAGTAACCGCATAAATTATATTCCCGAAAATAGAAAAAATAACCAAAACTGGTTATTGACTATAATGAATTATTAAGCTATATTTTCACATTATGAAAACAAAACTTTTCTATGTAATAATTACCATTGCTTGTTGTTTCATATTTAACAAAGCCATTTTTGCTGATGTGATATTTCTGAATGACGGAAGTATTTTTATTGGAAGCATAAGTGATGGAGTTAATGGGAAAAAAACGAGAAATTCTTTTGGAAAGAATAAAGAGATTTCAGGAAATGATATCGTCAAAATAGAAAAGGACATGAACAATTTAAAAAACATAGGTGTAATTGTTAAATTAAGGGACAACAGCACTTATGAAGGTAGAATTATAAAGGAAGATGCAGGAAGCCTTATAATGTCACTTAGATCTAATTCAGAAAAAAAAATTGATACAAAGGATATTTTGAATATTAATTTTAATCATAAAAGTATTGGAGTACATAATAATGACTACTATGGAACGAGTCATAATGTAGGATCATCAGAATTAAATGACATGTACCTTGGCTTAACAGTAGGTGGTCATATACCATTTAGTAAAAATAGCGGGGAATATAAAAATAGTTATAACGCCTCTCTGTTAGCGGAATACTTTCCGGATTTTTTTGAAGAGTCAAGGATAGGTTTTGATTTAAGATATTTTTTTATCAAATCTGAGACATCATCAGATTTGTCTTATAAAATGTTCTCTTTTCAGCCAT
>CAYLTM010000127.1:4914-6301 GCA_964386495.1 uncultured Leptospirales bacterium
GCGGAATCGGGGTAAATTACATTATTGTTAATAAGGCAGACGATACAAAAAAGAGCAATGTTTTTAATTTAGAAAGTTCGGTTTACTTTGGGGTTGATATGCAATTATCGGAGTCTCTATTTTTCCGACCGTTTGCAGGATTGATTGTAGTACCCCAGAATGATGGCTTTTATTCCAATTTAAGTGCAAATATTGGATTATTATACAGAATTTAATAAATATTAAATTATATAAGATTTTAAAAGAAAAGGAGAGAAAAAATGATTAAAAGTTTGTCCGAGATGTTTTTACGAAAAAAATTAACCTTAACGGTTATAATATCTTCGATGGCTTTATTAGGGATTACATCATGTGATCTTTTTAATAAAGATGAAAAACCTTCCGCACCTGTAATTGTCGTTGAACAAGGTGTGCAGGCTAATATTATTAAGTGGGCGGAAATAGACGGAGCCGACTATTATAATATTTATTATACCAATGAATACCCTTTTGATGAAAAAAAAGCGTCTTTAATTCCGAATATCACTGTAGAAAAGGATAGTGAGGAAGTTACAGACAGTAAAGTCGTCAAGGAAGTTGAGTATATTCACGAAAGCTTGCCTTTGGGTCAGCCGTATTTCTATGTTGTTCGCGCAAAAAATGATATTGGAGAAAGCGGCGATTCAAATTTAGGATTTGCTATTCCTTCAGCTGATACAGCAAAAGAAGTCAAGGTTACAGCAATAACAGGCGGATTTACAGTATCATGGACGGCTACAGGATCGGTCACTTACAAAACACATAATATTTATTATTCAACAGCTCCTGGTATTGACGTGAAGAAATTAAAAGCTTCGAATAATACAGAGGATACGGCTGATGATGTTGATGTTGTTAAAGTTACGAATGTAGCGTCATCTCCAAAAAGTTTTACAGGATTGGCTGATGCGACGTATTATGTTGTAATAACAACTCTAACTTCAGGCGGCGAAAGAGTACCAACAACAGAAGTCTCAACGGCATTGCCGGAAATAGTAACAGGCGTTACTGTAACATCTATATCTGGACAAAATACTATTAGCTGGACACCGGTAGCTGGTGCATCGGCATATAATATTTATTGGTCAACTACTATTCCAGTAACAAAAGATTCAAATTCAGTGGCAAATGTATCGTCACCATATGTTCATAGTGGACTTACATCAGGAACAGCCTACTTTTATGTAGTTACATCAAAAAACGGCAAAGCTGAAAGTGAAGTATCAGTAATGGGTTTTGGTAATGCAACGGGTTCATCCGGTAGTGTAGGCGCGGTTGCATCGACAGCTCAAAAACTTCGTGGTATCTGGGTATTAACTGGAACTTCGGCAGCAGGCGCGACTGGTTTTTCGAGTGCGGTTTCTGGTGT
>CAYLTM010000127.1:6311-9121 GCA_964386495.1 uncultured Leptospirales bacterium
GTGTCGATCTATATGACCAGGAAAGCGGCACATGGTATAATAATATAACAACCCTTCCAGTTCCGGTTAGTTTTGCCGGTGTTGAAAGTGCCACAGTTAACGGCAGTCCAAAATTGTTCGTAATTGGCGGTTTAAAAAGTAATGGTGATGTATCAGCTTATGTGCAGATATATGACATTACTACAAACACTTGGGGCTACGGATCAGCAGCCGGTTTTACTCCAAGAGCGAACATCAGAGCTTTAAACGTAGGCGGAAAAATAATAACTATGGGCGGAACAACTGTTGCTGCCGCGACTGCATGGGCAGGTTCCACTGTATCAGAAGAATATGATCCTGTTTCAAATACATGGACGGCAAAATTAGCGTTCGGAACAGCCGGTTCAGGAAGAGCCATGGCATTATTAGATGGAGTAGTATATAACAGCGGTGGAAGATCAGGTGCGGCTGTAGGCGCGGTTACTCATGCTGGTTTAATCTACACGACTAATGTGCTGGCAACAGCGGCTTCGATAAATCTAGTTCCTCTTACAATTGGGAAAACAGGACATCAGTTAATTATATATAAACCGACATCGTCAAGTGCTACACCAGTTATGTGGATTCTTGGCGGGATATCTACGCCGATAACTGGAGCTACTGGAGCATATATTCTACAGGGCACTACAGTATTCACAGTTATTTCCGGTGCAGGAAGTGTACACCGGAACAGCTTTTGGTGCGGCTGCATTAATCAGAACCACAGGAGATGTTTATTATTTCGGAGGAGCATCAGGTTCGTCTGCTGTTTCATCTCAATGTATAAAGTCAAATATGGGAACAGGAGCTGCCTGGGAAGCTAAAACTGCGATGACCACTGCAAGATGGGGACATGCGGCTGTAACTATAAAATAATCTAAAAAGGAGTAATATAAATAATGAAAATGAATAATTTGAAAAAGATAATTAAAAACCGTTTTTGGATTTTTGCGATGTTAGTCTCTGCAGTTATAGTAACCCCTGGGTTTTATTCATGCAATGACGACGGATCAAAAATCAAAGCACCTGAAATTAAGGTGGAAGCAGGCAGTCAAAGTAATACTATTACATGGGAAGACAATGAAGATGCTGTTTTGTATAAAGTATATTTCAGAAATAATGGACCAACTTTTAAAAAAGATTATAAAAATGAAAAAGAAGACAAAGATGATAAGGCAGGAGATTTTATTAAATCTGCCAATAAAATCTCTATAGAGGATGGTATCGAAGAAGATGCCAGTATAATCCTGATTAAGGTTGTCGATAAAGTTAATACTGAAAGAACAACAGCTTCAGAAAAAGCGCTTGAGAAAGCTAAAGAAGAAGACTTTATTAAAACTAAACTTGAAGACACAACAAGAGTCAGCGTTTTTGAAGGAACAGTCGAACCAGACAAAGGTTTGATTACATTCTCTCATACAGGGTTAGAAGTTGGTTCAGCCTATTTTTATGTTGCCGCGGCAAATGACGGCAGCGAGGATAGTGATGATTCGGACATCGGATTTGCGATTCCAAATGCTGGAGAACCACAGGATGTTACTGTTACTGCAACTACAACCGGATTTATAGTTAATTGGACTCCAATTAATTCTACCGGTTATAAGTCACACAACATATACTATGGAAAAACTACTGGTGTTAATAAATCTAATGGAACAAAAATTTCTGATATTATCGCTCCTCCATATCAGGTAACTGGACTTGATGGAACAAAAGAATATTTTGTTGTTGTTACAACGGTCGTTTCTAACGGGGAAAGTGTTGAATCAAAAGAAGCATCGACTTCAATAGCTGGTACTGTAGCTGGATTAACTTGCGTAGCCGGAAATTCTCAGAATACAATTTCATGGAGTCCGGTAAGCGGAGCTATTGGATATAAACTATATTATTCAAATTCACTTCCTCTTACAAAATTAACAGGATCATTAATTACCAGTACGGCAACATCGCCATACGTACACACGGGTCTTGTGAATAGCAATTCGTATTTTTATATAGTTACAGCTTATAACGCGAAGGGAGAAGGATCAGACACTGTAGCAGTTTTTGGTTCACCAGTCGGATCAGGTGGCGGATCAAGCGGACCAACAGCGTCTGATGCTCAAAAACTTAGAGGAATTTGGGTTCTTGGCGGTACAGCGGCTACACATACTGCACCAATAGGACAAGTAGATCTTTACGATCCTGATACTAATACATGGTTCTCATCTGTAACGACTTTACCTACGGCTGTCAGTTTTGCGGCTGCGGAATCCGCTACAGTTAGCGGTAGTCCAAAAATATTCGTGTTTGGCGGTTTTACATCTGCCGGAGCGATAAACACAACCCTTCAAGTTTATGACATACTGACAAATACATGGACAACAGGGTCTACAACAGGTTATACTGCAAGATCAAATTCTGCAGCGATTAACAGCAATGGAACTATATATGTTCTTGGCGGAACAACAGCGGCTGCAGCAACTGCGTTTGCGGCATCAACAGCTAATGAAGCTTACAATCCTGTTGCAAACACATGGTCAACTAAAGCTGTTCTTGCAGCAGCAGGTGCGGAAAGAGCTGCGGCATTACTTAATGGTGTAATTTACCACAGTGGTGGTCGTTCTGCAGCGGCAGTGGCGGCAGTTACTCATAACGCTTATATAACATCAAGTAATACAAATGCTACTCAAACACTTCTACCGCTTAGTGCTGCTAGAACCGGAAGTTCAATGATAGCTTATTCACCTTCGGATGCCAGCAAACCATCAATTATTTTTACAATCGGTGGTCTTGCTACATTTACAGGCGTA
>CAYLTM010000127.1:9131-10001 GCA_964386495.1 uncultured Leptospirales bacterium
AGGCGTAACGGGCAGCTGTATAACAGTGACTCCTACTGTATGGACTCCAACCGCAGTAGCTCTTACTGTTCAGTATGTTTTGGCTCCTTTTGTTGCTGCTAACACATGGGTTGCGGGACCTTCATTACCTGGACCGACTGCATTTGGAAGTGCGGTAATATTGAGCAATGGCGATATTTATTACATCGGTGGAAATACCGCGACTGTAATAGCAGGTCATCCTGGAGCTTCAAACCAGTGCTTAATGATGAATGCTGCTAATATGGGTGCATGGACTGCAAAAGCTACTATGCCGACCAATAGATGGGGACATACAGCGGTTATAGTTAAACCATAAATCTCTTTTTTAACTTAAGTTATTAAACACGGTGAGGTAAAAATCACCGTGTTTTTTTTATGAAATAAAAAAAAATCAATAAAATCTGCGAAATAACCAATTGTGGTTATTGTTTAATTGACAATTTATAAGTATATTACATTATATTAAGCTAGAGCTTATTTCTATTTTCTGTTTCTTTATAAATATGAAGATAGTTAAAATTTCAAGGTAGGTAACTATGGCATCTGAAGTTAAAGAACATATGATATTATCAACTGTAGAAGTAAGGGAAATTCTGCCTTTAATTGTTGATAAAAAAATTCCCTTGCAGCGTATGAAAAACGACGGGTCATTTAGTTTTATTCCACCTAAAGATTTTGACAATTATCTTAAAAGTCTTGATATGAATTTTTATATCGACAAAACCGTATATAACGCTAAAGTTGTAAAGAAAACAACTGTAATAGCCGCCAAAAATGATTACGAAATGCCGGATTATAAGTTTGAAAAAAAGGTAATTAAAGAACGAAAACCTTTTCAAGAAGATAAGG
>CAYLTM010000127.1:10011-10534 GCA_964386495.1 uncultured Leptospirales bacterium
TAAGGTATACGCGGATATAATGTCCGAATCAAAGCAGATGAGTAAAATGGACAGACTTGTTGTTGTTCGTCATAATAACCATAAAATGGTGAGAATGATGGAAAACGGTATCAAGCTGGACAGCAGCACTATGAGTGAAACTGAGAAGCTATTCACCAGCACTCTTTGCATCAACAAAGCTTCACTTGAGGAAGACATCGATAACGATGAAGATTCCGGTTTCTTAAAACGCCTTGTGAGTGAAACTAATCAGCAGGTAATCAACCTTATAGATTTAATGACAAAAGGAAAATCCACATTCAGAGATCTTGCTAATTTAGAAAATATTCAAACCGGTTCTGAAACACAGAACCACATGAACCGTATATTAATCCGCTATATATCATTTATGTTTTTTTACAACAGTTATTTCCAGCGGTATTCAAATGAAATAAAAAAAATGCGTGCGTACTTCGATAGGAAATTCGCACCATATTATAATAAAGTAACTAAGGAAACGCAAAGACTGTCACTGGAAATTGTC
>CAYLTM010000127.1:10544-11258 GCA_964386495.1 uncultured Leptospirales bacterium
ATTTCTACATGACATTGGAAAAATTCCGAACATACAATACCATGATGAAGAAGATCAATATGATCCTTCGAAGGTAGTTCGTCATGTTTTCGACGGCTATAATATGCTTGTAAAATCAAAATTATTTTCGTGGGGAGTTGTTTCAGCGTCACTGCTTCATCACGATTACTATGGATCAAATATTGGTTTTAAACAGAATAAAACATTTACCAGCAAGTTTGTTGACAAACGGGAATCCTCTAGATCAATGGAATATACCAAAAGTTTTATTACATACAATATTCTCGACGTGGCATATAATAACGCGTTTACATATTTCCCGAACAAAGTACTTGAGATAATAGATATTTTTGATTCACTACAAGGAAAGGATGACGGTGAAGAAAAAGATGTCGAAATAATCTTACAGACTATAAAGGAAAAGTATCTGAATGACAAAGAACTTGGTATCGACCCCATATTATTCAACATATATGTTGATTTTTTATCGGTAAGCGGTTTTATAAAAAATCCGAATGCTATAGAAGGCGTGAAAGTTTAACTATATGAAAAATAATTGCTTAATACATAACTCATTCTTATCCATCAAACGAGTCATTGACAATATTCCTGTTCCTGTTTTTATAAAAGACACCGATGGAAGATACATCTGCTGCAATGAAGAGTTCGCACGCATCCTTGAACTATCGATGGAACAAATTATTGGAAAAACCG
>CAYLTM010000128.1:0-1818 GCA_964386495.1 uncultured Leptospirales bacterium
ATTTGCGTAACTATGCAGATTTGCCACATATGTGATTTTTCTGTAAATAAAGGTGCCAGAGAAGATTATTTTCCGACAACGGACGAATTCACCGGAGGGTAGACGGCGAATTCGTGCAAATATCTTCGTAAAATTGTATTGAGTGCTTTAGGCAGATGGAAAACTAGTTAAACTAAGAAGCCTGTTCTGCGGATATTACTAATTATAACAGTGATAATGATATCCGTTTGTTTACTTTCTGTTGATTATCCAGTTAGCAACACCAGTTAATAAACTGAAGGCTAATGCCCATAAAAATGAATCAACTGTAAAACCAGAAACCAGAAAATCTGCAAGTTCGATTATTATGATGTTGATGCCTATTAGAAAAAGCCCCAACGTGAATATGGTCACCGGGATTGTTAATAATACTAGTATCGGCCGTACTACGGTGTTAAGAATACCAAGTACAATTGCCACAACTATCGCTGTCCAAAATGTTTCGATGTGTATTCCCGGAAGAATAAACGAACATCCAATAATTATTAACGAGCTTATGAGAAGCCTAACTAAAAATTTCATGTTGTTTTCCTTTAGTATTAAGTTATTTATATAAACATAAGTATGATGAATCTTCTTGAACTTTTAGCTGAAACTTTTGATTTTTCTCAACAACAAAGGACTGACCATTTGTGAATTCCTTCCATTCGGTGGTGTCGGGTAATTTTACAGAAAGTTTTCCTGTAATGACAGTCATAATTTCCTGTGAAGATGTTCCAAATTCATATTCGCCTTTAGCCATTACACCGACTGTCGCGGAACCTTCAGCCGTTTCGTAACCAAGAGATTTTACCGTGCCGTTGAAATATTCATTAACTTTAATCATAATACTCTCCAATGTTTCAATAATTATCAGGCAGAATAATTATGATCTGATATGTGATCAAGCAAATTTCTATTAGCTCTTGTTCCATTTAAAGAGTATCGACCCTGCGGTCAGGAACACCAGCGACATCGCGCCCATTATGAGAAGGTGAAATTTAACATCGTTGAAATCCGCCCCGTCGTTGATAATCATCCTCGCACCTTCTGTGAGATATGTCAGTGGCGAAAACCTGGAGGCCGTTTTAACCCAGTCTTTCGCTCCTTCGAGAGAAAACCAGACTTCCGATAAAAACATTAGCGGCCATGTTATGAGATTCATTATGCCGTCGGTGAATTCTTCGCTGGAACTTCTTGCGGCTATTAAAAGTCCCATGGAAATCATGGAGAACGCGCCCACCGCGAAAAACAACAGCAGTAGCAGATATGAGCCCTTGCATCTGAAACCGTAAATGAAAGCTATACAGGCATAGACCAGAATTGTTGTAACCAGAATTATGCAGAGCCGTGAGATTATCTGTGCGGTCAAAAATTCGTATGAACGCAACGGGCTTATCGAGAACCGTTTTAGCACGCCGTTTTTTCTGTAGCGAACGAGAATGAAACCGACACCGAAGAGCGCCGAGAACATCATGTTCATTGCTATAATTCCGGGGAAGAGCCACTGCACATAGCTGACTTCGTTTGAATTGACGGAAAGTTTGTTTAGACCAAAAGTATCGGTTGACGTAAACGCGTATTTCACGATAATCTCTGATAGGTAACCTCGTGGTGATGACGACGACACTGAATAATCCGCGTCGTTTACGGCAAGCATCAAATCAATTTTGTGATTATGCAGCTTTTGGAGACCTTCGTTTTTGTCGTCAAAATAGATCAGCTCAATATGCTTGATCTGTTTTAGGCGGCTGAAGCCTTCAGATAAATATTTATCAGTAGTGTTGGAATCACCGCTGA
>CAYLTM010000128.1:1828-10868 GCA_964386495.1 uncultured Leptospirales bacterium
ACATCAATGCGAAACCGACAATAATGAATATCGGAAAAACTAAGTTCCATAGTAGTGCCGCTTTATCGCGGTAAAATTCTTTATTTCTAGCTAAAAATAAAACCCATATTCTATATAGCATATTAACTCCTGATGTCGTGACCTGTAAGCTTCAGAAAAAGATCTTCAATATTCTGTGAACGGATGCTTATGCCTGAGAGATCAATATTTCTCGCGATAAGTTCCTTCAGGCAGACATTGGGATCTTCTGTGAGAATTTCTATGTGATCCTCAATTTTGTAGAAAGGGTAGGGGAATCCTTCAGCGTGAATCTGCGGATTATCCTTGATGATTATTGTTACAGAATTAAAATGCTGCCCCAGAAGCTTTTCAGGAGAATCCATTGTAATAATTTTTCCGTGATCCATAATGGCTATGACATCGCATAAAATCTGTGCTTCATCCATGTAGTGGGTCGTGAGAATTATTGTGCGACCTTCTTTCTTTATTGTCTCCACAATTTCCCAGAGATGTCTGCGCGACTGAGGATCCAGCCCTGTTGTCGGCTCGTCGAGAAAAATGAGTTCCGGTTCGTTGCAAAGCGCCATTGCTATAAGAAGCCGCTGTTTCTGCCCGCCCGAAATTTTACGGTTATCTCTTTTAAGAATATCATCAAGACAGCATAGCTGTATTAAATAATCTATGTCGGTTTTTTTCGAATAGAAATTTCTGAACAACAGCAGCGTTTCCTTTACAGTCAGAAACTGCGGCAGCTCTGTATTCTGAAACTGAATGCCCACTTCCGAGAAAAAACTTCTCGTGCGTTCATGACCCTTGTATAAAACTTTTCCGCTGGTGGGATTCTGCAGTCCTTCGATAATCTCGATTGTCGTAGTTTTGCCCGCGCCGTTTGGACCGAGCAGTCCGAAGCAGATCCCTTTTTCAATATTGAAAGATATGTCATCCACTGCGGTGACTTCTGGAAACTTTTTTACTAAACCTTCTACCTGAAGAATATTCATGAATTACCTTTTTTTATAGTAAATAATTTTATTTTGCTGGCGATATACCTAAGTCTTTGCAAATTTTTTTACCAGCAACTCATCAATTTCAGAATGCCGAGGTACTGCAGATCGTCTGTTTAAAGTCGGATTATACCACCAAGAATGCCTGCCGCCTTCCCTAAGCATTTCACATCCGTGTGTATTAAGATGTCGGATTAAATCTTTTCGTTTCAAAGCGCAATTGTTTCCTCTTTGTAATTATTTCCAGCGAAAGATATTGCATCATGTCTATTAAAATCCAGAGCTTCTTGAAGTGTGATTTTCAAAGTTATTAATAATTCATCGTATGTCGCTTCCTGACAGTTCACACCTGGAATTTCTTCAATCCACCCAGTCCACCAATAGTCATTTTTTTGAATTAAAGTTGTATAATTATTAACCACTGATTTTCTCCATTACAATTCTTGAACTACATTAAACGGATACATATACTGATTGTCAATCTTAATATATGAAATTCAGAAAAGAGTTTGAGTAATGCGGTTTACTTATAGTTTACAAGTTTAATCGCTCCAATCCAATTTTCCGGCGGCGGACTCATAATATATTTTTCGCATCTTTCGAGATACAGCTGCAGAATACTATCTTCGGGATAAATAGCAAGTGCTTCTTTAAAAACTTTTTTTGCCTCAACGAAGCTTTTCATTTTATAATGGATTATACCCAATTTTAAAAACCCTTCAGTTTTTTTCTTCAAGTCCAACACAGTCTCATTGTCCAGGTAATATACTTCATAAATAATTATGGGTTCTGTTTTTCCTTTTACAATAACCGTGTCAATTTCGCGAATGAAGTACTGGTCGGGGTTGATAATTTTTCTATATGTATAATCAGAAATTATTATTGAGGTTTTATATTCCGCGGTTAGCGATTCCAGCCTTGACGCGATATTTACCGTGTCTCCAATAACGGTTGTGTCTATACGATCGGAACTTCCTACTGTGCCAAGAATTAGTTTGCCGGTGTTAATTCCTATACCGAAATCGATAGGATTCAAATTTTTGTTTATTCGCTTGCTGTTATACTCGGCTAATATTTTTCGCATGTCTATTGCCGCGTTTAATGCCATTTCCGCGGAATGTTTTTCGATCTGATTTGATCCATTATGGCTGTTGACATCATATGAATTTGAGAATAAAGCCATAATTGCGTCACCGATAAATTTATCGACAAAGCCTCCATGTTTTCGTATTGACGGTTCCATTTTCTGCATATAACTATTCAAAAACAGGAAGTTTTCCTCTGGAGTCATTATTTCTGACATCGAGGTAAATGATCTGATGTCCGTAAAAAGTACGCTCATTTCCTGAAGGGAGTTGTCCCCCAATTTCACATCAAGAATAGACTCCCTGTTTAATATACTTAAAAAACTTTTCGGCACGAAACGGTAAAAAGAATCTTTTTGTAATGCCAGTTCGGTATTGAGATTCATTACTTCATCATGCTTTTTAAAAAATTCTTTAATGAATCCGGCTGCTGTTACTAGAAACATTATGAGCAAACCTATTTCCATGAGTTTGATACCTGTGTTAAAAAACACTGCATCTGAAAAATCCCACATGGCTGCAAAAATAATAATCAGGTAATATTTGTAATATCGAGAAATATTGTAGGCGAAATTCATTTCTTTTTTAAATTTTGAAGAAGTTAGCATATAAATAGAATATATTCCCGTCAATAAAAGAAGAGAGTAAAATACCGGCATTAACGAAGGCGTGTATTTGTATGGAGTCATAATCATTACTATAGAAAATATAAGATTAATCAAGAAAATTATTTTCAGTATGATCGGAACTTTTTTTCCATAATAAATGATATTATGAAAGAATAATAATAATAACGGTAAAAGAATCACAGTTAAACTGTATTCTGTTTTATATACCATATCTGAATACCATATAAGATCGTGAATAAAGAAGCTACGGGTTGTAAAACGTAGCGCGAAAGCTAATGAAAATAATCCAATACACAGAAAATATTTTTCTCTTCGTATTTTGAAAAGATAAATAAAAAAGAATGCGAACAGCAGAAAAATTCCATTGATGCAAATTTCTATAAATTCGTTTGTGTACCATTTTAAAGATATCATGTCAAAGATTGAATAATCATACCTCAAAGGAAATCCCAAATCGCTTTTTTTGAAAAAATTATTTGTCGGAGCGTTACCCGCAAAATGGATTACAAGTTTATTACTGTAGGCGTTTATATAGCTTCTGTCTATTGGAACTATTAAACCTCTTACAATCCTGTATAAATATATTTCATCATCTTTTATAAAAATATCACTTCGCAGCAGATTGCCATTTACAAATATTTCCCAGTTTTCTCCTATGGCTGGAAAATATAGTTCGGGCGGTGATGTGCTTTCGAGAAATTCCTTATTCATAATAAATTCAGTTTGAAGTGTATAGTGTTTGACTTTTCCGTCCGGTTCAGTATTGAAAAGTTCATTGAGAAACACCGGAAATGAAGAAATAACTAGAACATCCTCCTCGGTTGAATCGAATCCATAACTGTAATTGATATTATAACCTTTTTTCGCATACCATTTTAGTATTGTAAGATCGATTGTATATGAAGTATAGGCATTTTCTTTTAATACGGGTTTATTATTTTCAGATTGTGAATATACCGGTAACATGAAAATAATCATCAGCAATACAGTGATTATGGATATATTATTTTTCTGGAAAAAGTACATTGTTCCTCCGAATGAATCATTTTATCATATCATATTGGTGATTATACCATTGAAAAAGGCAAGCTGAATTTGTTTCATAAAGCATATTCTCAATTAGGAGATTGCAAGAACCTTTATCCATTGCTCTTCGTGGGATATATATATAGAAGATTCTTTCGAAAATTTGAAAAATTTAATTGCAATTGATAATTTATTAATCTCGATATTTGGTATTGCGGTATCTTATTCCTATAACTGGTCATTAATGTGTTTTAAAGAATCAATTATTATTTCTGATATGGATTTTCCTGTTTTCTCAGAAATATATTCAAGTTTGTTTTTGGTTTCCTGGTCGAGAGTGAGTGAAACTTTGAATTGACCGCTTGAAATGGCATCATTAAAGAAATCAATATCAACTTCAAGAGCTTTGCATAACGCGCTAACTGTTTTTGCCTGTAATGACTTTGGAGGATAATTTTCCAATTGTGATATATACGATTTGGTAGAATCCATTCTTGTGCCCAAGTCTATTTGCGAAAGACCCAGTTCAATTCTCCTTCTTTTAATCTTATTTCCAATTGTCATATTTTTTTATTACCCTAGTATATTATGTAATTGTTCATAAATTGGGGGTAAAACGCTCCTCCGCCACACCATGCGGCGGTGAGTCATAATTATCACCAATTTATAAGCAGATACTATATTAGTGGTAGAGTGTTTAATTATGGTATAAAAAGTAAAGTGAAATTTGTAGTGTTATCAAATAATTGACCTGAATAATATATCGATATTGTATAGTTTCGTTGATCCCCCATTTGGGTGATATCAATATACCCCATTTGGTGGTACATAAATCACCCATTTGTTTTGCAAATTTCACCCATTTGGGTGATTGACAATTTTTTCAACATTGATTATACTATAATAATGGTTTACGTTCTAAAATGAGGTGCCAATGGAAAATCTTGAGATTTTTCTGGATTTAAAGTGTTCTGAATTGGAAATAATAAATACTAATAACGATAATATTGTTTCCGCGATAAACTCATATTATAAATATATTATACTTGAGCAAGAAAAATCTTCTCTTATTGAAAAGAAGGTTAGTTGATTGATTATTTTTATCTTGTGCATGAACGTTTCATATACTGCATTAAAATTTGCTCCATAATCTACTCATAATGAAAAGCTTTATTCAGGATGTCGATTAATACATCCTGTATTAATCGACATATCGGAATTCCGAAATAAATTAGTAATTCCTCACATTTTGCATGATTTTCAAACTAAAACCATGCAAAATACGGGTACATCCTGTACCCGATCAGGCTGTCGAAGGTAAATCGACAGCCTGAATAAACAAAAAACCGAAAAATTACTAATATTGTATTAACATTAGTAAATTATACTTGACTTTTGTTAACCTGTAGTGTATATTAGTTAGTAATAATTATGAGTTTTTTGAAAATGATAATCAAAAACAAAAAATCAAAATCAATTACAACTGATTATTACATAGATTCTTAAAATTGAGGTGCAAGGTTATGAAGGAAATTTCTAAAAATTTGTTTATTGCAATACATAATTTTGGAGAGATTGCTGAAAAAGTGCATGAGTCGTCAAAAGTTCGAAAATCTCATTCAGAAAGTGCAATCCTGTATATTGATAAGTCAATGGAGATTAGCGGAAAGCTCCATAATAAAATTGAAAGTATTGCAGCTATTAATCTGGAGCTTAGGGATCAGCACAATTTGTTTTTGCACACGTCAATTATTCTGAATACAAATCTGGAATTTCACAATAATCTCATAAGAGAATTGTGTGAAAAGGGTGTTATTACTCAGGAGTCTTCTGATTTGATGACAAAAAAGGTTAACGAGCTTTCAAAGTCTATCAATAAAGTTCAGCCGATTCTTTACCAGCTTCTTGAAATTGACAACAGAATAATTTTGATGGATAGTCTGGTTATAAGAAGAAAAGAAATTCAGATAAATAGACTAAAAGATTTGAAGCGTCTCACAGAAAATGTGATGGAAGATTCCGAAAATGCCATACAAGGTTCCGCGCTTAATATTTCGCGATCAATTAAGTTTAAAGAACAGGCGAAATCTGCTGAAACGGTTTTTGACCTGAAGATGCAGAATAATATTCAAACATCGATAAATGAGGCGAATGAAGGATGGAATACTGCATCTAAAGTTAATGTTGCGTCAGTGTCGCAGCTGGAATTTGCAGAAAAGGTTAAAGGATTATACGAAGACGCGATTGCTATAAAAGAACTGATAATATCGGAACATAACTTTTTCGATAGAAATATTGTTATAATTGATAAACTTCAAGAAATTTTGAACAAAGACTTTAGAGATTTTTTAGATATCAGCGGTACTGTTGAAAAAATCGAACATGACATCTATACTCATCTGAGCTTGGTAATTTCAATAAACAATTTTAAGTCATACAACATTATTGCGTGTCAAGATATTGAGAATATTTCAAAACTCAATTATAATATGAGCGATAAGATTACCATGAATAGTGATCTTGAAAATCAGACCGTGGTTATGACTCAAGAAGAACTTTTGTATTATGATGAAATAAATAAAGATGTTGAGCACATGACCGAGGCGACAACTTTTCCGATTGAAGGATCGGCAAAAAATATCGAAAACGGAAAGATTATTGAAAAAGAATTTATAAATATTTTAAAGGAGATGGTAAATGAAAATTCTACTAATAGATGATTCTAAAATACAGATAATGACTCAAAGAAAAATTCTGGAAGATAACGGTATAAATGAGTCGGATATTCACGAAGCTATTAATGGTAAGAATGCTTTAGAGATGATAGCTGATAGTAATTGCAGTTACAAATTAATATTTGTTGATATGAATATGCCGGAAATGAATGGACTCGACTTTGTTAAAAAGTTCCGCATTGGTTACGAGACAGTACCGGTGGTGATGATTTCTTCTGAAAACGAACAGAAGAAAATAGACAAGGCTTCAGAAGCTGGTGTTACAGAGTACTTGGTAAAACCATATATGCCCGATGACCTTTGGGCAGTTGCTTGCAGGTATTTATGATTCAATTTATCATGCGTCAATTGGATGTGTTCGCTACTCCATAGCAGTTATAGTTAATACTTGAAAATGACCAAATATAATATGGTAAAAAAGTCCTTTTTTGGGTTTATTCTCAGTCTTTGTTTTAAGAATATATTTGTATATAAAAAATATAAATTTGAAATTTTATAAAATCACAATAGGAGATCATTAATGGAAGCAGCAGTTTATCAAACAGGATTATCTGGTAAAGGTTTAGCAAGAATAGGTAATGAAATAAGTAAGACCAAAGGGTTAAATGTCAGCAGGGATGAGGAACTGAACCTGCTGCAAAAAAGGGAAGAAGCTAAACGTCTGGCAAAGGAAAAAGCAAGAGCTAAGACTCTCGCGAAACAACAGCAGATTTCTGAAAGAATAGCCGCCGCCGCTGAACAACTTTCGAGCGGTGTTCAACAGGGCAGCGGGGCAGCGGAAGAACTCAACAGATCTATGTCGATAATCGCTGTCACAGCCGAAGAAACAATTTCCGCGTCAGAGGAATCCCGAGCCGCGGTTGCACAAATAGAAAAAAACGCTCAAGTAAATTCAAATTTAGCCAAGGTCACATTGGATAAAGTTAACAACCTTAAAAATCTTGTGAATGAAACAAAAAGCGGAATTGATAATTTAATAAGCGGTGTGAATTCGTCAGTAATAGTTTCTTTCGAAACAGCAAAGCTTATGAATAATCTAGAGAATCAGTCAAATGAAATAGGAAACATTATTCAGGCGGTTGTGAGGATTGCTGACCAGACCAATCTTCTCGCTCTAAACGCGGCTATCGAAGCGGCAAGAGCCGGAGAACATGGACGCGGTTTCGCTGTTGTGGCTGATGAAGTTAGAAATCTCGCTGAAACTTCAGAAAAAAGCGCGAGAGAAATTAAGAATGTCGTTGCTCAGATACAGGAAGCGGTTAGAAGCGTTGTCAATGAGATCAATAATATTGGAGAGCTTTCCAAAAAAGAAGCGGAAAAAGGAAAGGAAATCACTAAAGAATTATTAGGTGTTACCGTTGGTGTTAATGAAATACAGAAACAAACATTAGAGAGTGAAACTGGTGTCGCTAATATCCTTCAAAACGCCAAAGAATTTTTGAAAATGGCTGAAACAGTCGCTTCCGCAGCGGATCAATTATCGGCAAGTGCCGAACAGGCAAAAAAAGGTACAGATCAACAAGGGAAAGCATTTGCAGAAATGGGTTCAGCGGCTCAGGAGCTTGCCGAGACTTCCGAGGAGTTAAAGAACACTACAGATTTTCAGAAATCATCACAGAATCTCGCTTCGATGTCGGAACAGCTTTCAGCAAATATTGAAGAAGCTAGCTCGGCATCGAGAGAACTTGCCACCGCTGTTGAACAGATTAGTCAAGCCGCGGAAACACAGGAAAAGGAAACAAAACTTGGCTCAGAACTTTCAGATCATCTTTTAGTGAGTGCTAATCAGATTAAGGGAAATTCTGGAGCTATGCAGCTTATGTCAGAAGAATTAAATAAAGTTATCATCACTAATAAAACAAGCACTGATGAATTAATTGCAAACATAAAACTTGCCTCAGAAAATAATCTTAAAGCCGCGACTAACATTAGGGAACTTGAAAATAAGGCACGACTTATTGATAAAATTGTAGAAATGATAATGAATGTAACTATTCAGACCAATATGCTAGCGGTAAGCGGATCGATTGAAGCAGCCAGAGCTGGTGAACATGGGAAAGGTTTTTCTGTTGTAGCCGGAGATATTAGAACATTAGCAAATGAATCCGCTGAAAACGCTGATAAAATTAAAGATCTTGTGAGAGAGCTCCAGTTTCAGATCGGCAAATCGGCTCAGGATGTTGAACTTGCCGGGAAAACGGCTTTAGATGAAACTGAACGCGCTAAAATATCTACAGAAAACCTTAAAATAATTGAAGACGAAATGAAAATTGTTCTGGAGGGCGCGAAGGGAATACAAAAAAATTCAGATGAATCTTTAGTTGCTATAACCCAGGCAAAGGCCGCTGTTCAACAGATTAATCAGGCGGCGATTTCAGCAGCAGAATCTATTTCTCAGGCGGCATCAGCGTCAGAAGAACAATCAAAAGGTTTGCAGGAACTGGCGGAAGCTATTGAAGAGATCTCCGGTTTGGCAGATGAACTGCAGACTATGTAAGTGAGCAATTTCCGGTCAGGCCCGGGGCGTTTAAAAGATGAAGGAATAGCACGTATGAATCAGG
>CAYLTM010000128.1:10878-11119 GCA_964386495.1 uncultured Leptospirales bacterium
GAATTACAGACAAACTAAAGGGGAATAAATATGACAGATTTATCAGATCAAAAATATGAGACAACGATTAGTCATGATCCCCAAATGGCGATTTTCAAAATCAGTAATGAATCTTATGGAATAGGGATCAGTAAAGTTAAAGAAATTGTAAGGTATCCTGAAATCACTGCGATTCCAAATGCACCGTTATACCTGAAAGGTCTCGCAAACTTGAGGGGCAATATTTTCCCTGTTATTGACG
>CAYLTM010000129.1:0-2425 GCA_964386495.1 uncultured Leptospirales bacterium
CTGACACCTTTATTTACCATGCGACATAATCAATTATTAAATTGCTCTGACACCTTTATTTGCCATGAGACATAATCAATTATTAAAATTGCTCTGACACCATTATTTGCCATGCGACATAATCAATTATTAAAATTGCTCTGACACCATTTTTTTTTCCAAAAAATTCAAAAATTGTAACAAAATTTTGTTTGACAGATCTACTATTGTTAGACATATCTAACAATAGTAGAATTAACTGGAATAAGCTATTCGGTACTTGGTGATTATTTACAGGGGGGCAAAATGAATAACAGTATAACGTCAAAAATGGAAGACTATCTGGAAGCTCTTTTGAATATCTTTGAGAAAAAAAATATTATCCGTGTGAAAGACATTGCATTTGAGATGAATGTTAAAATGCCGACTGTTAATAAAATGCTGAATTCGTTGTCTGAAAAGGAATATATAATTTATACAAAATATGAAGATATTAAACTTACAGCAAAGGGTATAAACTCGGCAAAATCAATAAAATACCGTCACAATACGATTAAAAATTTTTTAGAGGATTATCTGCTGATAGATAAACAAACAGCGGAAGAAGAGGCATGTCTGATGGAACATTGTCTAAGCGACAAAAGCCTGAAACGAATTTCGTGTCTTATGACTTTTTTATGTACAATCAATGATAATAATGAAGGATGGCAAAATGAATTCCAAAAACACATCAATCATAGCTGAAGATAACACAAAATATAATCACAAATGCAGGCATAGACATTGCAAAGGTCATGGTTGTAAATGTATTATCAAACTCAGAGATATGAAGGCTGAGCAATGCGGCACAATAGTTTCCGTTAAGGCTGTTGGCGAGCTTGGCAGACGAATAAGAGATATGGGGATTGTTCCTGGTTCTATGATTAAAGTCGAAGGAAGAGCTCCTCTAAATGATCCTGTGGCGATAAGGGTTCTTGAAAGCGTAGTATCATTACGTAATAATGAAGCAGATTTTATTGAGGTGGAAGTCGATGAGTAACATCAGAGCAGCGTTAGTTGGAAATCCAAATTCCGGTAAAACAACATTTTTTAATCAATTAACTGGTGCAAGACAGCATGTGGGCAATTATCCCGGAGTCACTGTTGAGCAGATCGGCGGAGAATGCTGCTTCATGGACACTGATTTTTCCATCACCGACCTGCCGGGTATCTATTCGATATCCGCATACTCCGAAGAGGAAATTATTGCAAGAGATTTCATGATGAATGAAAACCCGGATGTCGTAATAAACATTATCGATTCATCCAATCTGGAGAGAAATTTATATCTCACGCTCCAATTATTGGAAATGGGATACAACATGGTTATTGCAGCCAACATGGTTGATCTCGCTAAAGACCGTGGAATGGAAATTGATTTCAAAAAACTTTCAAAGGTACTCAATGTTCCAATAGTTCCAATTATTGCCAGAACCGGTTGGGGTAAAAAAGAGCTTCTTGAGACAGCGATCAATGTATATAATTTATCGAAAAATAATAATCAACAAAAAAGCAGAATAACCATTTCTTATGGCGACGACATAGAAAATGCTCTAATCGAAATTGAAAAAATAATTACAGCTGAAAATTTCAATCTGTATAATATGCCGCCTCGCTGGATCGCTCTTAAATATCTCGAACAGGATCGTCTTATAACCGACATAGGTGACAAACACAACAAAGTTATATCAGAAAAAATTAAAATAATAGTGATCGCTTCCGTAAATCACATTAAAACGACATTAGACACATATCCCGAAGCCTCTATAGCGGATTACCGTTATGGATTTATCAGCTCTATCATGAAGGACAACATCATCAAACGCTCCTACGACTATACCCGTGTATACACTTCTGAAAAAATCGATAGAGTTGTTACACACAGGTTTCTTGGTCCAATTTTTATGCTGGTGATTATTTTTCTTGTATACAAATTTACTTTCTGGGCAGGGGAATATCCGGTCATTCTGCTTGAAAAAGTTTTTTCTCTATTAAGCTCGTTAATCGCTCCATTACTCGGCGACGGTTATTTAAAGTCATTAATCATTTCCGGTATCATCGACGGTGTCGGCGGCGTTCTAGGCTTTGTTCCAATAATAATGCTTATGTTCTTCGCGATCGCGATTCTTGAAGACAGCGGATATCTCGCACGTATAGCCTACATGATGGATAAAATTTTCAGTCAGTTCGGGCTTCACGGAAACTCAGTAATGGCGTATATCATATCAGGCGGGATAGCAGGCGGCTGTGCTGTGCCGGGAATAATGGCGACAAGAACCCTGAAATCGAAAAATGAAAAACTGGCGACAATTATTACAGGGCCGTTTATGAGCTGCGGCGCAAAGATCCCTATATATGCGGTAATAGTCAGCGCGTTTTTCGAAAACAGCAAAAGTCTTGTACTGTT
>CAYLTM010000129.1:2435-4999 GCA_964386495.1 uncultured Leptospirales bacterium
ATATAATATTGTTATTTTTTATAATCTTGTACTGTTTATTATTACACTGATTTCATGGACAGGCGCGTTGATCGTCGCCAAGTTTTTACGCTCAACTGTTTTGCGCGGAGAAAACGCGGCGTTTGTTATGGAACTTCCGCCTTACAGATATCCCACATTTAAAGGATTACTAATTCATTCATGGGAACGCACCTGGGAATATATTAAAAAAGCCGGAACAATAATTCTCGCGATATCAATAATCATCTGGGCATTCATGACATTTCCTGGACTCTCTGTTGAAGATGAAAAATTTTTTGCAAACGAAAAAACTACAGTAACCTCAAAGTATAATCAAAATATTTTGGATGAACTTGGACAAGACAATAACGAGTTATCTGAAAACGCGAAACTTCTCCAAAAAGAACTTACTCTTTTAGATAACAGTTATAATGAACAAAAACTGAAATCATCATTCGCTGGTATTACAGGCCGTGCGATAGAAAATGTGACATCACTAGCCGGCTTCGACTGGAAAACCAACATCGCTTTAATCGGCGGTGTCGCGGCTAAGGAAGTTATCGTATCCACAATGTCAACCGCCTACTCGCTTGGAAATTCCGAAGACACAGGTAGTCTATCCGAAGTTCTAAAAAAAGATAAAAGCTGGACAGCTGCAAAATCGTGGAGTCTTCTAGTATTTATTATCTTTTATTCGCCATGTTTCGCGACCATCATTATGATCGTTAGAGAAACAAAATCAGTTTACTGGGGATTATTTTCTTTTGCATTTAATACTACAATAGCATTTGTTCTTGCGGTCGGAGTCTATCAGATAATGTCTTTTTTTTGTTGATCATTCAGCATTTTTGGACTATAGAAGTTCAGGAATCCATAACACTTAGATGAGGGTTTAATAATGGAAATAACAATCATAATAGTTCTTGTTATATTGTCAGTCATATATTTGATAAGACGTGCATACATTACATATGTGAAAAAACAATGCTCCGGATGCAGCGGCTGCTGTTCAACATGCAATAAATCCATAATAAGTAAATATAAACCCCGTCAGGAATAAATTTGACGTAATTTTGAATTTTGAATGTTGAATTAAGAATTAAGAACTAAGAATTGAAAATTAATTCTTATATGACAATTCTAAATGACACTTTAGAAAAGTATTGACAATTATAAAGTAGTATTGATATTTGTCATATATGAGATATTTATATAATTTAATTGAAGAAGATATTAAGAGAAAGATAGTAATGATATCGGGTCCCAGACAGTGCGGTAAAACCACTTTTGTAAAACATATAGCGGTTAGCAACAATGGAATCTATTTGAATTGGGATATTCGAAGGGACATGAAAATCATTAAAGATATCGAATGGGATAAGACAGTCGGCATTGTAGCATTCGATGAGCTTCACAAATATATTAAATGGAAAAATTTTCTAAAAGGTTTATATGATGAATTTGCAGGGAAGCAGTTATATATAGTGACGGGAAGTGCAAAACTAGACACCTTTAGAAAACAAGGGGATGCTCTAACAGGCAGATATTATCACTATAGAATGCATCCTATCGATATTTATGAAGCGGGTATATTTTTCAATAAAAAAATAAAACTGTCCCCAAAGAAAAGACTTGAGAGGCTATTATCATCAGGCGGGTTTCCTGAAGCATATCTTAATCCCCATGATGCTGAAAGACTCAGAAACAACCGATTCGATCTCGTAGTAAATGAGGATCTTCGTGATTTATCGAAAGTAAATTCATTAAAAGGAATAACACTTTTAATAGAACTTCTTCGCGAGAGAGTTGGTTCAACTATCAATTATGATAATCTTTCAAAAGAATTATCTGTATCCGCGCCGACTGTTAAGCACTGGGTTGAACTTCTGGAAAGGCTTTATGTAATATTTCTTGTTTATCCCTATACAAAAGGTCTTTCGCGAAGTATCCGCAAGGAATGCAAAGCCTACTTTTTCGACTGTGCGGCAGCATACAACGGATTAGGTGCCTGTCTTGAAAATTTGACAGCCTGTGCTTTGTTAAAACATATAAACTATATTGAAGACTCTACAGGAAAAAGATGCCGTTTAATGTATTTTCGCGACAGAGAAAAACGGGAAGTAGATTTTGTTGTAGAAACCGGTAGAAAAGTGAAATATATTATCGAGGTGAAAAATTCCGATGATAATCTCCATAAAAATCTGATTTACTTAAGAGAAAGAATCGCACCTGAAAAATCTTATCAGCTTGTAATGAATCTTCACCGGAACAAAGAAATTAACGGTGTTATTATAACTGACTGTGCCCAATGGTTAGATGGTTTAACATATTAAATATTACGCTAAATTTGAAGATATCTGCCCTACCCTCGTTTTATAAAAAGCAACTTTCTCTTCAATTCGTTTCCTGTTTTTTACCGTAATTGTTTTCTCGGAAATTTCCAGATTGTGATCTTTTAAAAAAGCATCTATTTTAACATCGTTTAATTTCGACAACCCGCACATTTTTTTCAGATCAGTAAGCGATATTTTAAATTGATATTTAAGATCGGGATTTTTCCATGT
>CAYLTM010000129.1:5009-9017 GCA_964386495.1 uncultured Leptospirales bacterium
TCAGTAACCATTGTAACTGCTTTTACTTCGTGTTTTTCCATGTTTTATTTTTTATGTCCTGATCCCTAGTCAGATTGAAAATAAAAGCATAAAGACGGGTCACAGGATCGGGGATACGCAATATTATAAGACGCTGATGAGAAAACCATATTCTACGTGCAAGGCTTTCAAAAATTTTCTGAAGAATAGCAACACCATCATGATCGAACAACGTTTGTTTAGTGAATCTCATAATAACTGTATCTGTCTCAGTAACTGCTGATGCCATTCGCTGAAAATGATCAATGACAGCCATTTCACCGAAAATTTCTCCAGGTCCAAGAATATCAATAATAAGTTCCTGTTCTCTTGTAATAGTGAAAAGTTTCACAGAGCCGGATTTTACAACATAAATCTCATTGCTTACTTCATTTTCCAGAAAGATTACTTCATCCGCAGATAGGCTAACTTCAGATGATGACCATTCTTTACCCTTGTAGTTTGATTTTGTTTGTGCAAGAAGTTCCTTTGCACTACTTTCCTGCTCAGCATCAGGACATTCCTTTGACAACCAATCCAAATATTTATAAAGAGCGTAGGATGCATATTTTGGTTTGCCCAGCTCCATATAAATTTTTGCGTCATGAATCAACTTTTTAGGAGAAACATATCTATCATCAGGCTGGTTAGCCATCGATAGATGCTTGTGAATAGTTCTGAGTTCTCTAGTATAAAGGCTCATCATTCTTATGGCAAGGGATTTCTGATTTATTAGATAAGATCCCATCATTTGGATTGGAATTTCTATAACTTCAGCATCAGTTTTTGCAAAAACGGTTACAAGAAAACGATGGCCAGTCAGCGCGGAAACCATTCCAAATGAATCCCCGGCTTCAAAGCGGGATAGTGCTTTATCGGAGAGTCTATGCTCTGAATCGACTTCCAGAATTCCTGACTTGACAATATAAAAAACACCTTTGTTTTCAGAATTTTGAACAGCCACAGCAGATCCCTGTTTGACATTTAAAACCCGCATTTTCGTGCCTCTATATTATAAGAAATTAATTTCAATGTAAATAATAATCCCCCCAAGCCGCAGACATGGAGGAACTTTTAATCACCGCATATAATGAATTTTAATAGAGTATTAGTCAAATTATTTTTTAAAATTGAAATTATTGGTAGAACAAAAATGTTGACAGTTTCTTATTAATGATAATTCATAGCATTTAGGTTGATGACGTAATATCGTCGGACTAATTTGATTCTTTGGTTTTATAGTCGAACACATTTTACAATAAAATTTATGTTGTCTGGATTCTGTCCGCTATGATTCGGTTCAGGTTGGCAAAACCCCGGCATAAGCTCCGCAAAGATTCCCTGTGATGGGTTCCGCAAAACCAAGGTTATTATGCAACAATTATGATATGTAAAATAATTAAATAATTGATAATAGATATGGAGAGATTATGCTGAAAATAACAAAAGACTATATTAGAAATAGCATTGCAGATACTGAAGTTATTTATAAACGCGGAGAAGCGATTTTTTTAACTGGAAATTACAGTGCTGAAAAATACCATAATGAAAGCGGCGAATTTAATTATACTATCGATGGGAATTACGGCGATTACAAAATCAAAATCAATATTCTTGATGACAAGGTAAACAGCAGATGCTCATGCCCCTATCCACGCAAAGGCTGTAAGCATGTTGTTGCAGCTTGCCTTGATATAGCGGAAAAAATCAGCGTCGACAAAATCAATAATCAATTTGAAGGAGAACTTAATTATCTTACCAGCGATAAAATGAAATCTATCGCACTAAAAGAAAGAAAAAAATCCGCTGAAATAGAAATGTTCAAATTTATTGAAGGTGATACTATTAAGGGCGAGCATACGATTATCAACAAAAATAATAAACACTATATTGTTACTATTCATAATCCCCTCGAAAAATCTGGACATTGCACATGTATGGATTTCGCAACCAATTATCTCGGCACATGTAAACATCTAATGTTCGCTTATAATAATCTCGAAAATAATCCAAACTTCAAAAAAGCCTCGCTTGAAAAATTTCCTTTCATTCATGTATTCTGGGACAGTTATGAAAATAAACCAAGGTATTATTCTGATTCTGATTTACATAAAGATTTATCAGAAGATTTAAACGAATACTTCAGTGATATTAAATTATACAGGCACAAAAATATTTCAAACCTGTTTGTTTTAATAAAAAAACTTGCCGATAGAAAAGAGATCAAGTTCGATAAATATCTTATAAAACGAATTAATGCTGTTTTACTCGAAAAAGAAATTGAAAAAGCCAAAAATAATTTTAAAATAGATTTTTCATCTATAAAAGCCGACCTATATCCTTATCAGAAAGAAGGTATAGAATTCGCGGTATTTAAAAAATCCGTTATAATCGGTGATGAAATGGGGCTGGGAAAAACAATTCAGGCCATTACAGCGTCTCTAATAAAAAAAGATTTTTATAATTTCAAAAAAGCACTGATTGTATGTCCTTCGTCGCTAAAAGCTCAATGGAAAAAAGAAATTGAAAAATTTACTGATGAGAAAGCTCTTATCGTATCGGGAACTAAATCAAATCGAAAAGATATCTATAGTAACAATTCAACATTTTTCAAAATAGCAAATTACGAAGCCGTTATGAGAGATATTATTGAAATTAAACAATATTGTCCGGATATAATAATTCTTGATGAAGCGCAGCGAATTAAAAATTTCACGACTAAAACACATCAAGTGATTAAAGCAATTCCGCACAAACATTCAATTGTATTAAGCGGCACGCCGCTGGAAAATAAACTGGATGATCTTTTTTCTATTGTTCAGTTTGCCGACAATGATTTTCTCGGACCGCTATGGAATTTCGCGGCAAACCATTATCTGATGATCAAAAAAACCAAAAAAGTAGTCGGGTACAAAAACATTGAGAGTCTAAACAAAAAAATCAGTAGTTTAATTATCTAACGCCAATAGATATTCAGAAAATTCTACAGATATTAAACTGCATGCGAATGGTTTGCGATTCAACATATTTAATCAACAAAGAATCTAACATTTCTCCAAAGCTTGTAGAATTGAAAAACGTTTTATCAGAAATTGTCATCGGAAACAAAAGAAAAACTGTAATATTCAGTGAATGGACTACAATGACTTTTCTCATAGGAAAACTTTTATCTGAAATGGGAATTAAATTTGTGGAGTTTACCGGCAATGTGCCTATAGAAAAACGCCCTTTACTAATAGATGAATTCGTAAATAATAATGACTGCATGGTATTTCTATCTACTGACGCGGGCGGTGTAGGACTGAATCTTCAGAATGCCGATTGCGTGATCAATTTTGAACTGCCGTGGAATCCCGCTAAATTAAATCAGCGAATCGGCAGAGTAATGAGAATTGGTCAAAAAAGTAAATGTATAAATGTCATCAATTTTATTTCTAACGCATCTATAGAGGAGAGTATCTTTGCCGGTATAAATTTTAAGCAGGATTTGTTCAACGCGGTCTTTGATGGCGATGCGGATTCTGTGATTAATTCACCAGAGAAAAAATCTGAACTTATAAATCAGCTTCGTATAATGTTTAAAGAAGAACTTTTACCACCTAAGCAGAATGATTATATTAAAGAAGAATTGCAGGAAGATACTAAAGGTTTTCTCAATCCGGAAGTGTTTAACAAATCAGAGGAAGATCCTCAAACTGATGACGCAGATGCTCTTAATGAAGTAAATTTTGGTGAAGAAGAAACTCTCGACAACAACGCACCGGAGGATTCTGTAAAAATTGACGCGGAAACAATGGAAAAGACTCTTGAAAATGGAATCAGTTTTCTTTCAGGAATTATGCAGATGGCTACCGGAAAACCACTCGATGTAGATTCTTCAAAATCTGTTACTATTGACAGAGCAACCGGAGAAGTGACGATTAAGTTTAAGCTGCCGACTATTTGAGAGTTTGCATATAAAAGCTCTGGTGGATGAATAATTGCCATCAG
>CAYLTM010000129.1:9027-10646 GCA_964386495.1 uncultured Leptospirales bacterium
AGAGCTTTCAAATACTTTTATCAGCTATGACCACGTATATCACGAATGATACCGATACAACTGCGGACATTATCTTCAAGCTTTTTATAATCTTTGTTTTTCATAATTTCCGGCGAAATGAGTTTTGATCCAATTCCGACACAAGCTACACCAGCGGCGAACCATTCTGTCAACGATTCCTTAGATGTATTTACTCCGCCGGTAGGCATCAATAGTAATCGCGGTAACGGAGCTAAAGCTGCTTTGATGAATGATGAACCAAGAACCTCGCCGGGAAATATCTTGATAATATCACAACCAAGTTCAACTGCTACCATAATCTCCTTTATAGTTGAACAACCTGGAATATATGGGATCATCCTTTTGTTGCATAGTCTGGCAGTACCCTCATCAAAAAATGGACTCACGACAAAATCCGCACCATTACTGATAAACAATGCCGCTGTTGGAGCATCAGCTATTGAACCTATTCCGGCGAACACGGTTGAATTCTCTTCATATAGTTTCCTGCGAACATCTGAAAACACCTGCAAAGAATTTGTTCCCCTGTTTGTAAATTCAACTACTTTAGAACCGCCTCTTTCACAAGCCTTGAAAATATTCAGAGAAATTTCAACATCGCTATGATTAAACAGCGGGATCATCCCCCCATCAAGCGCGGTTCGCAATATATCGATTTTATTATGTTTCATGGTTTTTCCCCTTTATAAAAATTCATCACAATCATAAAAGTTTCGCTATAATTAAGCAATTACTTTTCACTATAATTCGCACATAACTCAATTACAATTTACGGAAATAATCACCCTTGAGATTAATTTATATTAATCATGATTAAATGAACAATTCGTCCACTTTTAGAGAAAATCCCGCTAACGCGCTTGATGATACTTCATCTCCGGAAAAGTAAATTTTATTTTCCGCGAATAAGCCATTTTCAAGAAGACAATACTGATAAACAGTTTTATTCGAAGGATCAATAATCCAGTACTCGCGGACTTTGTGTTTTTCATAAATTAAATATTTGTCCTTAAAATCCCTTGTAGTGGTATAGGGCGATAATATTTCCGCGATAAAATCCGGTGCACCGACAGCCCCCCGTTTGTCAATTTTAGCCGGATCGCATATCACCGACACATCAGGCTGCAGCACAGTATCGATAGCGGAATCCGGATCACCGGCATTTTCCATAAAACGTACATCAAAGGGCGCCGCAAATACTTTACAATCTCTATTATTCAAAAATTTTTTTAACTGATAATATAAATTTCCACTTACTTCCTGATGTTCTGTTGAAGGAGCAGGAGCCATACTATAAGCATCTCCATCGATGAGTTCCCAGCGCTCGTCATCTTCCCACATTAAATAATCAGCATAACTAAATTTTTCTTCTAACTTATATGCAGCTTCCATAATTATACCTCATAAGTATTTCTATAATCAGACCGCCGATCAGTTATCAATACATATACAATAATAGTTATCAATCATAACCAAAATGTTGTCAACACAGATTTTATTTTTTCAAACATGCTATATATAGAAATTTCAGACAAGTCATACCCCGATAATTTTCTGAACTTCTGCACACACCGCCGATTCAACTTCGGAACCGTGAA
>CAYLTM010000129.1:10656-10967 GCA_964386495.1 uncultured Leptospirales bacterium
TCCATTGGCAAACAGCAGAAAGTTTCCGCTTCTAGCTCCGGCAATTCCGACATCAGCGTGAGATGCTTCACCAGGACCATTAACCTCGCATCCCATAACAGCAATTTTCAGCAGTTTTTTCTTGTTTTTTAAATCACTGCAGAATTTATTATTTAATAGATTATCAAGGTTTTCTGCAATTTGCAGAAGGTTAATTTCTGTATCTGTTCGTCCGCATGTTGGGCAGGAAATTATCTTTACTCCATAATTTAACAATCCCAGGTTTTTCAGGATTTCATAACCAATTTTAACTTCATCAAACGGATCACCTG
>CAYLTM010000130.1:0-705 GCA_964386495.1 uncultured Leptospirales bacterium
GATTATCCTGCTGATATCGATAAACAGACCGCGGGTTTTATAATCGGCAATAATGTGAATATCCGGGAAAAACCTACGAAGGATTCGATTGTTGTTAAACAGCTTTCTAATGAAATTGTTCTGGAGAAACCTGTGAGCGAAAAGGTTTTCGACACTATTAATGGCGAAAAATTCCAATGGCATCGTGTAGTAATGTATAATGGTTACAGCGGTTATGTATTCGGTAAATTTTATAATCCTATTGATACAAATAGAATAGTTCTTGAAAAAAAAGACAATATTTGGAAAATAACTGAACTATACTGATAATAAATATTTTTCTTGCTTGAAAATTTTCTGCAATTATTGCAGTATATCCATTAATTGAATTGTAACGATATTTTTGTGAGGTTTTATGGGGATGACAATTACTGAAAAGATATTAGCCGCTCATTGCGGAAAAGATACTGTTTCCTGCGGAGAGCTTATTCAGGCAAGCGTTGATCTTGTTCTTGGAAATGATATTACCGCGCCAATAGCGATTAAAGAGTTTTTATCATTAAACTACGATGATGTTTTTGACCGAAATAAAATCGCGCTTATTCCGGATCATTTTACGCCGAATAAAGATATAAAATCTGCTGAGCAGGTTAAGATCCTTAGGGATTTCGCGAGAAAATATAATATTAAACACTTCTATGATACGGGTTGTGTTGGAGTTGAACA
>CAYLTM010000130.1:715-7156 GCA_964386495.1 uncultured Leptospirales bacterium
GAAATATATTCTTCCAGGTCAGATTGTTATCGGGGCGGATTCTCATACATGTACCTACGGTGCGCTTGGTGCGTTTTCTACAGGTGTCGGCTCAACAGATATGGCTGCGGCAATGGCGACTGGAAAATGCTGGTTTAAAGTCCCTGAAACTATGAAATTTATTTTCAGAGGAAAATTGAATAAATGGGTAACCGGTAAGGATCTCATTCTTCATACTATTGGCGATATCGGTGTTGACGGTGCGCTTTATAGATCTATGGAATTTGCGGGAGATACTATTGATTCGTTAACCCTTGAAGGTCGTTTGACAATGGCGAATATGGCTATTGAAGCCGGCGGTAAAAATGGTATATTCTTTGCGGATGATAAAGTCATTTCGTATGTGAAATATCGTACAAATGAACCTTTTACTATATATTCCAGCGACAGCGACGCATCCTATTGTGTTATAAAAGAATATGACGCGACTAAAATCGAGCCGCTAGTGGCTTATCCGCATCTGCCTGAAAATGTGAAACCAGCCCGTGGAAGCGGTGTTGTTATTGATCAGGTTGTAATCGGTTCATGTACGAATGGCCGAATAGTGGATTTGCGCGAGGCGCATGGTATATTGAATGGACGTAAGTCTATCTTGCAAGCCCGGCAGTTGCGGCAGCGTCGGCGATTAAAGGCGTGATATGCCATCCAGATGAAATTTGATAATAACTAACAGGAGTATGTGATGAAGGCTAAAGGAAACGCATGGAAATTTGGGAATAATATAAATACTGATGAAATAATTCCGGCGAGGTATCTTAATACTTCCGATCCGGTTGAATTGGCAAAACATTGCATGGAAGATGCTGATCCAGACTTTATGAAAAAAGCTAAACCCGGCGACATTATTGTCGGCGGTACTAATTTCGGCTGCGGATCATCCAGAGAGCACGCTCCGATAGCGTTAAAGGCTGCGGATATCTCTTGTGTAATCGCGGAATCCTACGCTAGAATTTTTTACAGAAACGCTATTAATATAGGTATGCCCATTATAGAATCTCCGGAGGCGGTTAAGTCTATTGAAACCGGTAATCAATTGGAGATTGATTTTGATAATGGTACAATATTTAACATTACTAAAAATGAAACATACGCCGCGAAACCTTTTCCTGTTTTTATGCAGGAAATTATTAGTAAGGGCGGGCTGATGAATACTATAAAAAAATAAGAGGTTTTATGAAGGTTATTCTTTCACGACTTAATATCACGATTAATGGAAAAAAATATACTTCAACTGTCGATCTTTCATCAAAAAAAAGTGAAGTGTCGTTTGAAAATGCTGTTGTTTCTATAAACACAACCGACGGCAATATCTCTATGAAGATGGCAGTTAAGGATTCTGTATTTGTTGAGAATTTATCGCTATCTGGAATTATTCAGACAGAACAGTCTGGTGAAGATCTTTCTTTTCTTAAGGAAGGATTTCAGTCGTGGAGTTATTCCGGTGCTTTAAATAGCAGTGAAAAACAGAAAAAACCTTTATTTAAATTTGTAGTGGCTAATCAGGAAAACTGGACTAATCCGCCGTTGGGAAAAAAGGGCAGTGTCGAATCGGATATGTACTTCGCACTTGGCGATAAGAATTCCAACGAATGTCTTTTTGTAGGACAGACCGCGCCTTTCAACCAATTTGTTAGTTATAAATTTTCTTTCGGCAAAAATGAACATAAAATCGAGATAATCTGGGATATGTTCAAAAAGTTTAAAACTAAAGAGAGTTATATTTTTGATTCTTTAGTTGTTCAGGAAGGCAACATTAATTCCCTTCTGGAAAAGTATGCTGATGATATTTCCAAAAAAGTTAAGTTTGCCTATAATTCGTCCCTGCGAACCGGATGGTGTTCATGGTACTACTATTTTACAAAAATCAGTGCGGATTGTATCCTTTCAAACCTGGATCATTGCGTGAAAAACAAAATTCCTTACGACTTTTTTCAAATAGATGACGGTTATCAGAATGCTATTGGTGATTGGCTGATATTGAAACCGAGTTTTGATGGTCGGATGGAAGAAGTTGTTAGTAAAATTAAAAAAGCGGGATATACTCCCGGTCTATGGCTAGCTCCTTTTATTATCTCAAAAAATTCTGTTAACTTTAATAAAGAAGGTTGGGTTCTGAAAAATTCTAAGGGTAAACCTGTTGTAGCCGGATATAATCCTGGTTGGGATGGTATGTACTATGCGTTGGATATCACACATCCAGAGGTACAGAATTATATTAAAGAAGTATTCAGAACTATTTATAAAGAATGGGGATTTACTTATATTAAACTGGATTTTATGTACGCGGCATGTCTCCCTGGCGAAAGATACGATAAATCTATGACCAGAGCTGAAGTCATGAGTTTTGGTAATAAATTAATTCGCGAGCAGGTTGGTAAAAAGACTACATTGCTTGGATGCGGTATGCCGATATCTTCTGCAATTGGATATATGGACGCTATGCGTATAAGTTCAGATGTCGCTCCTTATTGGAAACCGCGTTTATTCGATTCTATCGCAAATTCAGACAGCAATGTTGAAACTAGAGGGGCTTTACGTAATAGTTCTGTCAGGTCTTTTATGGATAAAAGATTCTGGATAAATGATCCCGATTGCTTAATGCTACGAACTGTAAATACAAAGCTGACAGTGGAAGAGCGTGAAACTCTGTACAACCTTATTATGGTTTTTGGCGGAATGCTGGTTACGTCCGATGACATGTCGCTATATGGTAAGGAAGAGTATGATATTGTAAAGAAAGCGATTGCTCTTTTTAAGAAAACACATAAGGGCTTTGTATCATCTCTGGATATTCTGAAACAGCGTGTGCCGGAAATTGTGTACAATGATACTGGCTATATGGTTGTTAGTAATTTTGATGAATCACCGAAAGTAAAAATTCTTGAACCGTCATTGTTTGCGTCACTAAAGTCCAAACCTAAAAAAATTAAGTGTATTAAAACCGGTACAGTATATGATTGTACAAAAAACATTGAATTGAATATTGGAGTGCATCATTCATATTTTTTTGAATTATTAAAAAAATAAGCAGGTTTTATGAAGATTAAAACATTGAAGGACAGACCTTTTTCCCTTACGAATGACGGGAATCTTGAGCTTTTTTTTATTGGAACGGGCAGTGCTTTTACGAAAAGCAATTATCAAACCAATCTCCTTATTGTCAAAGGGAATGATCACTTGCTTGTTGACTGTGGTACAAAATGTTCTCAGGCATTATTTGAGTTGGGTTCTTCCATTACACAGATAAAGAATTATTTTATTACTCATTCTCACGCGGATCATATCGGCGGTCTTGAGGAAGTTATTCTTATGGGGCGTTATGCGATAAGGCAGAAACCAAGTATTTTGATTACGGAAGTTTATCAGCATATTTTATGGGACATGTCTTTACGAGGCGGTGCTGCTTATAACGAAGAGGTTGTAGGGGATGTTTTAAAATTCAGTGATTTTTTTAATATTCTTCGGCCGAAATTACTTCCAGAATTTGAAAGGGAGACACTGGAAGCTAACATCGGCGGTATAAATATTAAAATTTTTAGAACGATGCATATTCCTGACAATTCGCAAAATTGGGAGAACTCCTTCTGGAGTTCCGGATTGATAATTGACAATAAAGTTCTATACACTGGTGATACACGTTTCGATCCGGAAATGGTTTATAGTTATAGTGATTATTTTCATCTTGACGCGATTTTTCATGATTGTCAGTTTTTTACAGGCGGTGTTCACGCGTCTCTCGATGAACTTAAATCTTTTGACCCGGAAATTAGAAAAAAAATGTATCTAGTTCATTATAGTGATAATTATCAGCAGTTTACTGATAAAGTAAAAGAATACGGATTCGCAGGATTCGCAGAGAAGCAGGTTTATTATGAAATGTGATTTCCATGGATAATTATATTGAATTGCCGCGAGGCGGGTATTTAGTACAGACTTCATTGGGTCCTGTGCAATTTGGTGTTCCTCCAGAAACTATCAAGGATACAATGAAGATGCCTTCCGGTGTGCCTAATATATTTGTCTTACCGCCGGAAATGTTTGATTGGATTAAAGGTATTAGTGTATCTGAGATCGAGTTCCCGATATATTTTAACTTTTTCATTAAAAAGAGAAAGACTAATATTATATGCAGGGAAAAGCAGATAGAGTCTATAAAAAAAATTCTACAGGAAGCCTTGTTCGGTCCAGTAGTGATAGATATTACTAATGATTATGATGAAACTAATAATAATGTGTTCATTCCTAATCTTAAAAAAGAAATGGATTATTTTCGAAGCCAATTTGATTTGAATGACCTAGTGCATTTTATTCCTTTTAAAAATGGCGCGGTTAAGATATCTAAAAAAGATTCCTCAGAATTTATTGAGGTAACAATTGAGGATAAAAGCAATTATAAAATTATTACAGATGTTGGTTCGCTGACTATTCCCTGCAAGATTAATTATAATCCGAAATATCTTGTCGGTGAAAGGCTTGTTGAACCATATATACCTTCCCAGTTTGGTATTACCTGTCTTGGTCCTTCGCATGGTTTTGATCCCGAGCAGAATACGTCAGGTTTTATTATATGGCTGAATCATGAAGGCATAATGGTTGATCCGCCTGTAAACTCTACAGAGTGGTTAATAGATTCAAATGTAAATCCTAAACTAATAGACAGTATTATTCTAACCCACTGTCATGCAGATCATGATGCTGGAACATTTCAGAAGATTCTCCAGGAAGAGCGTATTAATATCTACACTACCGAAACAATCCTGATGAGTTTTCTCCGTAAATATTCCGCGATGAGTGATATTCCGATCAATCGTTTGAAAAAATTATTTAATTTCATCCCAATTAAAATCGGCAGATCTGTTATTATTAATGGCGGAAAGTTTGATATGTTCTATTCGCTGCATTCCATACCGACAATTGGTTTTAAGATGTCATATCAGGGAAAGGCTATGGTCTATACTTCCGACCATAATAATGACCCGAAAAAACATCTTGAATTGTATGAAAAGAATATTATCGAACTACCTCGATATGATGAATTGAGAAATTTCCCATGGAGTTCCGATGTAATATATCATGAGGCTGGAATACCTCCTCTTCATACGCCTGTAAGTTTTTTAAATAGTCTGCCGCCGGATATTCAAAAAAAGATTGTTGTGTATCATATCGCACAGAAAGATTTTCCGGTCGAGACTGATTTGTCTCTAGCTAAATTCGGTATCGAGAATACTTTATATTTTAAAACAAAACCGCATCCCCATATTGAAAGTTATAAAATCCTTGGTGCGTTAAAAAGACTTGAATTTTTTCAGGATATTCCAATAGCAAAAGCTCAGGAATTTTTATCGATAGTGCAGATTGAAGAATATAAAAAGGGTGAACTCATTATAAAGATGGGCAGCGAGGGCGATAAGTTTTATATAATTTATACAGGAAATATTAGTGTTGTCGGCAGTGGTGAGCTTCAGAAAAAGAAAATATATGGTACTTATGATTACTTTGGTGAAGTCGCGCTTGTTACTAAACAAAAAAGAGCCGCTGATGTATACGCGGAAACCGACGTGGTGCTGTATACTATAGACAGGGAGAATTTCCTAACATTCATCGCTGGCACAGAATTTGAGTGTATGCTTAAAAGGCTGGCACGTATTAGAAATAATGAAACATGGAATCTTCTGTCAACTTCGAAATTTTTCCAGTATTGTTCGGCTACGCAGAAGACCTGGCTTGAGTCGATGTTTATTCCTATGGATATGCTTGGTCCTTGTGTATTTTTGCATGAAGGGGATTATCTTGAGCATATCTATATTATTCGTAATGGTGAAGTGGTGATGTCTCAGAAAGGTCATGAAATCGCGGTGCTTTCTAAAGGAGATGTTATTGGTGCTTTCCAAAAAATTTATGATAATGATGTCTCTGCTTACGAGTATAAAACCAGATCCAATCTGTCTGTATATGGTATGCCAAAGGATGATATTGTTAAATTTTTAGATAAAAATCCTGGACTGTTGATGAAAATCCGTTATAATTATTAGAGTTTTCCGTAAAAATTTTAGAATTGATCATATTTTGCTTGAAATATATATGCAGCATAATACTAATGATCAATGTTCGTTGTGATTAATATGTACGATATTATTAAAGGTTACCAATGGCAGACGAGTTACTCACATTTTCTGATGATAAAACTGAAGTAAGTGTTGCAGATAAAAAATGGAACATTTTAATAGTAGACGATGAAGATGATGTTCATAAGGTAACTCATTTAGTTCTAGGTGCTGTGAATATTCTCGGACGATCAATGAATTTTTTTGATTGCTACAACGCTAAAGAAACTAGAGATTTTTTATCCAAGAATAATGATATAGCTGTTATCCTTCTTGATGTTGTTATGGAAGAAGACGA
>CAYLTM010000130.1:7166-10959 GCA_964386495.1 uncultured Leptospirales bacterium
GACGATTCGGGTTTAAAGCTCGTTAAGTTTATTAGAGAAGAACTGAAGAATAATATGGTTCGGATTATTTTACGAACCGGACAGCCGGGTCAAGCTCCCGAAGAAAAAGTTGTCGTAGAATATGATATAAATGATTATAAATCCAAAACTGAACTCACCGCGGAAAAGCTGTTCACTACTGTTATATCATCTATACGTTCATACCGTGATCTTTTAATTATTGAAAAGAGCAAGAAAGGTCTAGAGAAAATTATAAATTCCTCAGCAAATATTTTTGAAATTCAGTCCATGCAGCATTTTGTTTCGGGTGTTTTGATGCAGTTGGTGTCTATTCTGCTGCTCGACAGTGATGCTGTTTATTGTCACTCGTCAGCGATATCAGCGTCAGTTTCCGGCGAGAATCTTTATATCATGGCGGCTACTGGTAAATACGAAAATATTCCCGATAACGCGAAGGTTGATGATGTTCTTCCTGACGATATACAGGCAATTATAAAAAGAGCTTATACGAGTAAGAAAACCATTGTTGATAAGAATCATTATGTAAGTTATTTCGCTAGTAAAAATGGTTCACAGAATATTATTTATCTTGAACATTACACAGATATTGAAAGCTGGCAAAAAGATCTTATTGATATTTTCTGCTCAAACGTATCTATTGCCTTCGACAATATTTATCTTAATCAGGAACTGGAATCATCACAGAGAGAAATTGTTTTCACTTTAGGCGAGATCGCGGAAAATCGTTCAAAAGAAACTCAGAATCATGTTAGAAGAGTCGGAGAGTATTGTAAATATATCGCATTAAAGGCCGGTTTGTCGGATTCAGAATCTGAGATTATTCGTGTAGCGTCAGCAATGCATGATATTGGAAAATTAGCGGTGCCGGACTCTGTATTGAATAAACCGGGAAAATTGGATATTGATGAGTTTGAAGTGATTAAGAAACACGCGTTGACGGGAAGCAATATGCTTAAACACTCAAGCAGAGCTATACTTGTCGCGGCATCTATAATCGCTGGACAGCATCATGAGAAATATGACGGGACTGGTTATCCTCAGAATTTAAAAGGTGAAGAAATTCATATATACGCAAGGATTACAGCGGTTGCCGATGTTTTCGACGCGCTGATATCAGACAGATGCTACCGCGGTGCCATGCCGCTTGATGCTGTTTTGAAGACAGTTACGGATCTTAAATCATCTCATTTTGATCCTAAGCTCGCTGATATATTGATCAACAATATTGATGAAATTATGGAAATCAGGGAAAGGAATAAGTAGATTTTTATTCCGCTAACAGTTATGCTTCTTAAACGAATAGCCTTAAATTATGCACAAACTTCTGAATTTGCGGATACATGCAAAGCTATAAAAAATTCTTCGGATCGAATCTCGATTGAAGGTATTGCACCATCCTCATTTTGTCTAGTCGCGGCATCCTATTTCTTTAATATCGAAAAACCTTTAGTAATACTTACTGCCGGTTCGCGTTTACAAGAAATTGTCGCGGATATGGCGGCGTTTGTCGGCGCGAAAAATGTTCTTTCTCTACCGGCTTATGATACCGTTCCTTATGAATATACTTCGACAACTGACAGAATTGAAAAAGAAAGAATCAATTGTCTATATAGTCTTTTAAAAAAAGAAAAAAAAGTTTTCGTGATTCATGTTGAATCGTTTATTCGATTTTTGCCGCCGGTTGAGCACTTGAAAAAGAAAGAGATCACCCTTAATATTGGTGATGATTATCCTTTTGAAGAGCTTATGATGTTTCTGACGGATTACGGATATTCACGAGAAACGCAGCTTGAGTCTTTCGGGCAGTTTTCTGTTAAGGGCAGTATCGTTGATATTTTTCCGCCGCTCTATGAAAATCCTATACGGCTGGATTTTTTCGGTGACAATCTGGAGTCTATCCGCGAGTTCAATATTGACAGTCAGATATCGTGTGGTTCATTGGACTCTGTATGTATATATCCGCGAAGAGAAATTCTTTTTTCAGACAGCGAAAAATCACGCCTAATGGAAATGTTTAAATCCGCTTATATTAAAGGAGAAATGATTCCTGATTGGTTATTGAAAAATCTTGAGGATGGCACTGTTCCGGAAACTTTTCCAGGTTCGCAGAATTATTTCAGTCGAATAATCGGCAAGTCAACCTTTTCTGATTATTGCGGCGATACCGATATTTTTATGTTTGACTATCCTGAAATTTTCGTTAAGCAGCATGAACTTCAGGATCTTTATTCCCGTATACATGAAAGAAAGCTGGGAAAGAGTTTTTGTTTTCTTCCCGAGGAACTGTTGTCATATCCCGACATTTCGAAATTTTCTGGAAAAAAAATTAATCTTCAAGTAATTACATCAACCCCGGATTCTATAAGACTCAATTTGAAAAGTATTAATTCCTTTCAAGGCAAAATATCATCAGTACGCGAAAGCTTGAAGGAATACATTAAGGATGACTGGATTATTTATATTACGACAGCTTTTGAGGGACAAATACGAAGACTATCGGATATGCTGTCGGAATTTTCACCAGTGTTGTCGTCTAAAAGTAATGATCATGGGAAATTCAACATGGTTCTTTCTTCATACAGCAGCGGTGTTGAGATCAAGGACGCTAAAATATTATTATTAACTGATCATGATATTTTCGGCAAGTCATATAAACGTAAAAAATCATTCAAATCAAAATCGTCAAAAGCAATATCCTCTTTTCTAGATATTAAATCCGGCGACTATGTTGTGCACATTAACCATGGTATTGGAATATTCAGGAAAATTGTCCGGAGAACTGAACTTGAAATTGAAAAGGATTACCTTGTTATCGAATATGCTGAGGAGGACAAACTTTATGTTCCTCTGGATCAGATGAATGATATTCAACTGTATATGTGTTTTGACGGTTCTACACCGAAAATTGACGCGTTGGGAAAAAAATCATCATGGAATAAAATTAAAGCAAAAGTCGAAGAATCCGTGGAAGAAATTGCTAATGAGCTGATTGAAATCAGCGCGAAAAGAACCGCTTTGCATGGTATTCCATTTCCGCCCGATACAGTGTGGCAGGAAGAATTTGAAGCTGGTTTTGAATATGAAGAAACGCCGGATCAATTGGCAGCTATTGAGGATGTTAAGGACGATATGGAATCTTCCAAACCAATGGACAGACTCATTTGCGGTGATGTTGGTTTTGGTAAAACCGAGGTTGCCATTAGAGCGGCGTTTAAAGCGGCGGTTGCCGGAAAACAGGTCGCGGTTTTGGTACCGACAACTATTCTGGCAATGCAGCATTATAATACCTTCGTAAAAAGGTTCGCCGGTTATCCTGTTAATATTGAAATGATTTCGCGGTTCAGGTCGAAACAGCAGAACAAAGACGCGAAGATCCGTTTGTCCGGCGGTGAGATCGACATCATGATTGGTACGCACGCACTTCTTTCGGAAGATATTTTTTTCAAAGATCTTGGATTGATTATTATTGATGAGGAACAGCGGTTCGGTGTTAAGCATAAAGAGAACTTAAGAAAATGCGGTCTCAGGTGGATGTTCTATCGTTGTCCGCGACGCCAATACCGAGAACACTGCACATGTCACTCTCTGGAATCAGGGATCTTTCGATAATTGAAACACCTCCTGAAAACAGACAGAGTGTTGAAACTTTTGTTATGGAAGAAAATCCGGAAATAGTACAATCCGCGGTTAGAAGAGAAATCGAAAGAGGCGGGCAGGTATTTATTATCCACAATAAGGTCAAATCTATCGAAGCGCAGGCGTTGATTATCAG
>CAYLTM010000131.1:0-10415 GCA_964386495.1 uncultured Leptospirales bacterium
TGTACCCGCAATTTTGATGGTTTTCTACTGAAAATCATCAAAATTGTGAGGAATTCCGAATTTATTTCGGAATTCCGACATGTCGATTTTACAGGATGTATAAATCGACATTCTTATCAAGTATAGAACATAAATTGTAATTTTTTATTTTAATTAATTTATAAATTAAATATAGCTAAAATAAATTTATAAACATACTTGTTAACAATTGTTAATAAAATGGAGCTTTTTTATGAATTCTTATGTTAATAATATGTGGAAAACTACTCTTGATCTTATTAAACCACAAATGAATCGTCAAACTTTTGACAGTTGGTTAAAAAATACTAGTGCTGTGACTATTGATAAAAATAAAATTATTATATCAGTTCAGGATGAAACCGCTAAAAAGCAGATACAGAATAATTACTACGATCTCATTATTAGTTCGTTAATTAAAGTTTCCGGTCAAAAATTTGATTGCACTTTTATTATTGAGGGTGAATTATTGTCTGATATGAATTCTTATAATAAACCTGAATCAACAGAAAATATTTTTTCTTATTCTTTATCCAATTTCAACCCAAATTATACTTTTGAGTCATTTGTTGTGGGTCCTAATAATGAACTGGCTCACGCAGCTGCTAAATCTGTATCAATTGAACCATCTAATAAGAAATTTAATCCTCTATTTTTATACGGGTCTTCCGGACTTGGAAAAACGCACCTGCTTCAGGCTATTGGTAATCATTTAAAAATCAGCCAGCCGAATTTAAAAGTTTTGTACATACCTAGTGAACAGTTTATTAATGAGTTTATTCAGGGAATTATGACTAAAACTACACAAAGGGTTATGAGTAAATACCGTAAGGTTGATATATTATTGATTGATGATATTCAATTTCTAGCGAACAAGGAAGGTACTCAGGACGAGTTTTTCCATACTTTCAATGAGCTTCATCTAAACAATAAGCAGATTGTTTTGACGAGTGATAGACCGCCGAAGGAACTTTCAGTTTTGACTGAAAGGCTGCGTACCCGTTTTGAAGGCGGTTTTCTCGCGGACATTCAGGCGCCGAATCTTGAAACAAGGGAAGCCATTCTTAGAAATAAGGCGCGTCTCGAAGGAATTGAGATTTCAGACGAGATTATTAATTACATAGCTAAAAGAATAAGATCAAATATAAGAGCTTTAGAATCAGCACTAAATAAAATTCACGCGATATCGTTAATACAAAAACAAACAATTTCTATTGATCTAGTTAAAATTCATTTACGTCCATTATTTGAAGAACAGCAGAATAAGAGTATTACGATTGAAGATATTATTGTTAAGGTCGGCGCGAAATTCAATATTTCTCCCGAAAATATTATTTCTAAAAGCAGACACAGCAGTCTGATAAAACCCAGATTTATAGCAATGTATATTGCGACCAAGCTTACCAATAATACGACTAATGAAATAGGAAAGGAGTTCGGCAACAGGGATCACTCGACTGTTATTAACGCAAGAAATTGTACAGAGGAACTTTTACAGAGTGATGAGAACTACAGAGAGATAATTGAAGATATAATATCCGATTTAAAGAGCTGATCTATTGTTATTATCTGTTTATAACTGTTTATTATTTGTTTACAATGTTGAAAAATTTATTGTTTTTATGATACTTCGAAATTTTACTGAACATAGTGTTTATTGACAAACTTTATTAACAATATGCACTATACAATATGTTGCTTAAATATTAGGGGAAACTCGATATATTAACATATTAACACTGGTTATTACTATTACTAATATATTAATAAAAAATTAATTATTATATAATAAAAGAGGTTGTTATGCAATTCGAAATCGATCGGGATCATTTTTTAAGAAGCGTAAATATTGCGGATTCTATAATTCAAAATAAAAGTACAAATCCGATATTATCAAATTGTCTTTTTAATGTGAATAATGATGAGCTAGAAATTATTTCAACAGACAATGATATCGCTATACGCACATATGTTGATATTAGTTCATCAGACAAGGGATCTTTTATAACCGATGGTAAAAGATTATCACAAATATTAAGAGAATTTCCCAAAGGTGTAATCACCGCTGTTGTTGATGAAAATGAGGATGTCTTTAACATAGTTATTAAATCAAAAGAAGTTAAAGGGCAATATAAATTATTGGGAAATAACTCGGATAATTACCCAGAAATTCCGTTTATCACTTCACAGAATTTTATAGAGATTAATCAGGCATCTTTCAAAGAGATGATTAAAAAAGTTGTGTATGCCGCATCTACAGATAATATCAAACCTGTTTTTAACGGCGTATTAATTAATTCTGATGTAAATAATGATCTTACAATAGTATCTTCTGATTCTAAGAGACTCGCGATGATAATGAAAAACATCGCAAGTTACGCGGATTTAAAAGATGGTATAATAGTTCCTCTTAAAACTATTAATGAAGTATATAAACTTCTTAATGCTGGTATTTGCAAATTTTCATTAAAAGATAATCAGTGCTTTTTTACTATCGGTGAGACAGAAATTATTTCAAGACTTATAGACGGGCAATTTCCTAATTACAAACAGGTAATCCCTAAAGATTTTTTATCCAACGTTATAATCAACACTAAGAAATTAATTGAGTCATTGAAACGTGTAATGATACTAACAACAGAACCGACTTATAGGGTGATTTTGAATTTCAGTAAAGATAAACTTATTATTGAGGCAAAGACCGCGGAGCTTGGTGAAGCTTATGAAGAGATTCCAATCGAAATGGATAATGACAACGAAATTAAAATCGGCATCAATTCGTTATTTCTCATGGATACTTTAAAGGAGATTGATTCTTTTGCTGTTAAAATTAGTATTACCGGTCAAATGAGTCCATTGAAATTGTCTCCTGAAAATGATGATAATTATGTATCCGTTATTATGCCTATTGGTATAAAGAATTCCGACTGATATGATTATTGAGAAAATATCTCTTAAAGGGTTTAGAAATTATTTAAACAGTGAATTTATTTTCCAAGAAGGTATTAATTTTATTACAGGTAAAAATGGAATAGGAAAAACAAATATAGTTGAAGCTATATCTGTAATATCGAGTATTAAATCTTTTAAAAACGCTAAGGATGAAGTAATAACAAAAAGGGATAGTGATTATTATTACTGCAGCGCTGATTTGAAAGAACAGAATTTTCAAATGAACGTCGAGGCAGGATACGACAAAAATAATTCCAAAAAAAAAATAAAAGTCAATGGAAAGGAAATTTGCAATTTCTCAGATTTTTATGGCAAGGTGATTACTGTTTTTTTTACACCGGATGATGTTTACATACTGACAGAATCTCCAGATAAGAGAAGGAAATATTTTGACAGCGTTATTTCTAAATATGATAATTATTATTTAAGAAATATTCTGGAATACAAAAAAATTATAAAAACGAGAAATTTAATTTTAAAAGAAATACGTGAAAAAAATAGAAAACGAAGTGATTTAGATATTTGGAATAGGATGTTTTCCGAGAAAACTGAAAAGATTGTAAACAAAAGAATACAATTTTCAGAAATTTTTAATAATATATTTTCTGCTGAGTATAAAAAAATTTCTGAATATGATGCAGTACCGGTTTTTTCCTATAAGAGTGATTTTAAGAATTTTAATGAGAATGATATTTATAATTTTTTAGGAAAAAACATTGAAAGTGAGATTTATGCGGGTTTTTCAAAATTTGGTCCTCATAAAGACGATTATCTTTTTCAGATTAATGGCGGCGAAAAGTTTATTGATTACGCTTCGCAGGGTCAGAAAAGGACGGCAGCACTCGCCATAAAGAATACAGAGAAGGATATTGTTGAAAAAGAAAAATGTGATCTGGCAATAATTATTGTTGACGATTGTTTCGCGGATTTAGATATGGTAAGGAGACATAATCTTATTAAAGCATTATCGGAGAAAAATCAGCTGATTGTGACAACCGTTAGTTTAGAATTAATGGAAGATGTTTTTAAAAGTAATTCACATGTTATTAATCTTGGTGAATAAATGAAGTTCAGATTAAAAACTAAGAGGATTAATAAGGCAATAAGTATTAAGGATATTTATCCGCATTTTATTAAAGAGATAAATAGTGAAGGTATTTATACATTAGAGACTATTAAGCAGAACTGGTGCAATTTAACTAACAAAATATTATCTTCTCATTCAGAGCCTTATAAATTAGAAAACGATTGTCTTTTTGTTAAAACTGATCATTCGGTTTATTCAACAGACCTTAGTATGTTTAAAAAGAAAATTATTGATAATTTAAAGGTTATCTACCCTGACATTGTTATAAAAAATATTATTATAAGTACTACGAAAAACAGGTATAAGAAATAATGTTTATTCATATAGGAAATAAAAAAGTAATCTCGGATAAAAAAATTATAGGAATTTTTAATGTTGAGACAATTGAAATGTCAAAAAACAATGAAGTATATAAAGACGAAATAAGCGAAAATGTGAAAGCTATTATTATTGATGATGATGATGAAGTAATTAACAGCCAGATAAGTTCATATACATTAATGAAAAGAGAAAAATTCGGCGATGATGATTTGATATGGAGTAAGGAGTAAAAATGAACACAGAGTACAATGCGAAAAACATTCAGGTATTAGAGGGACTCGAAGCTGTCCGTAAACGTCCTGCGATGTATATAGGTTCTACAGATTTTCATGGTCTTCACCACTTGGTTTATGAGATTGTTGATAATTCCGTGGATGAAGCTCTTGCGGGTCACTGCGATAAAATCACGGTTAAAATATTAAAAGATAATTCTATAGAGGTTGTAGATAACGGCCGAGGAATTCCTGTTGATCCTCATCCTGTTTATAAAAAATCCGCGATGGAAATTGTTCTTACAAAACTTCACGCCGGTGGAAAATTTGATAATGACAGTTACAAGGTTTCTGGCGGTCTTCATGGGGTTGGTGTTTCTGTAGTTAACGCTCTTTCGGAAGACATGACTGTTGACGTTTTTAAAAACGGTAAGGTATATACTCAGTCATATAGAAGAGGTATCCCTGTAGAGGATGTTCGTGAACACGGTAAAAGCAGTGCTACCGGCACTAAAGTACATTTTAAACCGGACAAAGAAATTTTTGAGGAAATGACTTATAATTACGATACTCTCGCGAAAAGAATTAGAGAGCTCGCTTTTTTAAACGCGGGTGTTAAAATTGTTTTGTCTGATGAAAGGGAAAAGGGAAAAGAAGAGGAATTTTATTTCAAAGGCGGTATAGCTTCGTTTGTAGAATACCTTACAGAGAACAAAAAGACTCTTATAAAAAAACCGGTATTTATCGTTGCTCAAAAAGATAAGGTTACTATAGAAATCGCACTGAATTACATTGAAGCATATAATGAAACACTTTTTACATACGCTAATAATATTAATACTCATGAGGGTGGTACGCATTTAATAGGTTTTCGTTCAGCCTTAACAAGAGTACTTAACGAATCGATGAAGAGAGAAAAATACGATAAAAAAAATGAACAGCTTACAGGTGATGATGTTCGTGAAGGATTAGTAGCTGTAATCAGTGTAAAGATTCCAAACCCTCAGTTTGAAGGACAAACCAAGATGAAGCTGGGAAACAGCGAAGTCAAGGGAATTGTGGAGTCAATTACTAACGATAAGCTTGGTCAATTTTTCGAAGAGAATCCCCAGGAAGTCCGTAAAATATTAGACAAGTGTATACAAAGCGCAAGAGCGCGAATTGCCGCGAAAAAAGCCCGCGATTTAACTAGAAGAAAAAACGCTCTGGAAAATGATTTTCTTCCAGGAAAATTATCCGACTGTTCAGAAAAGGATCCAGTAAAAAGTGAAATATATCTTGTCGAGGGAGATTCCGCTGGTGGTTCAGCAAAACAGGGACGTGACAGACTTTTTCAGGCAATATTACCTTTAAAAGGAAAAATAATAAACGTCGAAAAAGCACGTATCGACAAAATTCTTTCCAACGATGAAATAAAAACAATGATTACCGCTTTCGGTACAGGTATTGGAGATAATTTTGATGTAAATAAAATCCGTTATCATAAAGTAGTAATCATGACGGATGCGGATGTTGATGGTTCGCACATCAGAACCTTGATTCTAACATTTTTCTTTCGCTATATGAGGGAGATTATTGATAAGGGATATTTATACATCGCTCAGCCGCCGCTATATAGCATCAAGCATGGCGGTAAACTGGTTTATGCTTATACGGAAGAAGCTAAGGAAAAGATTTTAAAAAAGTATAATGATGATAAATCAGTCGTGCAGAGATATAAAGGTCTTGGAGAAATGAATCCCGACCAGTTGTGGGAAACTACAATGAATCCTGAAAACCGTACGCTTATTAAAGTAAATATGGATGATGTAGTGAGTGCGGAACAGATTTTCTCTGTTTTAATGGGAGATGAAGTTGAGCCGAGAAGATTATTTATTGAAAATAACGCGGCGTTGGTTAATAATTTAGACTTATAAGATGGAGTATATAATTGGAAAAGGAAGAACAGGAACTTTTTAAAGAAAAAATTAAACATGTTGAAATCGAAGATGAGATGAAGAAGTCTTATCTAGCTTACGCGATGAGCGTCATTGTTGGTAGAGCTTTGCCAGATGTAAGGGATGGGCTAAAACCTGTTCATCGGAGAATCCTTCACGCGATGAATGAACGGGCATGGCGGCATGACAGACCATATGTGAAATCCGCGAAGATTGTCGGGGAAGTAATTGGTAACTATCATCCGCATGGTGATAAAGCTGTTTATGACACGATGGTTCGTATGGCTCAGGATTTTTCTATGAGAGTTCCACTGATAGACGGTCAGGGAAACTTTGGTTCTGTTGACGGTGACCCGCCTGCGGCTTACAGGTATACCGAAGCAAGGCTCGCGAAAGTTGCCGAGCTTTTATTGAGAGATATTGATAAAAACACAGTTGATATGAATGAGAACTTTGATGGAACGAGGAAGGAACCTTTTGTACTACCAGCCGCGTTTCCGAATCTTCTGGTTAATGGATCATCTGGTATTGCTGTTGGTATGGCTACAAATATTCCGCCGCATAATTTACGTGAAGTAATTGACGGAGCTGTTGCTCTGATTGATAATCCCAACATAACTATTAAAGAATTAATGAAATTTATCAAAGGACCGGATTTACCGACCAGCGGTTTGATAATGGGATATGATGGTATTAGAGACGCATATACGAAGGGCAGAGGCTCTTTCAAAATTCGTGGAAAGATAGATATTGAGACTTCGAAAAACGGAAAAGAAAGAATCATTATCACTGAAATTCCATATCAGGTAAACAAGGCTGATATGATTACCAAGATCGCAGATCTTGTTAACGAAAAGGTTATTGAAGGTATTTCGGAACTTCGTGATGAGAGTGATAGACGCGGTATGAGAATTGTTATAGGTCTGAAAAAAGATACCAATTCTGCGATAATACTTAATCTGCTGTACAAGCATACCGCACTTCAAACAAGTTTTGGAATAATCTTTCTAGCGTTAGTTAATAATGAACCAAAGGTATTGGATCTTAAAGGTTTATTGTCGCATTACGTTCTTCATAGAAAGGAAGTTGTTTATAGACGTACAACCTACGAACTTTTAAAGGCTGAAGAAAGAGCGCATATTTTAGAAGGATTAAAAATCGCGCTAGAAAATATTGATGAAGTTATAAAAATTATACGTGGATCGAAAACTGTAGAGGAAGCGAATGAGCGATTAATAAAAAGATTTAGCTTGTCCGAAAAACAATCTAAAGCTATTCTTGATATGCGTCTGCAAAGACTCACGAGTTTAGAAGTAAAAAAAATTGTAGAAGAACTGAAAGAGCTTCTTAAACTTATAGAAGAATTAAAATCGATATTATCAAGTGAAAAAAAGATATTCGCCATTGTAAAAAAAGAAATGCTCGATGTTAAAGACGCGTTTGGTACTGACCGTAAAACGGAAATAGTTATCGGCGGCGAGGAATCTACAAGTTTTGAACTTACGGATCTTATAGCCGACGAAGATATGATTATTACGATTACTAATGATGGATTTATCCGCCGTATACAGGTAGACTCGTTTAAAAAACAGAGAAGAGGCGGAAAGGGTGCGAGTGGAATCACCATTAAGAATGAAGACTTTATTAGCATGATGCATGTCGCTTCAACGCATGATGCGATATTATTATTTTCTAACAAGGGAAAAGTTTTCGGATTAAAAACGCATGAAATCCCCATAGCTTCTAAAATAAGCAAAGGAAAATCCTTGAAGGGGATTCTTAATCTTGCTGAAAAAGAATTGATAACAGCAATATGTTCCGTGAAGGAGTTTGATCAGGAAAGATATATCTGTATGGCTACCAAGAAAGGTATTCTGAAAAAACTCGCGCTGGACGATTTGAAGAATACTAAGAAGAACGGCATCATCGCGATTAGCTTGAAAAAAGATGATGATCTTGTTAACGTTGTTGAAGTAAGTAAAAATGATGATATTGTTATAGGTTCAAGAAAAGGTAATCTGCTTAGAACCAATCTTTCAAAAATGAGAGCGATGGGACGCGCGGCAGCCGGTATTATAGGTATGCGCCTTGATGAAGATGATGAAATTGTCGGTCTGGATCTTGTGAAGGAAAACTCATTCCTGTTTGTCATTACTGAAAAAGGCTACGGCAAACGATTGGATTTCGCGAGCTTCCAGTGTAAAGGCAGAGGCGGTAAAGGTATGGCGTATCTGAAGATGACCGAGAAAAACGGTAAGGCTTCAGCCATTAGAACCATTTTTAAGGATGATGAACTATTGATCGCTTCGAAGGAAGGAATGACTCTGAGAATGCTGGCAAAAGATGCTCCTATGCAGGGACGTTCAACAGTCGGTGTGCGTCTGCTCGACATCAGCGATAACGATTATGTTTCTGATTTCGCGGTTATACCTGAAGAAGAAGAGCTGTTGTAGATATTTTGTAATACTTATTAATAATTATCCACAAATTGTGAATAATTATTAATAAGTCAATTAATTGATAGTTTTAGACATTAACTACACCAATTCCAACTAACTCATCCCAAAGCGACTTATTAGAAGTTGTAACAATTATTATTGTATTAATTTTGTTATTTTTAGTTTAGCTTGTCTTTTAATAAACCGGTAGACGAGAATTAATTTTTTCCGTAGATTTATTTTAGATTTATTAAGTTCAACAAAAAGATCCTCAACTGTCATCGGCGGGATAGATTCTACACTACGCTTAATAAGTTCTATTGCGTTTACCGAGCATGCAATTGTGCAAACGCCGCAACCGATACAACGATCATATAATATAACTGCCATTTTATTGGTGATTACGATTGCGTCCATTGGGCATTTCTTTACGCACAGTGTACATCCGACACAAACGTCATTATTGACCGCCGCTGAAAAATTTGAGGCGACATACTCCGCCGGATTAGGCACAGCCTTAAACATTTTTAATAATCCACAGCAGTCACTACAGCATGCACAGAAAAAATTCGGTCGCTGGTCATTCGCGCACTGCATCACGAATCCCGACTTTTGATTTTCATCTGTAAGAGCATACGCTTCTTCTCTGGTGATCCGTTTTCCAATATTCTGTTCAATTGCCATATCAGCATAATCATAAAACGCGATGCAGTAATCACGCTTATCGGTATGTATACAGGGTCTGTTCAAATAATCGTTGGCTATTCGGCAGACACAGTCTAAAAGAACAATTTTATCACCCGCGTCATTTATAACTTTTTTAAATTCATCGTATGACGCAATTTTATTTGGATTGTTAATTTTTTTATTAATTGGAATAATTCTAGACTGCGGTTGCCTAGTAGTTAAAAAATGTAAAGCGAAAACTTCCGATATGTAGGCAAATGAATTTTTAATAAATTCCTTAGTGATGCGTTTTATCTGAAGTTCGAACATGCCGATTACAAACGGCATTAAAGCATAAAGATTATCACTCTTTCGTCGTATTATACTGCCTTTCTTAGCGAGAGACTGTAATTGCTTTTCAAAAGAATCAAAATCTTTGATTCCCAATCGTTTAGCGATATCCTCAGGTTTGCGCATATTAAAATCCAAACCCAATGCAATGATTGCTTCATCTGGAGAAAAAAGAAATTTTAAAATTTCAATATCTGAACCTTTTAAAGATCGAGGAAATTTTACAGGCATAGAATTGAAATGCTTTTGAAGTTTTCTATAAATTTTATAATTCTTATTTTTCATCATTCAAAAATATTATTGAGCAAGATTTTTTCAACAAAATTTATAATTTTAACAATATTATTTTACTATCGTTATCGTTTATCAAAAAATGTCTAAACTCAGTAATTACAGTTTTCATCCTGCCAGCAGCTGACGGAGAAGATGATGT
>CAYLTM010000131.1:10425-10957 GCA_964386495.1 uncultured Leptospirales bacterium
AGATGATGTCTGTGCAAAACAACTCTCTGAAAGGGATAGTGATTGCATAATGTATTTATTACTGGTTAGAAAATAGTTTTTTTTTAATTTTTCCTCAAAAAACCTAACTTTTTTTCTTCATTTTCGATTATTCATCGTATATATTAATAGAGGGTATCTATTCTTCAAATTTTGGCATCCTTTAATACAATCTAAATCGGAGAGCTTTATGATTAAATCGTCTGTTAATATTAATATTGAGAAATTATCACTACTTGAGAATTTTTCTGAAGACAATGAATTGTCGGTAAATGAGATTATCTCTCTTTTATTGCGGAAAATCATGGAAGATGGGAAATATTCCGCGAAAAAGTTCGGTGCGGTTAAATATCAAGACATTGACCCTGATAAAAATTGGGAGATTCTGACTGTTTACTTCGAGGATGTCGATTATGAGTTTTTCACAGATATGCGGAAGTTTTTCAAGGAGTCGGTGTCTTTGATTCTTTCTAAAGCCATCGATCTTTTTCTGGACACAATCCTCTCCGAAGTC
>CAYLTM010000132.1:0-578 GCA_964386495.1 uncultured Leptospirales bacterium
GACCAAAAGGATTTCCGATTGCAATTGCCCAGTCCCCGACTTCAACTTCATCAGAGTTTGCGAAAAATACAGGTTTGAGTTTCATTTCAGGATTAATTTTCAAAATGGCGATATCTTTATGTTCATCGAAACCTCGAACTTCTGCTTTATAAGTTTTTTCATCAATAATTACGCTGACCCTTTCTACCACTCGACCGTTTGGAGCGATTACATGGAAATTCGTGCAGATGAATCCGTCTTCAGAAATTATAAAACCGGAACCGAGCCCTTTAGCCTTCTGCATTCGGGGAATATTAAACATTTCGTAGAACGGGTGATCTGGCAGGGAAATGCTCTGCTCAGTTGTGATAAACACAACTCGATCTTTATAGAGTTGATATACTCGACGAAAAGTATTCTGTATATCCCAGGCTTTAGATACTCCGGTGTCGTTTTTGAGCGGTGATGAAACGTCACCGCCCAGAAGATTCTGTTCCGATTCATTAATTGAACAGGAAAAATATATAGTAAAGATTATTATCGTTAATGCAATTATAAAAATAATATTTGAAAATATTTCAAATAAATTAATGCTTGAA
>CAYLTM010000132.1:588-2627 GCA_964386495.1 uncultured Leptospirales bacterium
TAAACAATAGTTTTTTTCTGATTTCCATAAACCCTCCTGCAAAAATATCATTATTATTTTAAAGTGATTACTTTTTTGTTTTTTTCAACCGCATGAAAAATAGTTTCTGCAAATTTTGCTGGTGATTCCGCACCCGAAACAATCGCACTGATGGATATAAGTTCTTTCAGCTTTTTTTGTTTAAAAAACCCATTTAGATCATCGCTTATTTGACGCAATGATCTGTAAATAATATTATTTAGAATATTATCTTTTTCCATAGAGTTGTAAATGTTTACAATGCAGCCTTTTCTTTTTTCCAGCATTTTCGGGTAAACAAGTTTAATGGTTTCAATATAATTCTGCAGGTTAAGTTCCATATATTTATCAACAGATTCAGAATTATCCAGAAAAAGATCCGGAGTCACGTCGCCTATTTTAGTATTGATTAGAATATCTGGTGAATATTTTTCCTTTAAAAGAAATTTTAATTTTTCTATCAGACTTCCACTTTGGTCGAAATTGCAAAGGTAGCCGTAATTGATAGTCTTAAGGTTGCCAAGTTCGGTTTCCAGCTGTTCAAGTTTGCTTTTATTATTAGTAATGATATAGATCTTAGCGTGCTGTTTAGCCAAAAGAATTGACAGTGCTCGAATATTTTCCATATCAGATCCAATAATTAATACATTTTGATTGTATATGTTTCTCATATTTCCTCTCTATTTAAATTCGTTAATTTCTTTATTAAGTTTTCTCAAATTATCTTTTTCAATTTCCTTACGGAAAATATATCTATAATTATTCGAACCATCCTGATTAATTTGTTGTAAATTAACATTATGTTGTTCTCCCTTGCCGTAACAGGATAATAATAAAAATAATAAAATTGCTGTACAGCTGAAATATTTCATTTGATTATTACTCCATAATTGACTTAGTAGATGCTATTGCTGATAATAATAACAAAATAATCAAGAAAAAAAATAATGAAGAATATCGAACTTTTAGCCCCGGCGAAAAATCTGGATTACGGAAAACTGGCTATAAATTGCGGGGCTGACGCGTTATACATTGGATCTCCGAAATTCAGTGCGAGATCGGCCGCACATAATGGATTACCTGAAATAAAACAACTCATCACCTACGCTCATCAGTATCGCGTGAAGGTTTATATCGCGCTTAATACCATTCTGTATGATAATGAAATTGACGAAGCAACATCACTGATAAATCATCTATATGAAGACGGTGCCGACGGAATTATTATACAGGATATGGGACTTCTCGAATGTGGTCTTCCTCCTATTAAGCTGATCGCTTCTACACAATGTGATAATTATAACACGGAAAAAGTATTGTTTATGGAAAAGGTAGGTTTTTCGCGGGTCATACTCGCGAGAGAACTTTCACTGGAACAGATAGGTGCTATTAGAAATATGACAACCGTAGAACTTGAATTTTTTGTGCATGGTGCGTTGTGCGTGTCACGAAGTGGGCGATGTTATATGAGTTACGCTTCGGGAAAACGCAGTGCTAATCGCGGCGAATGTGCTCAACCATGCCGGAAAAAATATTCTGTAGTAGATAGTAGTGGTAGAGTGATAATAAAAAGTGGAAATCTATTATCTCCAAAGGATTTTAATTTATCCGATCATATCGAAAGTTTGATAAATGCGGGGATATCATCATTCAAAATTGAAGGTCGATTGAAGGATGATAATTATTTAAAAAATACGGTCTTGTATTACAGAAAGATGATTGATAGGGTTCTTGATAATGTTGGAAGAAAAAAATCATCCTCCGGCAGAATCATATCTGAGTTTATTCCAGATATCAGTAAAACATTTAATAGAGGTTTTACAGATTATAATATCAGCGGCATTAAGAAAAAAAACAACTCTGGTATGGGAGCCAATAATACCGGTGAAAAAATTGGAACAGTTATCAAAAAAGAAAAAAAATATTTTGTACTCGATAATGAAGATTTATCAGAAAATGATGGTATTACATTTTTTAAAAATGGTGATATTACAGGTACAAAAGTAATCAGTATTAATGAA
>CAYLTM010000132.1:2637-9189 GCA_964386495.1 uncultured Leptospirales bacterium
GACAATTTATCGGAATTATTCTGATTTGTTTATATCATCTTTGAAAAAAGCAAATGTTAGAAGAGTAGTTGATATTACTTATAAACTTTATCAACGAAAAGGATCTACTGTTTTTCTATTGTTTGATGATGAAGGTCATAAAATAAAACACAAAGTTTCTGGATATTTTACTGCTGACAATCCCGAAATGATGAAAACTATTTTGAAAAAAAATTTGTCGAAAATCGGCGGGACAATTTATAATTGCAATGATATAGATGTTGATATTGAGAAATATCCGTTTATGCCTATAAAAGAAATAAATGCTGTAAGAAATATATTAATAGAGAACCTCAATAATATACGCAACGCTGATTACAAGTTTGAAAGGAAAGAATTCACAGAAACAAACCATGAATATCCCACCGATGAAATATATTTTCATGAAAATGTGCTAAATAAAAAATCTGAAGAATTTTACATTAGACATAAATGCAGGATAGTAGAGAAGGCCGCTGAGAGTGGTCTAAATATGACCGGCAAGATTTTAATGAAAGTAAGCTGTTGCGTGTTATTTGAAAATAATTTATGCGGTAAAATTTCTGGTGATTGTTATCTGTTGGATGGGTATGGGAATAAATATAAACTAGTATTTAATTGCGGTAGTTGTGAAATGCTGATAGTAAAATAGGTCGGCATTATCTGATTTTATTTTCTGTTTGCAGTTCGATAGAAAATTTTGCTTTGTAATATTTTGTTGAAGTGATAGCCTGATTAGCAGATTTATTCTGAAAGAACATCGCACTTATAATATTTTCAAAAGGTCGTGAAGTTTTTTTGCTGTTGATTATTAATGCAGCGGGAACATTGTCTTTTTCCAAAATAAACGGAGTAGTTTTTCTCCCTTCAAAAACTGCTGTATACTCAATAGAGTCGAGCTTTTCCAATATAGCGATTTCATACGTCGCGGTTCTTGAATGAATGGAAAGATGTAGTGTCGAGAAATAATCAGTTTTGTCGGTCAGCTGAATTTTACCGAATTTATCTGGTGCAATCATTTTAATGGTGATTCTCTTTTCGTTGAGTGGTGAAAATCTGTTAAGCTGCCGGATATCCGTTGAAATGTTTTTAGTGAATTGCAGAAGAATGCTCATGTATTTTTCAAAAACCGGCTTAGCTTTAATGAATACAAATAAATTTCCGTCCTCTGTAATAACATAAATAAAGAATAGCTCGCTTTTTTGCTCGTAAAAAATTGTTATCGTGTTTTTTTCCACATTCTCAAAAGACAATGCTAGACCTGCTAAATGCGAGTTAAGAGAATCGTAAATAATGTATTTAACATTTTTTATAGGATTATTGTTAACATCAATAAGAAATTGAAATAAACCGTCATAATTCTTTCCAGATGTAGTTCCGTCATTTCTGGTAAACATAGAATATTTAGTGCCGACTTTTGTTATGAAACGAATATTCGCGGCGTTATTGTCGAGAACAATGCTGTTGTATGCTTCTTTGAAAATATTGTAATAATTTTTGTAGATTTTGTTATGAACATTAGGAGAATAAAATGAAAAATATTCATCAAAAGGCTTTTTCAGAAATTGCCCATCATTTAAAAGTATATTTAATACCGTAAAAAGGGAGTCTTCATTGTCGATTTTATTGATGAAAGATTCGTTCCATGAAGTGTGATAAACAAAGGATATTGATGAAATTTTTTCGCCGAGCGGTTGAGCAAAATCAAAGACCAGAAAGTTAAGCATATTGAAAACTTCTTTAATAAAATAAGAATTTTTCGGTTTCATTCTGCTGTTTTGAAAAAATGCAGATACACTATTCATGAAATCTGTTATAATGTTTATTTCGATTCTTTTTGCACCGGATTGAAAAATTATTCTTGAAGCCGTATGATCGTATACCCTGTTTAGTATTGACCAGACTAAAAGTTCAAGAAGGTCATTGCAGACTTTGATAATAATTTCATAACCGCTGGGATTAACACCTGTATCTTTTTTATAAAGCTTCCATATGGTATTTCCAGCGGTTTCACTGGAAGGTTCTATGTAAATAATATTCTCACAGTTAGTGTCTTTGAAGGATAAAAACTTTTCAATTTTTTCAGGAGTTCTTTGAAAGTGAGATCTGATTTTTCTTTGGAGAAGATAAAAGTCTGTTTCGGAAATCTTATCCTTGATGTTGACATTCTGATATTTTGCCGATATGCGTTGAAAAGTCTGAAGCATGAACATTTGAACTTTATCCCAGAAAGCTATCAGCTTGTTAAAATCCCAGTTATCGAAATTATCAAGATCCTTTATATCATCAGGAGTCCAGTTCCATTTTTTAGTTTTTCTGAAAAGCTCTTCAACCTTATATGGCATATTGCTCTGCATCTTTAAAGAAGCATATTTCGAAAGCTGAGGTCTGATTTTCAGGTAAAGATTTTGTTTTAAAATTTCAAGGAGTTGATTATCCAGACCGGATTTTTCATAATAATCATAAACTTCGTGGAACATCAGAAGATAAGAGTCAAGAATTGTATTGCTGAGTTTATTTTGATGAACACTGAATTTTAATTTTTGAGAAATGAGATATTGATTTTTTTCGCTGAAAATATATTTTTCTAAAATACCCATTTTCAAAATTGACTTAAATGGATTACCAAGAGATTTAACAATCTGGAATAACGCGGCACCAAGAAATTCGTCCTTTTCAATTTTATAAAGATTCCCAATGTCAATGAATTCACTATCGGTAATTTCTTTAGATAAAGATTTCCACAATTCATCATATTGCACGTCATTGCAATTGATTCCAACAACCCACCAGAAGGGGATTTTTCCATAAAGAACTATTGAACTTCGATAGAACTCATCCTTCAAAAGGGCTCCCATTGTCGACCCGAAAGCCTCGTCCTCAGTTTCATCAAAAACATTATTTTTCAAATCATTAATGTCATTGATGAAAATATTTACATCCAGCCCATTTTGATACTTCATCCAGTCTTGAATAGCTAAAACCTTTTTCCGGAAATTCAAATACATCTCTTTTGAAGTAGTATTCTTATCCACGCAAACCCAATAATCAAAATCGGAAAATCTATTATAGGCAATACTTCCGACACTTCCTATTAAGGCGATCATCTGCACAAAAGGGTTTTTAATCTCAAGATTGTTAACAGCTCGTCCGTATTTTGTGAAAATGAATTTTTTAGTATCATCATCAGGCTCGTATGAGAAAACACCCATGGGGACATCACCGACCACGTAACCCGGAAGTTTGGGATCATTAATCGACAGTAACAGTGGAAGAGCAGACAGCGGCCTCTTCATATTAGTATTAGGAATAAGACTCAGATACCTGTCAATTTTAAGTTTATTATAAGTAATAAACGAATTCTTATTAACTTCTATTGACGAAATATCCATATTAATTTTTTAATTCGTATTTAATAATTTCTTCAAGGTAGTTTTTATCAATACCGTTTTCAACTTTTTTACCGTTGATGAATATTGTAGGGGTATAATCTACACCAATGGTCTCAGCAAAATCTATGTCGCTTAATAACTGTTTTTCGACTGAATCATTTTTAATATTTTGCTGAACCAGCGTTTCCTCATTATTATTTGAAAATAGTGATGATGCTAATTCCGCTGGAGACGCTTTAACTTCACATAGCTTTGCTATCTCCGAATATTTCGAATAATGATAATTAATGGCGTTATTGAATAGATTAGATTCTCCAGCAGCATAAAACACTCTTGAAATATTACATGCACCTTTATGCATTTCAGTTTTTAACCCTTTATTACATGTTGCATCCAGAGGATAAAAATAAAATTGTATGAAAATATCTTTTGAATGTTTCGGCATAATTGATTTCACATGATTAAATAATGTTTTACATGCCGGGCATTGTGGATCAGTAAAAATATGAATTTTAACTTTAGCGTCAGGATTTCCCATCACGAGATTGTTTTTAGGGAATTGAATACTGGCAGGTTTAAGGTCTGAATAATAATCCATTTTTTGTTGTGTTGCAATATTTGAAGGATTAGAATAGATGTATTTTTCATTAAAATATAAAGTGAAAGAAACAATAAAAAGAAATAGCACGGAAGTAAAGTAAATATAGCTGCCGAATGAAAAACGTTTATCTTCAGAAATATTAAGATCTTTTAAAAAGAATTTCACACTGGATACAAAACTGACGTTGTCTGAAGATTTTTTATTTTTGTACATAACCGCAAGTAAGAATAAAATAATAATATTGATAATATAAGTTATTAAACACAATAAGCAAAATATTTTCGAATAGATCATGATACCAAGAAGAATAAGATCAAAAATGACTGAAAGAATAAATAGCGGAAAAAGAATCAACACAAGATTTTTATAATATGATTTGCCAGCCTCAATAAATATCTGCATGGTCAAAAAAACCCATACATAGAAAAATATACCTATAGAAGCTATCGGAATCACGCCGATTTTTGAAAGATTTGTCTGAGAGAATTCTGAACAGCCAGATTCCGATGAGCAACCAGGCAGCATTTGAGTTAAATTAGGGATGTAATGATCTAAAAACAGTATGCCGGATATTGCTATACCAATAATACTCAATGCGGATATGATATAATAAATTTTTTTCATAAATCGCTCCAAAAAGTGTAATATCGAATATGAGAAGTTTTAAGTAAATTGTGTCAAGGATTTTTATTTGATAACCGATAAGGGTGATTAAATATTCCAAAAAATAAATATTTCTCATAATGAATAAAAATTCTCATCCTATTCGCAAGAACATTCGATATTATAATAGGAACAGAATAACGAACAATAGAGGATAAATATGAATTTTTCTCCGGAATCAACTTTTGTTAAAAACATAAGTACGTTTGCCAATGAAATATTCTCAACAGTTTCTGCTAAAGTTAATAACGATGAAAAAGTATCACAGAATCATGGGAGCCTGATAAAATCTAGTGATAATTTTTCTGATATGCTCCGATCATCGATAGAAGAACGGAAAAATTTTGATGAGAAATTCTTAAAGATATCTGCCGAAAAAAAAGAAGAAACCAAAGAAGTGAAAAACGAGCAAAAAGAATCGGCTGAAGAATATTCAGAAAAAAAAATAGTAAGAGAGAAATCAGAGTATCGAGAAAATCCAGAAAAAATCCAGAAAAGTGCTGTAGTCGAAAAAGAAATTCCAGTTAAACAAAATAATTCAGAAAATAATAATCAAGTAGATAATAAGAAAAATGAAGCAAAAAAAAAGGGCGATACGAATGAAGCGGAAATGACTCAACAAGAAATGAAAATTAGTAAAAATAAAGTAGAACAAAAAAAAGAAATACAAAATCAAGATAATGAAATAATTGAAAGTGATGAAGATTTTAAAAAAATAGATGAAGAAGATGAAGAGATTCAAGAATATACTGAAATAATAAAAAATATAATAACAATAGAAAAAAGTAATAAAAATAATAAAGATACTAAAGATAAAGTTGAAATAGCTGCGGCGGAACTTGACAATCTGATAAATGATTTATCAAAAATAATTCTAAAAACTGAAAAATCGGAAACGCTTCAAAGCAGAAATGAAAAAGAAGGTAATCAACCGGAATTAAAATCAGCTATGAAGTATTTACAGAATCTTAAAACAAAAATGGATAAAAATGAAAAAATAGAAATAACTGATGAAAAAAGTGTGAATGACTTTAACAGTATTATGAAGGTGATAAAAAAGTATATTACAATTAAAGAACTTAATGATAATCAAAATGATGCAAAACAGACAAAAGCGAAATTCGAAAATATTTTAAATGAAGGAATTGTATCGAGCACAAATTTTGACGCGAAAAAAAATGAAACAACGGTAAAATTTTCATTTAACGAAACATTTGAAAAAAACAGTACAAACCTCAAAGACTATGCAAATCAGAAAAGCACAGACAGCGGTAATAACGCAAAAGCAGTGATTTTTAAAAACGATCTAAATGATATAATAAATAGTGCGAAATTAGTTGTGCGGGATAATAATAATTCATCATTAAATTTCAAGCTGAATCCTGAAACACTGGGAAATGTTAATGTTAAACTTGGAATAGAAGACGGGATTCTAAAAGCACAGTTTTTGGTGGAATCGAATGAAGCGAAGAATAGTTTGATACAGAATATTGAAGATTTGAAAACAAGGTTGATGGAGCAGGGACTTGAAGTAGGCGAATTTAATGTGACAGTAAAAGATCATGAGCAAAGAAATTTTAGACAATTTGAGAAGCCGGAAATATTAAGTTTTAACCGAAAAAAAAATAAAGAATCAGAAGCGTCGATGGTATATGAACAGTCTTCAGTTTTACAAACTGGAAGAATTGATATGGTCGGATAAAAGGAGACAAATAATGGCAGATGTAATGAAATTATCACCAGAACAGATGGCATCAACAAATAAGAGCACGACAGAAGTTAACCAGTCGATTAATGCGAAAGGAAAAAAGTATGGTGAAAGTCTTGGAAAAGATTCATTTTTGAAACTATTGGTGACAGAGCTGTCACATCAGGATC
>CAYLTM010000132.1:9199-10916 GCA_964386495.1 uncultured Leptospirales bacterium
AGGATCCGATGAAGCCAATGGAAGATAGAGAATTTATTTCGCAGATGGCGCAGTTTTCCTCATTAGAGCAGATGAGTAATGTTAATAAAGAAATGCAGTACATGAATAAGAATGCGAAAGCGTCGGAAGCATATTCACTGATTGGAAAAAGTGTAATAGGTATGAATCCTGAGAATGGAAAGTCTGTGGAGGGGGTCGTATCACATGTTGTTAAAAGGCAGAATTCAGTAAAGGTCGTAGTTAATAAAGTAGAATTGGACGTTGATGATATACATAACATAAGTATACCTAATCCTGAAGCAGAAAAATCACAAAACAAAGTTGCTGATAAACCATCTGGAAAAACGATTGAGGAGCCAAAAATTGTAGATACAAATGTTGCAAATCCGTTAGAGGCAAAAAAAAGTGAAGAACATGGAAACATTGTACAGGCGATCAAATCAACTTCAGCAGAAATGACAACAGCAGTCAGCGGAGAAACAACCAAAAATGAGAACGAGAATATAATTAATCTAAATAGAAATAGAAGAACATACGATAATAGTAATGGTAGTAGTAACCGTCAGGAAAATAATTTGAGATATTATGGTACAGGACGATAAATACCAATAAAAGAAAATCTCAGAAGATATAATGAAAAAATAAGAGACATATTTAAGCTTACAAAAGGAGTCATTGTTATGATGCGATCACTATTTTCCGGTGTGTCGGGAATGAAAAACCACCAAACAAGGATGGACGTAATAGGAAATAACATATCGAATGTGAATACCTATGGTTTTAAAACCGGTCGGGTTACTTTTCAGGATATGCTTTCACAGACATTAGCTGGAGCTGCAAAACCCGAAGATAATAAGGGCGGAGTAAATCCTAAACAGGTTGGATTGGGAATGACGGTTGCTTCTATAGATAAAATATTCACGCAGGGATCATTGCAGACGACTGGTAACATGACCGATCTGGCAATAGCGGGTGATGGATTTTTCATAGCGAAGGATGGTGACAAGAAATTTTATACAAGAGCAGGCACTTTTAGTACAGACAGAGATGGCACGCTGGTAAATCCCGCGAATGGATTAAAAGTACAGGGGTGGATGGCAACAAGAGACTCAACAGGACAGATGACCGTCAATGATCAAAGTGAGGTCGGAGACATAGTAATCCCGATATATAAAAAACTTGAAGCAAAAGAAACCAGCTTCGTGAAGTATAAATGTAATCTGGATATGCGAAAACCGGTATTGCCGGAAAACGCGACATCTGCAATGAGGGCATCGGCAGGAGTGACAACGAATATAGATGTATATGACAACATGGGGAATCCTCATAGAATGACGATGACAATGTGGAAAACATCAACGAATGAGTGGACAGCATCGGCAGCAATAACAGATAGTCAGGGACCAATAACTTTGGATATACCTGCAGGCGGCGGTCAGCAGAATATACAGAATACGACCAACAGAATGAAATTGAAATTTTCACCGGATGGAAGGATAATCTCCGCGGCAGATGAAGGAACAGCGGATTCAGCAAACCAGGGAATGTTGGTGGCGAATTTGAATTACAAAGTCGAAGGCGATCCCAATATAAGAAACATACGCTTAGATTTGGGAACTACCGGGCTAGTGGAGGGGATAACGCAGTTTGCATCACCTTCTACAACAAAAGCAGTTGAACAAGATGGTTACAGCATGGGATACATGGAATCGTATAA
>CAYLTM010000133.1:0-10837 GCA_964386495.1 uncultured Leptospirales bacterium
CGGGGAAGAAATCAGCAGACTGGCAATGGAAAACAGAAAAAAATAATCCACATATGTGGAAAAACCGGTATAACACCTTTTTGCGGGAAGCCCCTAAATCCCCTAAAGGGGACTTGAAGAAATTTCCGCAGCACCAAACCGCTACCTAAAAATGCAGATTAATCGCTCAACAAACCTTTTCAGATCATGGAGCTATATTTCTTTCACCCCTTTAGGGGTTGGGGGCTTCTTGAATTTAGAAATAAAACCTTATTGACAGAATGGTCTATGAACCGTACAGTTTGACTGAAGAAGAGATAAGGATTGTGGAGGGGAAGGCGTGAAGGATGAAGAACGTCAACTCTTTGAAAGAATTGTAAAAATTCTTGAATCAGCAAGAAAAAAAACTTATCGTTCGATAAATAGTGCTATGGTTGATGCTTACTGGAACATCGGCAAAGAAATTGTTGAAAATGAACAGCATGGAGAATTGCGAGCTGAATATGGCAAAGAGATAATAATTAAACTTTCCCGGAAACTGTCTGAACTATATGGAAAGGGTTTTGATCCTTCAAATCTGCGTTACATGAGATTGTTTTATCAGAAATTTTTAATTTGTGACGCATTGTGTCACAAATCTGCAGACCTTTTGATAAATAAAAAATTAGATAGGGAAATTGATTAAGTTTATGCGGAATCATTTCTATTAAAATGAATTTCGGTTTAAAGAGTTATTTTCGTATTAAGAGCTTGGTTCAAAGAAGATAGGCAGTCTCAAAAAATATTTTGGGAGGAAAAAATGAAAACAGCTGTTAGCGTGTGTCCTTTATGTAAAGGCGAAATTGAAAGTGGTTACGCTATGTTTACTGCAAAAATCGGGGATGGGATTCTTGTTATTGAAAACATACCAGCTGATATATGCGCACTATGCGGTGAAAAATGGTTTTCTGACGAAATTGTCGAAAAAATCGAAAAAATTTCATTAAATGTAAAAAAACGAAAAATTCGTTTTGAAGTATTATCTTTCGATGCAGCTTAATAAATTCGATTATACTAAATGGCGAGTCGGTCTATTTCAAAATTTATCCGGGGAAGAAATCAGCCGAATGGCTTTTTTAAAGATGAATTAGTTGTTGCGAAATTTAATAGACTTCAAATAAAACTGTTCTATTGTTTTCTTAATCGGAATACTTCAGATAGTATAAAATAATTGTTTATTAATCAAAACAATGATACCGTTTTACTTTTAATAATTTTGAGGTTATTATGAAAAAATTATTATTTTCATTTGCAATAGTCATTATTACTCTTATCAAAATTAATTCTTACACACAAAAAGAATTATTGATAAAGTATTCGAATGTTCAAAAAAATATGAATCAAGCAGAACAAATTTTAAAAGGTGATATTTCTCTATTGAGTGCTCGTATTGATATTTTTTCAATCTCTAAACTAAATTCAATTGATTTAAGGATTTTACGGAATTATATCTTCGCAGTATATGGTTACAAATTTAAATCACTTGATTTGCATTTATTTTTTTCTAAATATAATTGGTATAAACCTTTATTTGATGATGTTAATAACAAGTTAACAATTGTTGATAAAAAAAATGTTTTAAGTATAACAAGCTTTGAATCGATTGACAAGTACAATTTACAAAAATTGCTTAAACTACAATTTTTCTCAATATTTGATTTAGCAGAAGATATCCAAAAAGAAAAAAATATAATTGGAGTGTGGCAGAATCTGCATATTTTTGCCGCTGGTTGGGCTGACAGGTTTATTTTTTTCCCAAATAATAAAGTAATATTTATTTACTCGCAAATGCGCGAGGTACCCGAAATTCTATCATTATCTGGTACTTATCAAATAATTGGAGATCGAATAAATATAAAAATAAACAAAAAAGTAATTATTGAACACGGGAATGAGACTGAATATAGTGGAGCCTATGGCTATCAATGGACAAGAAGTAATTTAAAATCTGTAGTATTAAGTGAAGAAGAAATATTTGTTATGCCATTTAATGGAATAACAAAAAGTAAAATTCCGGACGATATAAACAATTATGTTGAAAAAGAAATGATTACTATTGGAGGAAATAAATTTTATAAATTTTATCTTGATCCGCTAATGGGTATTGATCCATGGGAATCTTTTGAATGAAATTTATTAAAAGTTTTCTAACGCTGGGGAGGAACTATTCAAGATGACGCAGGGCTTCTTGAATTCAGAAATAAAACCTTATTGACAGAATGGTCTATGAACCGTATAGTTTGACGGAGGAAGAGATAAGGATTGTGGAGGGTCGTGTGTGAAGGATGAAAATATAAATAATAACTCAGAAATTATTATTTACCGCACAAATGACGGCAAAACTAAAATTGATGTCCGGCTAACTGATAATAGTGTATGGCTTAACCAAAACGATATGGTTGAGCTGTTTCAAAGTTCGAAATCGAATATCAGCGAACATATAAAACATATCTTTGATGATATGGAGCTTGAAGAAAATTCAGTTGTTCGGAATTTCCGAACAACTGCCAATGATAATAAAACATATTCAACAAATTATTACAATCTTGATGTAATCATATCCGTAGGATATCGCGTAAAATCTCAACGCGGAGTTCAATTTCGTATTTGGGCTACCGAAAGATTGCGGGAGTATCTAATCAAAGGCTTCACCATGAATGATGACCTTCTAAAGCAAAGTGGCGGCGGGGGCTATTTTGAGGAATTGCTTAATCGGATACGTGATATCCGTTCATCAGAAAAAGTCTTTTATCGAAAAGTTCTGGAAATTTACGCTACAAGTGTAGATTATGATCCAAAAGCAGAGTCTACAAAAATATTTTTCCAGACAGTCCAAAACAAATTACACTGGGCGGCTCATGGACATACGGCTGCCGAAATAATTTTTGAACGGTCAGATTCAGAAAAACCATTTATGGGTTTGACAACTTTTAAAGGATCAAAACCATCCAGGTCGGAAATAACAACAGCAAAAAATTATCTTACAGAAGAAGAACTTTCTGTGCTTAACCGCCTTGTTTCTGCATATCTCGATATAGCGGAAGTAAATGCTATTCAGCGAAAGGTGATGACTATGCAGAATTGGATTCATATTCTTGATGGCTTTATCACAATGTCAAGGCAGGATGTTCTAACTAGTGCCGGTAAAATTTCAGCAGATTTAGCTGAAAAAAAAGCACAGTCAGAATACGAAAAATACAGAGAAAATAATATAGAGGAATTATCGGAAGTTGAAAAACATTTTTTTGATTCAATAAATTCGGCAAATAAGAAAATATCAAATAAAGATAGACGAAAACTATGACTGACACTGAAATTAAAATAAAAGGTTATGAAATATTAAGTTCCCAACTTGGATTAATTGAAATGGAAAAATTCATATCAATGATACAGCTTGATAAATTCGATTATACTAAATGGCGAGCCGGTCTGTTTCAAAATTTATCCGGGGAAGAAATCAGCAGACTGGCGATGGAAAACAGAAAAAAATAATCCACATATGTGGAAAAAACCGCATAGTTACGTGAACCGAATCCTTTAGGTTGCGGTTCAGAGAACTGGTCTTTGAACCGTACGGTTTAACATCGGAAGAGATAAGGATTGTGGAGGTTCGTGTGTGAAGGATGAAGTTTTAAACAAAATCCGAAAAGCTGTATGTAATAGAACGATAACATTTCGTCTGCATGCAGTTGAAATGATGGTGGAAAGAAACATTCTCAGAGACGACATATTTAGTTGCATAAATAATGGTGAAGTGATAGAAGAATATCTAAACGATTATCCTTTGCCAAGCTATTTATTTTGTTATTTGTCAGGTGGTCAAAATATTCATGTGGTTTTATCATATGATGAAAAGATGGGACAGGTATTCATAATTACCGCATATCGACCTGATTTATTACATTTTGAAAATGATTTAAAAACAAGGAGGAAAAAATGAAAACAGCTGTTAGAGTGTGTCCTTTATGTAAAGGCGAAATTGAAAGTGGTTATGCTATGTTTACTGCAAAAATTGGGGATGGGATTCTTGTTATTGAAAATATTCCAGCTGATATATGCGCACTATGCGGTGAAAAATGGTTTTCAGACGAAATTGTTGAAAAAATTGAAAAAATTTCCTTAAATGTTCAAAAAAGAAAAATTCGTTTTGAAGTATTATCTTTCGATGCGGCTTGATAAATTCGATTATACTAAATGGCGAGCCGGTCTGTTTCAAAATTTATCCGGGGAAGAAATCAGCAGACTGGCGATGGAAAACAGAAAGAAATGAAAACAGCTGTTAGCGTGTGTCCTTTATGTAAAGGCGAAATTGTCGAAAGCATAGATTCTTTCAACAGCACATTTGCGTTAGGGATTGAGGGGAAACACGAAATCCGGGCAATGGTAATTATTTTTACACATATGTGTTTTTTCCGGTTTCGTGTTGGAACGAAAGCCCGCCGCGTAATTATTGCGGCAGTATCTTTTTTACTGTGGTTAGCGGAACGCCCATTGTTTGAACCTTACATACTTTATCTTTGATAATCAACAGGCGATAATTTCTTTTATCAAGAATTCCCTGCCGCTCAATATTTCAATATCTTTCCCTTTACATAATGGACATATCCCATTGTTGTTTACAAGAGGAAATGGTTTGCCGCATGGATTACACATTGCGTTAGCCGAAAGAATCTCTATTTTTAGTTTTGTCTCCTGCATGGAAGTTCCATCAACAGCGGCAGGATAACACTCTTCTATATATTTTGGTATAACCGTCGAAATTTCGCCAACTTGAAGAACTAACGTGTCAATTTTTGTTAAACCATTGGTTTTCGCGAAATTTTCTACAGTTTTCACGATTTCAATTATTATTCCTAATTCATGCATAATTATACCCCGATTATTTAATTAAAAAAAGGGGAACTTTCGCTCCCCTTTTGTTATTCTATAGTATCGAAAACTTTACTTAATGAAAAGATCACGAATAGCTTTAAACGGCTTCATAAACGCTATTCTTACTTTTCGTTTCAATGCGTATTTGATTACTGTTGGTCGAACCTTTAGGAATTCAGGATTTATCTTGTCATAACGTTTCACAAGTTTAATCGCGTCAAACTTGCATTTCAATGTACAAGCGCCGCATCCTACACAAAGGTATTCATCAACAACTGTTGCACCACAGCTTAAACAACGTTCAGTTTCTTTTCTTATCTGTTCTTCAGTTAAGGTTCCTCTTGTATCCTTGAAAGTCTCCTTGCAGGTTTTTCCGTCCTCATGGCAGACTTTTTCTCTAGGAAGAAGATCATAGCTATCAAGATCAAGATTGTCTTTATCTAGCGCTTTATATTGTCTGATAACGCGACCTAAAAGCAAACTTTGTCCCGGTTGAACATAACGATGAATCGAAATAGCTCCTTCCTTTCCATGAGCTATAGCATCTATAGCAAATTTTGGACCTGTTAAAGAATCGCCGCCGGCAAATACATCCGGTTCTGCTGTCTGGAAAGTTGTAGGATCAGCTTTTATTGTTTTATTCGGATTGAGTTCTATTTTACTATCAGCAATCAGATTGCTCCAATCGATAGCCTGTCCGACAGAAATCAACACGTTGTCCGCTTTCACGATTTTTGTTTCTTTTTCATCGTATTTTGGATTAAAGCGTTTATTCTCGTCGAATACAGAAGTGCATTTCTTGAATTCTACACCTGTGACTTTTCCATTTTCTACAACAATACGTTTTGGACCCCATGAGTTATTTATGCCGATACCTTCTTCTATCGCTTCATCAATTTCTTCCTCAAGAGCGGGCATTTCTTTTCTGCTTTCTAGACAATACATCTCTACTGATGATGATCCTGTTCTTACCGCAGTTCTAGCAACGTCTATCGCGACATTTCCTCCGCCGATAACAACGGTTATTCCCTGAAGCTTCACACTTTGATCAAGATTAACTTTTCTAAGGAAATCTACACCGGTAATTACGCCCTCAGCATTTTCTCCTTCAAGATTAAGCTTTCTTCCAGATTGCGCGCCGATCGCAAGATAGAATGCCTTATACCCCTGATTTCTCAGGTCTTTAAGAGTTACATCTTTACCGACATCTACACCTGTCTTGAATTCAACACCTAATTCTCTCAAAATTTCGATTTCAGCATTTACTACATTTTTTTCAAGTCTGAATGATGGTATTCCGAATGTCAACATTCCGCCAAGAGCTTTTTCCTTTTCAAACACAGTGACTTTGTAACCGTCAACCGCAAGATAATAAGCACAGGAAAGTCCAGCAGGGCCGGCTCCCACAACAGCGATTTTCTTACCATAGTCGTGTTTGATTCTTGGTACAAAACGGTGTTCTTCCTTCATATCCTGTTCAGCAATAAATTTCTTGATATCATCAATAGCGATTGGATCGTCAATGTCGCCTCTTGTGCAGGCATCTTCACAATATCTCGGACAGACTCTTCCGCATATCGCTGGAAATGGATTTTCTGTTTTAATAAGTTCAAGAGCGTCTTTGTATTTTCCCTGTGCGGCAAGTTTAATATACCCCTGAATACCTATGTGAGCTGGACATTCCGCTTTACATGGGCTTGATCCAGAATCAACAACAACTTTTTTATTAAGACGGTAATCAAGATTCCATTTGTCAGCACCCCATTCAGTATCATAAGGCAGATCTTTTCTTTTAACTTCAGGAATTGGAGTCTTAGAGCAGATTTTTTGTCCAAGTTTTAGTGCGTTTGTCGGGCAGTTTTCTACACATTCGCCGCAGGCAACACATTTATCTTTGTCCACTTCTGATACATAGTTTGAACGAACCATATCGGGATTCTGCCACGCATTTGCGATACGCATCGCAAAGCAGCCGCAACCGCAGCAATTACAGATTGCATGTGTATGCCCTGGTCCGTCAAGGTTAGGAATATTGTGCATCAGACCATTAGCTTCGGCTTTTTTTATAATTTCTATAGCTTCTTCGCGGGTTATCTCTCTTCCACGACCAGTACGTATATAGAATTCAGCTGCATGACCCATCTGAATACACATATCTTCTTTCAAGTGACCACAACCTTCACCGAGAACTTCTCTTGCAGTACGGCAGGAACAATCGGAAACAGAAAACAAAGACGCTTCATTAATATATTTGGATATTTCCTCAAAAGAAGCTCTTTTAGTTTCACCATCGATAGATTTTTCAATAGGAATTACACGCATCGGACCTGTTCCAACAGGGAATAATCCTGCCGCCATTCCCCCTCTTCTTATTCCATATTCGCTGAAAGCCTTGCCTATTTGAGGGAATTTCTTAACATTTTCCTTATTGTTAACCATCATTTCCATATGACCAGGAACCCACACATCGTGCCAGTATTTGTCTACGCCGTCAATTTTATTGACAATAGCTACTCCAGCCATTGCAAGATCCCACAAAAGTTTTGCTGTTAGCTCTTCAGTTTTACCGCATTCAGCCGCAATTTCTTTTGGACTTTTCGGCATACGTAATCCAAGACATAGAGCTACTTCAGCCATTTCAGTCGTTACAACTGGTTCTAGAATATAATATTCTGGGTATTCAGGTTTTATTTCATCCTTAGCTCCCCTTTTCGTTCTACTGATCTTGTTGGCAAGATCCAATACCTTTTCATTAACTGCCATGCTTACACCCTCTTATAATAAAGTTTAATTATGCTCTACTTTTCATTCCATTTTCTAATTTCTGTACGCAGCCAATCAGCCCACTCGCCAATACCTTCACCGGTTTTCGCGGAGATAGGAATTACCTTTATATTCGGATTCAATTTAGTTACACGCTCTTTAACCGATTCAAGGTTGAAATTGAAAAAGCTCATCGCGTCCATCTTGTTCACCAATAAAACATCAACAATCGAAAACATCAATGGATATTTTAGGGGTTTATCATCACCTTCGGGTACGCTTAAAATCATGGCGTTTTTCACGGCACCTGTGTCAAATTCAGCGGGGCATACAAGATTACCGATATTTTCAAGGATTACGAAATCAAGTCCATCGATACCCATGCCGGCTAAACCCTGTTTGGTCATATCAGCGTTCAAATGACACATTCCGCCAGTATGGAGCTGAATGACTTTCGCGCCGGTTTGAGCTACGGTTTTAGCGTCAACATCCGAGTCAATATCCGCTTCAAGAACACCAATTTTCATTTCATTTTTTAAAGCTTCTATGGTTCGAAGTACAGTTGTCGTCTTTCCAGAACCCGGAGATGACATCAAATTCAACAAAAAGGTTTTGTCTTTTTTCAATTGATCACGAAGTAAATCAGCCTGACGATTATTGTTATCAAAAACATTCTGTTTTATTTCAAGAATTTTAAAATTATCCACATTATCACCTTTATTATTTATCATTAGAAAAATATTTGTCTATATCGTATTTATAAAGAGCTTGTATTGCTGGAAAACTTTCCGTTAAACAGTACCGTCTAGTTGGTACTTGGGAAAATCAAATTTGGGTCAAAAACGTCATTTGACCGCATCTTTATGCGGTCGGATAATAACAGATTTTTGCACCATGAATGTTATTTAGTTATTTGTCAAGATTATTTTGCACATTATGAAAATTCGGGTGGAGTTCTTCAAATTTCAACTTTTACATACAGCAAAATCCGCACAAAGATAGTGAATAGCGTCGTGTGTTTTCAGCATAAAAGGGACTGTCAGAGTTATGCAGTCTGTACCGCTTGCTAAAGATATGTAATGTTCGGTAACATATCGCCGGTTGTTTCGCGATGCTGAAAAGAAATAATCCTTTAATGAATGGTCGCTTCCTTTGCGGGCGGGGCTAAAGACTGTTGCTGGACGTACTTTGCTGGGGAAAGAGTTGGTCAAAATTGTATCAGTTACTTGAATTCCATAATCATCAAGTATATAATAACATTCGCAGCCTTGAAAATTTTCCCGCAAGCTGGTAAGATAATCATCGAATAAATCAACACCGCATCCGGAAAGAGAACACGTCACTGATTCGAGATATGTGAAACACTGATTAACGAATCTGTTGTGATCGCGAGTGTTCAGCAATGCTTTTTCTCTAGCTTTTAACGAAGTTTTTTGTACAAGGTCTAATACCTTTTTATGGTCAGTATTGTGAATATCATGAGGTTTTGAAAAATAATACCCCTGCATTAGGTCTACCCCAAGACCGAAAGCTGTGAGTGCTTCCAATTCAGTTTCTACACCTTCAAGAAGAAAAAGTGCTCCTATACCGCTTGAAAGTTTGGCAAGTGATGATACAATTTCCTGCTTCATATAATTGCTGTCAATTCCCGACGCAAGCGATCTGTCCGCCTTGAGAATGTCTGGTCGCAACAGTGCAATCCTATTCATGTTTGAATAGCCCTCACCGACATCATCAATAGCGATTACGAATCCTTTTTCACGATGAATATCGACAAAATGTTTTAATGCTGATTCGTTGTGCACTTTGGACTCGACAATTTCCAGAACGACGGATTCTGGAGATATACCAGCATCCTGGCATTGTTTGTACAAAACCCCTGAACCGACAATGTTTTCATCAATAAGAGACGATTCAAAATTCAGGAAAAGTAGTAAGGAGTTTTTGTGCTCACCTGTCTGATAAGTAGATAGTGCGGTACTTCGACATTCTCTATCAATACTTAGAAGAAGACTTTCCTTCGCTGCAGATTCGAAAAGTGTAAATGGATCAATATGTGTATCAGCATGAACAGCATATGACAACGCTTCAAACCCGATAATAGAACGGGACCGAAGTGATATTACCGGTTGAAAACGTGAACGGATTGCCTTTTGAGAAATTAAATCTTTTACAGAAATCATGAATAACCTTCGTTCATAATCTTTACTTTCTAAGTAGTTTATAATCAGGTTGATGATTACACGATTTTTAATCGACAACCGTGCGTCCAAGTTTCGTTTTTGCCGGTTGTTCAGCAACCGAAAGTAACGAATCAACTCCGCCTAATTAATCAAAGTTTCTAATTGCACTCTATAGCGACAAGAAATAAATTCGATACTCTCATCAAATTAACCTATATGAAACATTTGCTGAATTTTATAGCCGGATTGTCGATTATCTAGATGTGTAAATCATCTAGCGGGGAAATACCGATCAAGTTGTCAAAGTTAAATTGATAGCCTGAATCAGAAAGTGGTTTTACTCATCAATGTTATTCTCCTTTTGTTGGAGGTACGCGGAGAGTGATGACTAACAAAAGTATTATTCGAACAAACATATTTATTCCTAAAATCTTGTAAATCCTGATCCTGCCAATGCGTTTTCAGTATTAGGATGTGTGTCTTTTTCCTTTTTTAAATAAGGAAATATTTTATAATCTTTTCAACCAATCAAAATTGATAAGATTTCTTTTCACTGAAGAAAAGATCATTCCGACTTCAAAAACAGACGTGCCGTTTATACCAATATATTTATCAGCATAACGCTTTTCCTGTATCTGTTTTAACGCCGAGTTTTCTTTTTCAGATGCCGAATCCGCTGTAACTTTAATTTCCATTACGAAGATATTATTTCCAAGTTTAATGGTCATGTCCACCTGTCCGCGGCATGATATATCCTCAGGGATGATCTCGCAGTTAATAGCAGAAAAGAACGCATACAACACAGAAGCATAGTATCCTTCAAAATCAGGGAGATCATTGTTGGTGAAGTTTCGCCAGGGAATGCCCGCGAAAAGGCGGGTGACTGTTTTTTCAAGAGCGGGAAGATCAGCAGCAAACAAAGCATCGTAAGTGTTTTCTTCATATTTATATTTTTCTACAGTCATGGTTGTGTATGATGTTATCAAAATATCAGAAAAAGC
>CAYLTM010000134.1:0-1803 GCA_964386495.1 uncultured Leptospirales bacterium
GTGATAACGCGAACCTATCACGGTCATTTAAAATAATTATGGGGGATTTTCATGAAGAATATTATTATTTCTATGCTTTTGGTATTTTGTGTATTAACAATTTCTTTTTGTGATGAATTTGTTGAAGATGAAGGATCTCCGGCAGAAAGCGGTACATATTGGAAATGTGTTTATGGTGTAGATGCTTATATTATTACTACCGCTAAGGAATATAATTGGATGTATAACCTAAAAGGAGACAAAAAGGTTACAAATGATTTTATTTATGAATGTGCTTATGACTCGTCTAAATATAGAGATTTTGATTATACTGGTCACTATGAGAAGAGAGTAAGATGCAAAACAACTGCTTTTCAAGCTGATGAACATGTTCAGTGCGAAACATGTTCGGTTCGATATCCAATATGGACTTACTAAAGGTGAAATATTATTCAGGCTGTCGATTTAACTTTGACAGCCTGATCGGGTACAGGATGTACCCGCATTTTAGATGATTTTTCTTCGAAAATCATCTAAAATGTGAGGAATTACGAATTTATTTCGGAATTCCGACATGTCGATTTTACAGGATGTATAAATCGACATCCTGATTAAATAAAAACACAGGGGGGGCATTATGTTTAGTAAGACAATAATACAGTTAATAAGAGACTCGGATTTAGTATTTTTTGTAAAATATGCTTATAATTATGTTTCGCCAAAAGGACATAGGGAGTGGATATTATTTATGATATATTGTCCAGTTACCTATTTCATGTATAAAGGTTGGTTAAAATGAAAAACGAAATGCAGCGGTGAAGCTTATTATTCAACCAATAAACATAATAGGAGTATTAACGATGGATAACAACACTATTACATGCCCTTATTGCTCGAAAAAGTTTGCACTGACAAAGGTGATAACAAGCCAGATTGAAGATCAATTAAAAGCAGAACATGATAAAGAAATAAATGTAATTAAGAAAAAACAGGAAGAAGAATTAATCAAATTTCAAAAGGATATTGAGAAAAAAATTGCTGACAAATTAGAAAAGCAATATGACGCGGATTATAAGAAATTAAAGGCTGATGCAATAAAAAAGGCAAAGAAAGAACTCAGTGATGAATTGGCTGATAAAGATGAAGAAATTGAAAGCATCAATAAAACATTACAGTTATACAAGAAAAAGGAGAAGTCTTTATTAAAAAAAGAACGGGAGCTTGAAGAAACTAAACATACAATGATAGTTGAATTTAATGAGAAATTAAATAAAGAAGTGAAAAAAGTCTATTCTGAAGCGACATCGAAAGTAGAAGAAGAATTCAAATTGAAATTATTGGAAAAAGAAAAAGTTATTAACGATCTAAATAAGCAGATGAAGGATGGTCAGAAAAAAGCTGAACAGGGCTCCATGCAGCTTCAGGGTGAAGTTCTGGAAATGGAAATCGAAGAGTTGCTTGTGAAATATTTTCCGGATGATATCATTGAACCTGTAAGCGTCGGTAAAAAAGGCGGGGATATTATTCAAACTGTTCGGTTTAATTCCGGTAAATGTGCAGGTAAGATTTTATGGGAACTGAAGCGCACGAAAAACTGGTCTGCAAGCTGGATTGTTAAACTCAAAGAGGATCAGCGGCATATTCATGCAGAGCTGGCTGTTTTAGCTTCGGAAATTTTACCTGGTGACATTAATCACTTTGGATGTACTGATGGTATCTGGATAACTGATATTAAGTATATTCTTGGTTTGGCAACCGCTCTGCGGGAAAATTTGAAATCTAACTTTCTTATTAAGTCAGCGAATGAAGGAAAATCAGACAAAG
>CAYLTM010000134.1:1813-5595 GCA_964386495.1 uncultured Leptospirales bacterium
ATTATCTTACTGGCACACAGTTCAAGCAAAGGGTCGAATCGATACTTGAGGCATATGTTGAAATGCAGGGGGATCTTGATTCTGAAAAAAGGCTACTTGAAAAATCGTGGGCAAAAAGAGAAAAACAGATTGAACGATTCATTAGAAATATTTCCGGTATGTATGGTGATCTTCAGGGGGTCGGTGCTACTTTACCGAATGTTAAATTACTTGAAATTCCAGAATAGGGAATAATAAACGGAAGATGATTTATTTGAGAACACAATTTTACTTAAAAATATTGTAAGGAGGTTAAAGCTGATTCGCGAAGGTTTAAATTGAAATACTATATGGATAGGAGTGAAAAAAATGGCAGAAATACAAAATGAAGTTATTAATGAGAAGATTATTAAAATTGAAACTGGGATATTGAAAACATGTGCACTTATGGATGCTGGTCATAAACAGCCAAAAGGCACAACACACAAGCATAAATCTATAAAAATATGGTATGGTACGGATAGTTTTTTTTATCTAATTGCCATACAAATTGCCAAACAAAACCATATTTATTTTAAAGAAAGTTCAAAATTATGGGAGCAATCTTTTGAGCCAATCGAAAATGTATTGTCAGAAAGCGATATAAGAACTATTCTTTCGGGAGCAAAAATTAGTTCTGATAATCATAAATTGTTAAAGGGTGATAGTAATCATTTACTCAATGAAGGTAATAAAGCTCAGTTAGATGAAATAAGAAATGTCATAAAACAAGATATAAAAATAATTAATTATCAAGCTATTGATGAAAAACCCGTTTCGGTTCCGAAACTTAGATATCTCAGTTTTGATGAAGAAAATTCGTTCTTCGAATATTGTGCAAAAAACAATATTTGTTCTAATAATTATCAGGAAATTAAGAAACATTTAGAAATTTTCTTTAAAGAAATCAGTTTGGAGCTTCACGATGATTGGTGTGAAAAAACTATTGAAGAGCTAAAGGGAATTTAGCATGGCAAGTTACAATTATATTCCAACAAAAAATGGTGGCTGGATGAAAAATATGAAAATTGGGGATAAATTTATTGAAGACTTTTCTAGTTTTGTGTTATCAAAAGGTTTTTCTTTTCCAAAAAGACTGATACGCCGTTACTTGACCTGTTTAATGACAAAACCATTTGTGATTTTATCTGGAATTTCCGGAACAGGTAAAACTAAACTTGCCCAGTTGTTCACAGAATTTATGACAAATAACGATCAACAAAAAGCTTTTATCCCTGTACGCCCGGACTGGAACGACAATAAAGGTTTATTCGGTTTTTATAATATAATTACAGAATCTTATCATAAAACACCATTTCTCAATATATTGTTAGAAGCAACTCAAAACCCGCAAGAATTATATTTTGTAATTCTTGATGAAATGAATTTGGCAAAAGTTGAATATTATTTTTCCGATTTTTTAAGTGCTTTTGAATCCAGAATAATAGATAATCAAGGGATTCTTTCTCAAGAAGCAATTTTCCTACATGATAGTATTGAATTGCCTATAAACGGAGTACCTCATCAAGTTTGCATACCACGAAATTTATTTATCACCGGAACTGTTAATATCGATGAAACAACCTATATGTTTAGTCCCAAAGTTTTGGATCGTGCAAGTGTAATAGAATTCGAAGAAGTAGATCTCGAAAAATATTTTGCGATAAATGATCAAGGAATGGAGACAGCTGCCGTTAAACCGGATAGTGAAATTATAAGTTTTTTCACAAACAATGGCAATTTTCTCAAAAAAGGATTTAGCAACATAAATAACGAATTCAAAACAGCTATAACAGAAATATTCAATGTTCTTCATAAATATCGAAAACATTTTGGTTATAGAGTTTTAAATGAAATATTTTGCTATAGCGATATTCAGAATAATTTTACTTGCACTAAAGCAGAAATTATAGATGAAATTCTATTACAAAAAATAATGCCCAAAATTTATGGTTCCGAAGAAATTAAACCGTTACTAATTGAACTTGATAAAACTATCAATACATTATCCGACAAACCAATGATAAGCAGTCAATTGATTTCAAGAATGTTAAACGATTTAGAAAATAAGGGATTTACAAGTGCCATTTTTTAAAGTTTTCGAAAAGAATAAGTACATCGCAAATTTGTATTTAGAGAATGAAGTAACACAGGAAGATAATTCATTAAATTGGTTGTATTTTTACGAGAATCAAGAGTATCAAATAAAATTGGAATTTAATAATTCTGATGCTAGTCAAGAACTGTCTTTGAAAAACACAAATTTATTCCAAAAAAATATAATTCGAGAAATTTTCCCTGATAGTAAAACATATATGATCAGTTTCTATTCTTTTACTAATAACAGTTGTTTTAATTACGCTGGTGCTTCCTATTTTAAATTCACCAATAATCTTATTTCGTTTATAGATGAATCAGGAAAACATTGTAACCAACTACAGATGTTTGTCATTCCACAAAAATTGTTCAGCCCAACTGAAATAATCACTCGAGATAAATCCCAAACGAAAATCGTCAATTTGCAAAATGTTGTAAGCTCGGAATGCTTTGCTCTAATTTTATCTTGTTCCAATCCAGTTTATTTTGAATTCAATCGTAATGTTGGTGGTGGAAAAAGTTTACTTTATCACGACTTTTTGTTTTTAAAACAAGTTTTTCTTACAAATAAAAAATTACAAAACGCCTTCATCTCTATCAAAAAAAATCCACATAAAAAACGGGATACAGAAATCAGCAAGCATTATGTCTGGGAAAAGTCCTTTTCAAATAACAAAGAAATTATTTCCTGCGTAACTGGCTCTGGTGAACTTGGTAAGCTTACAAATAATCATAGTTTGACAACAACCAAAGTTGCTTCAAAAATGCACACAGCTAATTATTTTTATTTTCCGTTTAAACTATTAACAGAAGATAACATTCATAGTAATGATACGCTTGAAAACAGATTTGTTAAAAATATTATTAAACTCTGTCTTAAAAAAATATCTGCAATATCTGCTATGCAAAATTTTGATGATTCATTTGTTTCAGATTATACAGCAGATTTAGCGCAACTACAGGATTTGGTTGCAAAAATATATAGAGATGATTTTTTTTCCGACATTGGTGAACTCAATCAATCATTTTTGTCTTCTACCGTCTTGACAAGAAGAGCCGATTATAGGGAATTTCTCAATTTGTTTTTTTTATTAAGATCATCTAACTTAATTTTTCCTGATGCAACTAAAATTGAAAATCATGACATCGCTTATCTTTTTGAATTATATGGTTTTTTTCTAATCAAAAAAATCTTGAATGACATCATATTAAAATTTCAAATTAATACCATTCATTATAATGATTATAATTATCTTGATATGAAGATAGCAATAAAAGATGAGCATATTTATATAAACTATGCCATGGGGAGCATAACCATAACTTTAAATTATCAAAAAACATATAATACATATTCCAATATACAGTTTCGTCCAGATATTACTCTGGAAATAAATCTAAAAAACCAAACACATATTTATATATTTGATCCGAAATACCGTGTATATAATTCAAATAATCATTTTGAAATTATTAAAACTTTGCATGCTTATAAGGACGGAATATGTAATGATAGTGTAATTGTCAAAGGTGTCTATGCTTTGGTTCCACCAATCTGGAACAATAAACATTGTCTTATTTATGAAAATAATAATTTAGAAATTGGGATAATCCAAATAGATATAGAACAAAACAATGTACAAGATAATTTAATAGAATTAATATCC
>CAYLTM010000134.1:5664-10804 GCA_964386495.1 uncultured Leptospirales bacterium
GGGAAAATGCCATTAAGCACCAAATAAAAGATCAAATTATGAGCGAGGTACAGTATATATGATACGAAACTCCTTAATGTTCATCGATGATATTATAGAATCAATTCAAAGTATATTTTGCATATTTTAAAGGATGGTAATCATTATTTTGGATTATCAAAATATTGCGCGTTCAAGGATTTGGAGAGGGTATTGGTTTTATCGAATATAAAAAAAAGGTTATAAAGTATGATTCCTGATTTTACAGAAAACAATTCTGTTGAGTTAAAATTAAAACTGAATGATAAACTCGAAAAGAGTGTTGTCGGTTTTCTCAACTCAAAAACCGGCGGAGATATCTATATCGGTATTGATAATGACGGCAATATAGACGGAGTCAATGAAACCGATAAAACACAACTTGTAACTGCGGAAGTAACCGAACAAGTAACCGAACAAGTAACCGAACAAGTAAACGGTTGGTTGAAATTCTTGAAGGCAATGAATTGAGCGTAAAAGAAATAATTAACGGTTTAGAATTAAAGCATCGCCCGACTGTGTTGTATGACTACATTAAGCCGGCACTGGAGAATGGAATCATTGAAATGACCCAGCCCGATTCGCCCAAAAGTCCAACCCAGAAATACAGGCTCACAGAAAAGGGAAACGGGATAGGAAAGCGATTGAAGGGTATGTAAGATTAAAGAAATCGAAAATAGCGATAGAAATAATTTATAATTAAAATAAACATATTTTAGGCATTCAAATGGCTGATCCACGATTTATAAAAACCAGGTTGGATTTGATAAATTCCGTCTCCCGTTTCAGTGTTAAGCCTGAATTCTGGTAGGCGGTATTGGGAAGCGGGTCAAAATATTTTTGCATATCTTAAAGGATGGTAATCATTATTTTGGATTACCCAACGTTTTCCAAAAAAATCGCAAGGTCGAACATGAAGGTGTATCTTTCTGATAAGTAATATGCTATATTCTCACCATAAGATGTTCAATAAATAACGGATCACCGGAATTTACTGAATGCTCTTATGACCGTGATAACGCGAACCTATCACGGTCATTTAAAATAATTATGGGGGATTTTCATGATGCCGGAAGTTAAATGTATATTATGCGGTGAAATATTCTCGGAACTTTACAGCAATACGGAAAACGAGATTGATATGTTTGATGGGTCAAATCCCTTTGAACAGGCAATTGATGAAGCTGATCTATTTGATAAGGCACTGCAAGATTTTGGATGGGTCGCCGCTCTTGATGGATTTGTCTGTCCCGAGTGTATAAGTAAACAAGACAAAGATTAGATACGCGGAAACTGTCATTTGTAAAGATCCCGGCATTCATCGAGAAGATTGCGCATTTTCTCTCTTAGTTCAGGCGGACTGATAATTTCAGCTTCCTTTCCGAAAAGAAATATCTGCCGGCAGAGAAAAAGATCATCAGTAATATTAAACTCCGCCTCAAAAATTTCATCTGGAACTTTTTCAGTTATTATCGGATTCATACAGCAGATGATTTCATCTATCTGTGAATAAATATTTGAAGTGAAACGGATAGCTACTTTTATAGGAGTTCCAATAAATGAGCCCATTGTGCTTTTGAAAATATCATCAACCGGAGGAATTTCATAATCAACATAATTTTCGATAACGGTAAGGCTTTCAATTTTATTCATAAGAAATAGTGAAATCCGGCGGTTGTATATTTGCATCCCTACCAGGTAAAAGTTATTGTTTTTGAAAACGAGATGATAAGGCAACAGCTCTATGAGAAAAGACCGTTTTCTTTTATGCGGCATGTAATCAAAATTTATCTGATTCTTTTTCAGTATCGCAAAATATATTTTTCCAAGAAACCATAGAGCATTATTAGGATGTTTCGATATGAATCTTTTCAATATTTGATCTTTTGAGAAATCCGATGTAATGAAATTCGTGTAAACCTGAGCGAGCTTTAGTTGGAGATCTTCCGTCAGCTTTGTAATCACCGCAGTTTTCCTGCCGCCTTTTTCAGTAAACACATCAAGCTGGAAGTTTTCAACGAGATACTTTTTAATATAATCGCGGACGGTTTTATCCGACAGTACAGTGTCGGGTTCATCAAGGGATATTGCATCAGCAAGACTTGTCGAGTTCCAGTCTATTGGATCAGAAGAATTTTGCAGAAGAGAAAGTATATGCAGATACCTTCGAATTACGTTAAGCTGGCTTTCAGGTGTGAAATTTTTATTCATTATGAATATCCTTATTGTAAGTTTATTTCCCGGATCAGCAAAATGCAGTCAATTCAAATATTTTTCGAAGGTAGAATGTGAAGGTGTACCTTTTTAAAACGATATTGTATATATTTAAGTTATTGAAAGATTAAGTAATCTATTTGGAGGCTTTATGAGATCATTGCTCGTTATTATGGTTATAATCATGTCATTATTTATGATGTTTGCCGGTTGTGACATTTATGCTGATGAATCATTGATTAAAGAAGACGACAGCGTTGATGAAAAGTACTATCCTTGCAGTTATAGTAAAGATGACTATAGTATATTAAATGGTCCATACACTGATGTTTTTAAAGACAAATATGCTGACAAAGTAGACCCGTTTGAAATAATCGGGGTATGCACGAGAGTCTATTCTTCGAAAAACGGCAAGCAAACACATAGAGATGAATATCGTCCGGCAGTAATATTTGCAAACGGTGCGGAAAATGTGACTGGTGAACACAACAAAATGTTTGTTAAGTGTACCGATTGCTATAAATTATTTCAGTTGTATAAATAAAGTTTAACTCTTGAATTGCTCTTTACTGTTTAATTCCTGACTATATAAGTTAGCTGAAATTTCTTATTATAGGATTAATTTTAATTGACTTTTTCATTACGCATTATATCATGTTCTCAATTGAATGTAATCATACTTGCGAAAGCAAGGGTATTGCATGAATAACATCATAAGTTTGTGGAGGTAACCACATGAACAATGTCTGCATTAACGGACGTCTGACCGGAGAACCTATCTTTAAAAATCTCGGAAATGACAATGCCGTAGCCACTCTTTTTATCGCTAATACCGTCTCATCAAAAAAAGTCAACTTTCTCAAAGCAACCGCTTGGGGCAAACAGGCTAAAATAATTGCGGAACACGCCCGAAAAGGAATGGAGCTTTTCATTACCGGAAGGCTTGAACAAAGCAGTTACATAAACGGCAAAGGTGACACTGTTTATGATGTCAGCATAACTGTTGAAAATTTCAACTTTGGCAAAAGACCTTCTGGGTCTATAACCGTATAGTAATATTAAGGCATTTACCGTATCAAATGGTAGATGCCTTTTGTAATTATGAAAACATCAACAATATTTGGCAGACATAAACAAGAATATTCTTTATAAACAATCAGGAGATATGTATGAACAAAGTAATGGTTAATGGTCGTCTTATCAAAGAAGCTGAGACAAAAATTCATGAAAAGAACAATCTATTGTGCACTTTTTTCATTGCCAACGATGTTTGGTTTGGAAATACAAAAAAGACAGGTTTTTATAAGTGTCAGGCATGGGGTCAGATCGGTAAGATTATTGGAGAGAATGCAAAAACTGGAACTGAGCTTTTTATTACCGGAAGGCTTGAACAATACCGCTATGAGAATGAAACCGGTAGTGTTGTTTATGATAATTATATAGTAGTCGAACAGTTTGACTTTGGGGCTAAACCGGGGAATACACCTAATAATGAAAACGCCGAAGATGTATTGAATGGAAATTAGATTAATACCAAAAAGGATAAATTAAATGAAGAATCAACAATCAAAACTTATGTCCGTTCAACAGATTATTGAAGCTATTACAAATAATGAAAGCTGGAAATTACTAAGGTTGTTCGTAGAAGAGCGGTCGCTTCGAATCTGGAATTCAGTTATTAGTATTGTCGGATATCCAAAATCATTGATGATTGGTGGTGCTTTTTCAAAAAGATGAATTGATTTATTTTGAATCTGATCTTGTCCGAATGAGTAATGATGAAGAAAATTCAATAACATTTTTATGGGCTTATTCAAGAAGAAATCTTTTTATTATTGGCATAAACAAGGTCTTAAAAACCCTTTCAATATAAGTAGTCAATAAATGAAGTAGACCGAGTGAAGAAGAGTAAAACCCTATGTTCCTTTTCTTGACCTAAATTGCAACTATCCCACTTTTTACTTGACAATATCAATATGATGCAACTTTTTATGACAACAATTTGATAAATTAAAGGTCTCCATGGAACTTAAAACATATCTAAAACTGCAAACAATACTCCTTAGTAAAACAGACGGATTAACAGTCGAATATCTACATGGTTATATGACCGCGGTGATTTGTGCTCCGGATCCTATTAAACCTTCTGTCTGGTTGACAATTTTAAATAACAATGATGGAAATGTTGCCGATAGCATAGAAGAATCTCAGATGATTATTGAACTTGTATTTCAGGTATATAACGAAATAGCCATATCTCTAATGGAGAAAACATTTGAACCATTGTACTCGATTTGTGAAAACGATGCAATTCCGGGCAATGCCCAAATATGGTGTCAGGGTTTTAATGCCGGGCTTTGTCTTTGGAATGAAGTATTGCCGGATGATGAAAATATTAAATCCTTAATCATGCCGATTTTAATTTTGGCGGAAGAACAATTATTCTGCGAAGTTGTTGCAAAGGATTTGGGTAAAGAAATCACAGAAACGGAATTAAATGAAATGAAGTCTAAATTATTCGCAAAGATAAGAAATAACGTTATTGCTCTAAGACATCTCAATGTTTCAACTGCAAAACTCTTGAGTATAAAACCCAGCAGAAATGAATCATGTCCATGCGGCAGCGGTAAAAAATTCAAACAATGCTGCGAAGTTGAGTAGCTGCAGTCAGCTAATTAAATTATCAAGTTTGTTAGTTCTAAAACCACGGTAATCTTAAATAATACCAAAGATGCTTGTTGATATATTCAGCATGAGAACTGAATGACATAAAGCATCTTGTTTATATTAACGACTTCATCCTATGTCGAACAGCAATAATTATTTTCCTTGCATTTATCACACACCTTCCACTATTAATACATAAACAAAATCAATTCTTGGAGGAATTATTAATGGCAGGAAAAAC
>CAYLTM010000135.1:0-1505 GCA_964386495.1 uncultured Leptospirales bacterium
ACTATGCGTAACTATGCGTAACTATTAACAAGTTAATAGTTACGCAAGGAATAAAAAAACCTGCCCCATTAAATTGGAGCAGGTTTTTTATAGATGAACTAATCAGACAGTGGTTTTTTACAGACATTATCGCCTCCGCCCCACTGGCGGGTGGAGAGCTTTAATTATTGTGTATGACCATTTTGTCACAATTTTAAAAGACTATTTAAACTGTTTAAGAATGTTATCCAGATCGAATGAGTATTTTTTCATGCCGGGATTCATAGCTTTAGAGAATTTTTTAAAATCGACTTTGTCAATTTTTTCAAATGAACGATCACCAAGATTTTTTTCAAAGTTGGCTACGTTTTTTGAAGTAATGACTCCCATTCTTGATTTCATTGAAACTCCTTCGCTATCAGCGAAATCAACACCATTAGCATAATCATATATCATAACCATTGTCCACGCACCTTCCATGAAGTGTCCGCCAATCGTAGCTGATATTTCGCCGGATTTCACGCCTTCGAGATTTTCAGGATTCCAGTCAATGCCTCCGATAATAATATCAGTACCAGGTTTTTTTCCGCCTTTTTCTTTTGTTGATTTTAGAACACCAATTGCCATATTGTCATTAGCGTTCCAGACAGTAGTTGTATTGTTAAATGTACTAAAAGCCAGGCTAAAAACTTCATTAGCTTTTTTTTCTTCCCAGTTACCCGGCAGAGCCTGATCTCGATGTAAAATTACGTTTTCTTTATTTTCCTGAATATATTTCATCAAGCCCTTATTTCTTTCGATTGCCGACGTGTCAGAAACAACACCGCCTAAAGCAATCATCTCAACTTTTCCGTCATTATTAACTAGTTTTTTGCTTTTTGCTTCTTTAACGATTATATCCGCTAAGTCGTATCCCGCACCAGCGTCATCCGGTAGAATTTCGCCTATCCAGTTTTTATATTTTTCTCGTGGTTTTCCGTTTTCTGCTGTTTCTTCTTCAGATAATCCAGAATTAAACATAAGAATTTTAACGTTAAATTTATCGGCTTCTTTAATAATTGATACTGCTGATTTTTTCAGATTCTGCATGACTATGAAATCCGGTTTATCCGGTCCGGTCATTGCTGCAATAGCCTGCTTGTTAAGATCAGGAACTGAGCGTTTCGCGTTATAGATTTTAAGATCAATGTTAAGATCCGCCGCCGCCGCTTTCATAAAGTTTGAACAAACATACCACCAGAATTCTCCGTCTTTAACATCGTCCGCCGGATTTAGAAAAACCACCCGAATCCTCTGACCCTTTAAATCTCTCGATGCTTCACTCACAACCTGGGTGTCGGTTGATCTCGCAACGTTTTCATCTGTTTTCTCCGCTTCTTTTCCGCAAAACAGAGTCAACAGACTTAACCCGAGAATTACTACCCCTAGTAATTTCTTCATTTTAATACCCCTAATATTAAATTTGTTAACATATTTTTAAATATTCATAAATACGTGATTATTCACAATTATAATTATACAATTTG
>CAYLTM010000135.1:1540-6268 GCA_964386495.1 uncultured Leptospirales bacterium
AATATTTTGTAATATGTTTATTAACAAATATACAATTTGTTCAAATATATGTAAAGTCATTTTTGTGATATGTTGTTATATTTTAATATCGTAAACGTTTTAAAGGAATTGACCCAACTGAAATAAATAAAAATGGTGCCAGAGTCATTTAATTTTAACCTTTGGTAAGGATATGATAAATATTCTTGACAATAAAATCGATTATTTAGTTCACTTTTGAGATGATTATGAATTGTAGGGTATAAATAATCTAATTATCATTACCCGATATTGGAATGTTATGAATACTATATAAAGGAGAATGTTTTATGATTTATTCGCATGAAGTTGAAAACATGTGTGTTCTTGCGAAAGGGCCAAAACATGGACCGGCTCCAATTCCTCAGGAAGGGAAATGGGTAAAAGCATACGAAATAAAAGATATTTCGGGTCTGACGCATGGCGTAGGTTGGTGCGCACCGCAGCAGGGTGCCTGCAAATTAACTCTTAACATTAAAGACGGTATAATTGAAGAGGCTCTTGTTGAGACTCTTGGCTGTTCAGGGATGACACATTCTGCCGCAATGGCAGCTGAAATTCTTCCGGGAAAAACTATTCTCGAAGCCATCAATACCGCCATGCGGGAGCTCTTTCTGCAGATTGTCTATGGACGTTCGCAGACAGCCTTTTCAGAAGGCGGGCTTCCGATTGGTGCTGGTCTTGAAGATCTTGGTAAGGGGCTACGGAGTCAGGTTGGTACTATGTATGGTACTAAAGCTAAAGGTCCCCGATATCTGGAAATGGCTGAAGGCTATATCAGAAAAATTGGAATTGATGATCAGAATGAAATTATCGGATATGAATTTGTTAATCTTGGTAAGATGATGGAAATGATTGCTAAGGGCAGTGATGCCAATTCCGCTCTCGAAAAATCAACCAGCAAATACGGACGTTTTGATGAAGCCGTTAAGCAGATTGATCCGAGACACGAGTAATATAAGGATCTACAGGAGGAAAATATGCCTTTATTTGAAAGTTATGATAGACGAATTAATCAGATTATTCCGGTTCTCGAAAAATATGGAATGAAATCACTTGATGACGCTCTTGCTGTTTGCAAAGATAGAGGAATCGATGTTCATAATATTGTGAAAACTGTTCAGCCGATTTGCTTTGAAAATGCTTTGTGGGCTTATACTCTCGGTGCGGCGATTGCCATTAAAAAAGGTGCGAAAATCGCGGCTGATGCCGCTGAAGCTATTGGTGAAGGCATTCAGGCATTCTGCATTCCCGGGTCTGTTGCTGACCAACGTCTTGTTGGTATTGGTCATGGAAATCTTGGCGCGATGCTTTTAAGAGAAGAGACTACATGTTTCGCGTTCGTTGCCGGACATGAATCTTTCGCGGCAGCTGAAGGTGCGATAGGGATCGCCAGAAGTGCGAACAAAGTCCGCAAAGCTCCGCTCAAGGTAATACTTAATGGACTCGGTAAAGATGCCGCATACATAATATCCAGAATAAACGGATTCACATATGTGAAAACTGATTATGATTATTTTTCTGGCAACCTGAAAATTGTTGAAGAAAAAGCTTTTTCTACTGGTGATAAAGCCAAGGTAAAATGCTATGGAGCGGATGATGTACGTGAAGGTGTCGCGATTATGCACCATGAAAATGTTGGCGTGTCAATTACCGGCAATTCAACAAATCCGACAAGATTTCAACATCCTGTTGCTGGTACCTATAAGAAGGAACGCTATGAACAGGGTAAGAAATTTTTCTCTGTGGCATCAGGCGGCGGTACAGGTCGTACTCTTCATCCGGATAATATGGCAGCTGGTCCTGCATCATATGGTATGACGGATACTATGGGTCGTATGCACTCTGACGCACAGTTTGCCGGATCATCATCTGTTCCAGCTCATGTGGAAATGATGGGGCTTATCGGTATGGGTAACAACCCTATGGTTGGCGCTACTGTTTCCGTTGCTGTCGCTATTGAGGAATCGTTTAAGAAATAATTTGCTACTTACTAAATGCTGTGAATCGCGTGCTATGCGTGGTTCACAGCATTGTTGTAATTAATTGTCGATTGCGAATTTTACAAATTTTATGAATAGGTTGAATTTTTCTTTTAAACTGAGATCCCATGACATTTTTCCGCTGTAACTTTCTTTTTGAATTATTGGTAAAAAAACAATTTTATCGTCAGGTATTGACATGAAGAGTTTCAAGTCAAAGTTATCATCATTTGGTAAACTATTAATATCTACAGTTATGTCGTTTTTATTAATTATTTTCGGATGACCTTTGAAATCCCTTATTTTTCTAAAAGATAGAAGTGTTAGTATAAACCTTAAAAATGATGAAGCGAAACTGTCGGAAAATGAGCGGCATTTTCTTTCAGAAAATATATTATACTCATTTGCATTAATTTCTTTGAGATCCCTCATGTTTGTGTATATGTATGTATAAATGTCAAATTGTGAATCGGAAATATTAGTAATAATGAAGTCCGCGTCAGACGCGATAAAGCCTGCTTTGTACCCATTGCCGAAACCGATATTTTCTTGTATGTCGATTATTTTGATTTTTGGATTGTTCAAAGCAAGATCAGTAAGCTTCATTAATGTTCTATCTGTTGATCCGTTATTAATATAGATGTAATTCTTTATGTGAAGGAATCTTTCAGCTTTTACTGAATTTGTGTGAACATGCTCAACTACCGCTTCATCATTATAAAAATCGATAATCATGTCGAAATTGTAATTTGAATATGGTCCGGAATATTTGAAAGAGAATTCCTCAGTGTGCATATTATTATCATTGATAAATCTTGTTTTTCTGCCGTGTATATTCGCGATTAATGAATTTTCTATTACGATTATATCGTTGAACGGTATCCTGTATTTTTTTAACCATTGACGTATTTCACGGACATAGTGTGTTTTGTCTTTCTTTTCATTTGCCGGCGGTATAGAAACGATAATAATATCAAGTCCCTTTTTTTTGATGAGATCCATACATTTAACAAGGTCAAAGTTTGGTTTTCGTTCAATGATAGGTGCGGATTTATTCTGCTGCACGAGAGTATCTTCAAATTCGATGTATATTTTATCGTGATCAATTTTTTTCATAATGGTAAATCCTAATTAGTAATTTGCTTCATTAGTTTGTATCTGTACATTTTTGGATGGTGATTATTATTCGTCGCCGATGGCGGCGAGACAATTTTACCATCCAATTATGAGCATTAACCTATTTTAAATGTAATTCTACTTGCAAAATTAGATTGTGTTTTGTTATTAATCAGGCAGTCGACTAATAACCGATGACCTGAATATGAAATCATTAAACACGGGTAGCAGTATGGATAAATGGCGGATTAAATCAAGAAAAAATGTTTTTTCAAGGAAAATTTTTACTATTGATGATTTAGAATGTTATCACGATAAAAAGAACGAGAATCATACTTTCACAATAATCCGCACGCCTGTCTGGATAAATGTCGTCGCTGTTACTTCCGATAAACGAATAATTCTTGTGAAACAACATCGATTAGGGACTGATGAAATTACTTATGAAACACCGGCTGGTATAGCGGAATCTAACGAGGATCCTATTGAAAGTGCGAAAAGAGAGCTTTTGGAAGAAACTGGATGCATCCCGAAAAAGATTGTATTGATGAAAAAACTTAAAGCAAATCCGGCTATAATGGATACTGATATTTATTTTTATTTCGCTGAAGGGTGTGAATTTCACAATGAGCAGTCCTTGGACGAGGCAGAAGATATTGAAGTTGAGCTTTTTTCGATCGAAGAAATTGTGAAGATGATTGATGATGGAAGGATTGATCATTCGATAATAATCACCGCCATACTGCTATATTTGAAAGACTTTCATAAATAATCGTTCAAACATAACAATTAGAAAATAATGTTATATTATTTTAATAATAAGTTGACAATCATAAATAATGTTGATATATTGTATGTTATATTATAGTAAATGGGGGTATTGTTATGCTTAAGAAGATGATCCGTTTGTTCTTAGCATTATTTGTTTTGTCGATTATTGTAAGCTGTGCGAAAAAGGATGATACGGCTTCTGATAAATCTGCTGCGGTAGAGCCTGAAAAAGTTGAAAACGTACAAAAAAGTGAAAAGACTGTAGTTATTTCGTCGGGAGACTATACTCCGTGGACAGGAAAGGAGCTCAATGGAAATGGTTTTGTCTGCACGATAGTAAAAAGTGCCTTCAACGAGGAAGGTTATGATGTTCAATTTCAATTCTATCCGTGGGCACGTACTTATAAGACATTGTTGGATGGCGATGTTGATGCTGCCGCTTATTATTACAAAAGCCCTGAAAGAGAAAAGCTTTGTGTTTTCAGTGATCCTATAACCGTTGAGGAGACTTTCTTTTATCACTTAAAAGACAAACCTATAAAGGATTGGGTATCATTAGTTGATTTAAAAGCGTACAAATTCGGAGCTTCCAGAGGATATACCTATACAGATCAGTTCTGGGTGCTTGCAAATAATGGTACTCTAACTGTGGATGTTGCCGATAGTGACCTTGCTAACTTTAGAAAATTGATCGCTGGTAGAGTAGAACTTTTTCCTTGTGAAAGCGTTGTTTTCAATGGTTTAATGAGAGCAAATTTTTCTGAGGAAGAGGTAGCCAAAATTGATTACAACAAGAAACCTTTATTGTCGGATACCGGGCATTTATTGTTTTTAAAAGAAA
>CAYLTM010000135.1:6278-10660 GCA_964386495.1 uncultured Leptospirales bacterium
GGTAATAGTCCCCATAAAGTTATATTACATATATTTATTCAAAATCATTTTAATGATGAAAATAATAATTTAAAATCTTTTTACGAAAACATATTAAAAGAAAACCCTAAAAGTGCTGAATATTTGATTATATTTAATAAAGGGTTGAAGAAAATTAAGGACAGCGGTTTTTACGGTAAAACTTATCAGGCAATGCTGAATGGTGAGTACTCTAAATAGATTATGTGGTCGTGAGAACCTCTAAAAATTGAGTATTTATTTTTAGAGGTTCTTATATCAGCAGCAGCCCCATTTCACGGAAGGTTGACCAGTTTTTTCCAGCAAGAAAGTTTTCGGGATTATTGAGTTTTGCGGAAAGGTATTCGGAAAATTCCTTGAACGTAGCCGTTTGATAATTTAAGAGATTGCTGTTGATAAATTCAGCGGCGATTTTTGAACCGTTGTCGGTCTTCAAGATCTCCTGAGAAAAATTATTTGTTAAAATTATTTTATTGTCCTTTATAGAGATTTTGTTCCCAAGCCACAATAAACTTTTCGTTGAATAATCATCCTTAATCTGGGAATGCTTCAAAACAAAATCTTTATCTATGGAAGTTTTCGGCACAGTGAATTTGAACCATCTGGTAACCGGTACATCCAGACCAAGACCCTTCATAAAATTATTTACCGCTAAATTCAGACCCTCTTCATAATCAAAATAGTTAACAGCAGACAAATGCTTGTAAGGAATATCATTGAAGGCGAAATCGCTATCAGGCGGATATGCCTTTAACGGATAACTGCTCAAATGTCCGAAAAAACCGCTGTGTGCTGTTAACGAAAATGTGTGATAATAGGACGATTGTATAAAGCCGTTAAGGTACAGTTGCCGGACAATTTCGAGTGCGTCGATAATCTCCTGTTCAGTTTCTCCCGGCAGGGCGTGGATTAAATATCCATGGACAAGAATTCCCGCGTCAGAAAAGTTTTTCAGCACCGGCAAAAGGTCTTTCAGTTTCAGTCCTTTATTGGCAATCGCATTTAGTCTGTCGAGTACGCCTTCCAGTCCACCGGAAACAGCGATGCAGCCGGCTTTTGCCAGCAGCCGGCAGATGTCCGCCGTAAAGTATTTTTCAAAACGTATATTAGCCCAGAAGGAAACGGACATGTTTTGTTTAAGAATTTCGATAGAAATATCACGAAGAGTTTTCGGCGGTGATGCCTCGTCAACAAAGTGAAAACCCGACGACTTCGTTTGCTGCATAACGATATTCATAGTGGTGATTATCTGCTCTGTCGAAAAGTTCTGGAAATTTTTGACATAACTCAAAGACGTATCGCAGAATGCGCATTTCGCGTAATAACAACCCCGGCAAAGCATTATCTTATTCCATCTGCCGTCGTTCCAGAGGCGGCTCATCGGATTCGGCATATCTATCAGCGATACATAGTCGTTCATAATGGTGTCAGAATAATCCGGAAAGTAATCCCGATTGACGCAGCTTTCTTCAGAGGATTTTTGTGAAACATCTTTTGGGCATGATGGTTCAACAAAATGTATTTTTCCGTCGAGTAGAAAAAGCGTGTTTGTCGGCAGATTGTTGTTTGTGTTTGACTGCGGTAAGCCGGTGTCATCCGCCTGCATATTGTCAATGATTTGCAGCAGAGCGGCTTCGCCGTCGTCCAGAACTATGTAATCAGCATAATCGAAAACACGGATATCTTTCACTTCACGAAGTTCAGTGCTGACGAACCCGCCGCCGATAGCAGTTTTCAGCGAAAAACTATTTTTAACAAATTTTGCACAACGAAGCACTGGCAATAATGTTCCTGGAAAAGGCACAGTGAAACACGCGAGACTATAATCACTTTGCTGAATAATGCTGTTGAGAATTTTCAGCAATGTCTCTTCAATCAGCGATGGCGGATTATTCAACCGGTTATTGATTGCGTCAAAAGAATGCGCTGACGCGGATAATTTCGAAGCATAACTCGTTAGTGAATAAGCGTCATCAACAGCATGCCGGAAAAAATCACCGATGTCTTCTATATATAGGGTGCACAAATATTTCGCGAGATCAGTAGTCCCTGCCGTACCGAACATTTCGTATATGGAGTCATCCGCTGAATTAAACCTTGCCGCTTCCGGAAGATATTGCCGCGAGATAATTCTGTTCGTAAGCGAATGGTCTTGGTTTTTCAGAAAGCGGATCACATAATCAATTGTATGAATGTATTTATCACTGTTTGAAAATATTCGCAGTGTATTATTATCTGTTAAGCTATCGGAATCGACACGGTTGAACATTTCGATGAAAAACTCGCGTGAAAATATTTTATTGAAAAGCGCGATATTCAAATCGCAGTGGAAAGATTCTATTCTGTGCGAATTTAATAACCCCTTGATATATGGCATTGCAGGATAACAGCAGTTGTACTGCATAAACGGCGGTGTGATAAGTAGAATTTTCTGGTTCATTTCGGCAATTATCCAATTTAAATATTTTTAGAGTGCGATGAATTATTCAATAAGAAAATTGATGTTGTAGATTTGATTTATTGCCGTCAATAAAAATATGTTTGTAATATGACAACTGGCATCTACTGTGAATTTTCAATCTTAAAATAATTGCTTGACAGTTCAAATAATTCATGTTTAAATATTGTCATTATGGGTGTGAATTATTTTCGGGTATAGGATTAAGGACAGACTATGGAAAAATTTTTTAACACAGCGGGACCGGTAAACAGACCTAATCATTACAAAGTAGATCCACTTCACAGATGGGATCTCGATGAAATGCTTATACTTATTAAACAGGAAAAATATTTTTTACTGCACGCACCGAGGCAGACCGGCAAAACAAGTTCGTTACTCGCGTTACAGGAATATCTCAACAGCAAGGGTGATTACCTTTGTGTTTATGCAAACTTTGAGGGAGCTCAGGCGGCACGCAACGATGTTAAGTCCGGTGTACAGGCGATTATCACAGAGATTAATGGACGCTTTACAGAATTGCTGAATATCCCGAATTTACAGGACGAAATAATTGAATGTTATAACAAAGCTGAAGCGGAAAGCGGACTGAATTCAGTATTAACTTATCTGGCGAAAAAATCTCCATTGCCGATAGTTCTGCTGATCGACGAAATTGACGCATTAATTGGAGATACTCTAATTTCAGTGTTACGGCAGATTCGCTCGGGATATGACAAACGGCCCGGGTCTTTTCCATCGACAATAATATTGTGTGGTGTAAGAGACATTAAAGATTACCGTATACACAGTACAAACGCTGAGATTATAACCGGCGGCAGCGCGTTCAATATAAAGGCGAAATCCCTTCGTCTAGGAAACTTTTCAAAAGAAGATATCTACAATCTTTATAATCAGCACACATTAGAAACTGGTCAAAAATTTGATGACGCTTGTTTCGAACTTATTTGGCGATATACAGCAGGACAACCATGGCTAGTCAACGCACTTGCCTATGAAGTTACATTTAAAATGAAAGAAAACCGCAACCGCTCGGTTGTAATCACCCCGGCTATGATAGACGACGCAAAAGAAAGATTAATATTGTCGAGAGCGACACATTTAGACCAGCTTGCGGATAAGCTTTCCGAAGAACGTGTCCGCAGGGTAATCCTGCCGATGATACTTGGCGAAAACGCAACAGTAGATAAAGACGACGAACAATATTGTGAAGATCTCGGACTCATAACGAAAAGGGCGGATGGTTATCAGATATCAAATGAAATTTACAGAGAAGTTATTCCAAGGGAGCTGACAAGTGCTGCACAGAATGAATTTCTTGCACGTTTCAAACCCGACTGGATGAATTCTAACGGCAGTATTAATACAAATATGATATTTGTAATGTTCCAGGATTTCTGGCGGGAAAACGCTGGGATATGGGCAAGTCACATTAAGGGATACCAGGAAGCCGCACCGCAGCTGGTTACTCAGGCGTATCTGCAGAGAGTCGCTAATGGCAACGGGAGCATCGCGAGGGAATATGCGATATTAAGAAAACGTACAGATTTAATGCTGAAATGGAAATATATAGAAAATAATGAAACGAGATATCAAAAAATAGTAATCGAGATAAAAACCATAAACGAAAAGATGAATTATGAAAAAGTGAAAGCGGACGCTCTCAAACAAACCGCTGAATACGCGAAAATCAGCGGTGCGGACGAAGCGCATATTCTTATATTCGATAGAGACGAATCCCGCACTTGGAGAGAAAATCCCGTTACAGACAGCGGTGAATACGATGGAATCTCAATGAAAATTTGGTGTATGTAAATCAAGGCATCAAAATTTTATTAACCCCTTAAATCACACTTCGGCAGGCTCAGTACAAGCAGTGCAAGCCCAATGGGGGACTTGAAAGATC
>CAYLTM010000136.1:0-10627 GCA_964386495.1 uncultured Leptospirales bacterium
CAAAATTGGATGATGTCGAAAAATCACATCTCGATACGCCAAAGGCTACTCGATGCAGGCTCAGCAACCGAACTGTCGTATTAATTTAATATAACAGTCTGGTCATTGAGCGGTGTGGAGCAATCACTGCCGACTACATTTCACAAACACAAACACTTCTTCTACTTCATTCAAAATTAAAAATTCAAAATTCACTCAATAACCCAGTCCTTGATCTCACCGGTCTGGTCATTGAACGACACACCGATAAGAACGAGCGACCTTCCGTCGAGGAGATATTTCTGGTAATACTCACGCTGCTTAATTTGCTCAAGAGCCTCCTGAGCTGTCTTCTTGAGTTTGAACTCAAATATATAGATGTGTGATTTCGTTTTTATTACAGCGTCCATACGCCCTTTATTTGTATTGACTTCAGCGTCAATACGGTAGCCTAGAAGTGTAAACAGAATATAGAAGATTGTCTGATAATATTTTTCATGCTTAATCTTAATACTATTGTCAATCTTAGCGTAAAAGACTTGCAGCAATTCAAAAAGATCATTCATGTCATTGTTGATTAAGGCGGTGCGGATTTTCTCAATCATTGACGGAACATTATCAATGTTTACCGGTGTAAAGTAATCAGCCAAACGCTTAACAAATGCCGACCGGACCTCTTCATTAGGATAGCTCAGTGTATATATTCCGTTTTCTTTGTTGTAGTCTTTTATGGTTAAGTAACCTGTCTGATAAAGCAATGCCGCTAGTTTTATTTTCTCAACTTCGTAGCTGTTGAAGGAATCAGCTGTCAGTTCAAGGTTCTCACATTGCGTAATGTCATAGTCCTGTTCAGCAAGCAGTTTCAAAAGAAATGTCGGCGTGCCGGTTTCAAACCAGTAGTGGTCAAAATGACCATACATCATTGCTGATGTAAAGGAAACTGGGTTATACACATATTGTTCCTTTCTTGAAAAGCGTATACCGTTGTACATAAATTTTATTTTTGCAAGATAATCTTCTCTGGTCATTTCGTTTTTGACCGCGTTTTCATTAATCCATTCGGCGAAGTAATGCTCGCACTCTTCCTGTGTGAACCCGCAGATCGTCGCGAAATTTTCATCAAGCGTAATATCAGTGAGATTATTGAGGTCTGAAAATATCGACACCTGAGTAAATTTACTGACACCCGTAATAAACGTAAAACGAATGTTTTCCTCACAGGCTTTTATTATGCCGTAAAACTTTTTCAGCAAAGTTCGGATTTTCAGAACCTCATCACGATTAAGAATATTATCGAGAATGGGTTTGTCGTACTCGTCGATCAGGATTACGACTTTTCCGTTTTGATTATATATTTTGCGAATTAAATCCCTAAATGCCGAAGACGCGTCATACTTTTCAATTTCAAATTTGTTATCTTCAGCAATATATCCTAAATTGGTGCATAATTTTTTATCAAGTTCATCAGCGGTTTCTGAACTCATTTGATTTAGAGGCAAACGGATTATCGGGTATTTTTTCCAATCATAATCTTTATTGTAAATATATAATCCTTTGAAGAGTTCCTTTTCTCCGAGAAAAATAGATTCAAGCGTCGAAAGCGTTAGCGATTTCCCGAATCGTCGAGGACGCGACAAAAAGAACTGACCTTTTGGTTTTGTGACGAGTTCATAAATTTCTTTCGTTTTATCCACATACATGCAATTTTCATTGATTATATCCCGAAAAGTATATATGCTAGTGCTTAGTTTTTTCCTCATGAAGGTCTCCTGGAATATTTTGCATAGCGGTGATTATGTTGTCGATTATAACAGGATTTGTCAATGATTATTCATTGTCTATTCCGCGCTGTACTTCGAAGGGCACTTTACTAATATACTGGATGTTTCAAAAAGTTTTGTGCTGTTATTGTAACTTCCGATGAATACGCAATTTTTGTCAAAAGAATCTAACGGAATATCTTTGTTGTACATAGCTTGTAAATCACCAGTATCATCAAAAATCGTAAAATTGGTAGTACCGTTAAACGTTGTAACGGTTGCAGGATTTATTTGACCATATATTTGAACAGGCTTTCCGTTGGAGGAAACAACCTGTGAAACGGGTATATATGAAACCGCGCTGTCGAGCATCAAATAAACTATTGCGGATAATGAAAGCGCCATAAGAATGACAAAGTAGACGTACTTACTTTTTAGAATCATTAAGATCCTTTTCTAACGAAGATATTCTTGTGTGCATTCGATATAATATAAAGGCGAACCCGCACCATGTGATAATCAATACCGTGAGTAAAATTTTCATAATATTATCCGAAATAATTTATAGCGTTTTGGAAAATTTTAATGCCTTCACTTTCCTGCGGAATATCCTTCCCTTCGTAAAGGTACTGTTCTTTAAGAAGTGTCCAGTCGTCCTGCTGCGTGAAAAGTATATTTCTTTCAGGATGCGGCATCATCCCCATGAAACGTCCGTTCTCGCTGCATATAGACGCGATATCGTATAGTGAACCATTCGGGTTGTAGGGAAACTCGCGGTTGGCAAGTCCGCCGTTCGGATTTGAATAACGAGCTGCAATCTGGTTATTGTCAATTAATTTCTTCAAAACATTCTGATCGCAGAAAAAATTTCCTTCTCCATGAGCGACAGGGATATGCATATTGGTGATTCCCTTCGTGAAAACGCAGGGCGAATTTGTGTTGAACAAAAGATTGACCCATCTGCATTGATAAATATTTGAACTGTTATAAGTAAGATCCACCTGCGCGTTACCGAGCATATCATATCCAGGGACAAGACCCATGTTGACCATTACCTGAAAACCGTTGCATATGCCGAGTATCAAAACATCCCTTTCAATAAAACGGAGAAATTCCTCCTTCAAGCTGTAGCGTATTTTATTAGCAAGAGCTTTTCCGCTGCCGGTATCATCACCATAGCTGAACCCGCCGGGAAACGTGAATATCTGAAAATCATTCAGCAAGGAAGGGTTAGAGATTATATCATTTATATGAATTACGGCAGCTTCACCGCCGGCGTAATCAAAAGCGAACTTGGTTTCCTCTTCACAATTAATTCCATAACCTGTTAATATCAGAACTTTAGGCTTGCTCATTTTTCACCTGTTAATATCTTGTTTTTTTCGCGATAATCACAATACCGGATTCGGTTACCGTATAACCATTTTTTTTATCTTCTTCAAGATCGTATCCGATTACGGCATTTTCCGGAATCACATTGTGTTTGTCAATTATAGCTTTTCTGATTCTGGCGTTTCTTCCAATTTCCACTTTATCCATAATCACGGAGTCTTCGACAACCGCAAAACTGTTGATTTTCACTCCGCAGCCGATTATAGAGTTGATTACTGTTCCGCCGCTGATAATCGATCCTTCGGACACAACCGAATTTATCGCCTTGCCGACACGATCCTTCTCGTTATGAATGAACTTTGCTGACGGCAAATATGTCGGCGCTGACCTTATCGGCCACTGCTCATTATATAAATCAAGTGCGGGGATTACATTGCGCAAATCCATATTCGCTTCCCAGTAAGAGTCCATAGTACCGACATCTTTCCAGTAATTATTCGCGCCGTCCTGTCCGGGAATTTTGTTTTGTGAAAAGTCGTATGCAAAGAGTCTGTGAGATTTCATTATTTTCGGGAAAATTGATTTACCGAAGTCGTGATCGCTGCTTTCATCAGCCGCGTCTCTTTCAAGTTCATCAACAAGAACATTTCTGCTGATGATGTAATTCCCCATCGAGACAAGAGCCTTGTCCGGTTTGCCGGGTATCGGTGTCGGGTTCTTGGGTTTCTCCTGAAATCCTATTACGCGCCAATTCTCGTCAACCGCGATGACCCCGAACTGATCCGCCTCTGATATAGGAACCTGTGTAACAGAGATTGTCACATCGGCGGCTTTTTTGTCATGAAAGTCCACCATCTGGGAAATGTCCATTTTGTAAATATGGTCGCCGCCGAAAATACACACAAAGTCCGGTCTGCCTTCTTTTATAAGATTAAGGTTTTGATAAACCGCGTCGGCGGTTCCCTGGTACCATAGATCACCCATTCGCATTTGAGCCGGAACAATTGTGATAAAATGATCCTTCAAAAGTCCTGAACCGAATGACCACGTGTCTCTGACATGTTCCAGCAGCGACTGGGATTTAAACTGTGTTAAAACATACAACGAATATATTCCAGAATTAATAAAGTTGCTGAGTACAAAATCAATTATACGGTATTTCCCGCCGAAAGGTACAGCCGGTTTCGCACGTGCCTCAGTTAAAGGCTCCAGCCTGGTTCCTTTACCGCCCGCAAGTATTACACCCAAAGTTCTTTTCATAAATATCCTCTAACGATAAACAACGTTTTTTGTCCGCGAAATTTGTTTGATTTGCAATTATTTACCGCTGACACCCGTAGGCATCAGCGGATATTTGACGGCAGCTACTTGGTTTTTTTCTGCAAGTTAATCTGTGCGATCGCAAGTTTAGCGACAGGTATAGAATATGGAGACGTTGAAACATAGTTTAATCCCGCTTCCATACAAAATTCGATATTGTTCGGATCGGCTCCATGCTCGCCGCAAAGTCCAAGTTTAATATCAGGTCTGGTTAACCTTCCGCGCAGTGAGGCAATTTCTATAAGTTCTTTTACTTCATCGCCAAGAACCTGGAAAGGATTATTCTTTACAAGGTCATAAAGCGTGTAGCTCGGGAAAAATGAATTAACATCATCTCTGGATAATCCATATGTTGTTTGTGTTAAATCGTTCGTTCCAAAACTGAAAAATTCAGCATACTGTGAAATTTTTCCCGCGCGTATAGCCGCAGCAGGAAGCTCTCTCATTGAACCAACACTGTATTCGATATCATCAATACTGTATTCCTCAACGACTTCATTTTTAATATCGCGGATACCCTTCACTGTTTTTCCTTCGATCTTTTTACCGTTTTTCAGGAACTTTAGTTCTGTTTCTGTCATAACAATTGGAATCATGATTTCAGGTTTCACGTTGATTCCTTCTTTTTTAAGCATACAAGCCGCTTCAAAGATCGCGCGGCACTGCATTTCATAAATTTCCGGGTAAGTAATCGCCACACGGCATCCTCTGTGTCCAAGCATCGGATTCATTTCATGCAGATCATTACAGAAACTTTTTATATCAGCGGGTTTAATAGTTTTTACTCTAGTCTGCATATATTTCACGAATTCGTTCATCGCGTCATCGTTGCGCGGTAAAAATTCGTGAAGAGGCGCGTCAAGAAGTCTAATCGTTACAGGAAGTCCCTGCATAATTTTAAACAGATCATAAAAGTCAGATCTCTGCATCGGCAATAAATCTTTTAATGCTTTACGTCTGGTGTCTTCGTTCGGCGCGAGAATCATTTCTCTGAATTTCATTATACGTTTTTCGTTGAAAAACATATGCTCTGTTCTGCAAAGTCCGATACCGTTAGCTTTGAAACTTTTTGCAAGTTCAGCGTCACGTCCAAGATCGGCGTTAGCACGCACATCGAAATCACCGATAAAAAGCTGAATTACATCGACAAAATCGATTAAACCATTTTTCTTGAAATCTGGTTCAATAAGACCGACTTTTCCAAGATATAAAGTCGGCTGATCATAATAAGGAACACTCATGGATATATAGTCGCCTTCTTTAACTGTTACACCTGAAATTGTAAATCCTTTATCTGTGATTTTCATTTCCGGCTGAACCATCGCGACCTTTCCAAGACTTCTCGCTACTACCGGCGCGTGAGATGAATATCCACCTTCACAACTAATAACGCCTTTCGCGACTTCGATAGCTTTTACGTCCTCAGCGTATGTAGAAACCATTACGAGAATGAAGTTTGTATCTTTGCCCTGCATAATCGCACGCTTATGTTCTTCTAAAAGTTTTTCGGTTGAAAAAAAGACTCTGCCTACAGCCGCGCCTGTAGCTCCTGATATGCCGCCTTTGATTTTCTTGGTGGTCTTTACAGTAGCTCCGTCAATTATCGGATGTAGAAGTTCGTTTAACTGAATCGGCTGAATATTTTTAATAAGGTATTCAGGTTCCACAATTTTCTTTTTATGCAGATCCAAAAGAGTTCTTACATGCGACTGAATAGATTTTTCGTCAACATCACGCTGCTCAACAAGCCAGAATAATCCTTCTTCAATAGTAAATTTCACAAAGCGGATTTCTTTGAATTTTTCTTCAAGTTTAACCGCAATGTCTTCCAGAACAGTTAAAAACTTTTTATCAATTTTATTAATATCAGCCGACTTGCCTTCGAAAAGATCGAATTTGTTATTAACAAAAGATCCCTGAAGATCATCATCGCCCGTAATAATATTTCTTGTGTAGTATGATCCGGAATATGACCCCTCACCAAGATTACCATAAACCATCGCCTGTACCATAATCGACATGGAGTTATCAACATCGATATCGGAATCACAATACTTCTTTGCAGCAAGTTTAAGAATCGCTATAAGCTGATCGTATTCATCTTCGGGAATATCCTTACCAATAATCTTTTTGTCATCTTCAATGTTTTTCTGATAATCCTTCAGAGTGAGTTTCTTAGTGGATTGTTTTGAAGACGCTGAAAATTTATTACCTTCATAATCAAACAGCTTTGTACCGACAGCTTTAAGCAGGAATGCCAACTCGCCGTAAGCAAAATCCATACCGGTAATTTCAGCAAAACCGTTAACGGTTTTATCGTTAAGACCGACGTTGTGAAACGATGGGAAATTAGGCACGTTTAAGTCAGAGCTTAGAACCACTTTCAAAAGAAGGGGATTCGTTTTGTCGCCGAATTTCTTTTTGGTATCCTTCTCAATTAAGGCGATATTAGTCTTTATGAGTTCCTTAACATTCACATCAGGCAATTTGTTTGTAAGATCCGCGTCGATTATAAAACCCGGCGCGATAGGAAGACCCATCTCCGCAAGTTCTATAGCTCTTCTTCCTCTGATACCGCATTTCTTGACAACCTTCTCGTCAACCGGTGTAATGCTTTTACTAAAAAATACTATATTTTCCATTATTATAACCTCAATATATTAGAATAAATTTAAAACAGAACCTACCGGTCCATGAAGAAACTGTTCAAATCTTGAGCTGGCGCCTTCGTAAAGGTACTTCTGAAGTTTAGAAACGTCTTTGATATCTTCACCGACTACCTGAAACATTATCAATCCATGATGTTTAACTTTACCCCATTTGAAAAGTGAGTTAAGGTCGTTGATCAATTCGTTTTCATAATAAACAATGACTTCCAATCCGGGATATTTTGTGTTGAAGCTTGTAATAATTTTTTTCCACGCTTCAACATTACCGTTATGAAATAACTCGTTGGAAACCTGTACGGAATATTTCGGTGTAGCACGTCTTTTGCCGGTCTGCGGAAGCTGTTCAACTTTTTTTGGAGCAGCCGGAGCGGTTCTTACAGATTCGTCTACAAAACTTTTGTTGATGTAGACATCTTTTCCGGTAATCATTTCCTCAATAGCGGTGATAGCGTCGAATTCAATTTTTTCGTCACCGGTTTCACTTTTCAAATATTTTGTGTAAAGTACAAGAAGGTGGTCAATGGTAAGTTCTCTCGCCTTGTCCCAATGATAAGGATTTTTAGGATTAACGAGAATGACCTGACCGCTTGGATTAAAGTATGCCAGAACAACGTCAACTGCAGTCCATTTACTGGTCTCGTTGAGAAGTTTATTGAAATCATTAACTGTTTGAGGAATCGTAAAGGAATCGAAAGAATATTTATATTTGTCCCTTAGAACAGAGCCGATAATCGGCAGAATCTGATCCGCAACGATGTCTTCATTGTCTAATTCTTCGTTGATAAAATCCGCTAAATTCTTTTTAGACTCAACCTCGTCAACGACTTCCATAACTTTATTAAAATGCCGCAACGCTTTATTAAAATTTGCTTTTGAAGCAAGCGAATAAAATGTAGTATTCATAAATCCTCCCATGATATAAATCAACTGCATAATTATTTATAAAAAGAAACTTTGTCAATACAATTACAATAATTATTTTATTTTTTAAAGTAGAAGGGAGTGGTAGTGACGCATAATTTTGTCGTAGTCGCCGCTTGCGGAATCAACAGTAATTTTATCGACAATCGCGCTGCCGTGAAGCTTAATTATTTCGGGAACTGTACCGGCTATACCGATTTTGTCATCCCGGACAGCGAAGATGCCGGAAATCCCGTCAATGTCGGAATAATCATTGATAACCGGTTGAATGTCGGCGGCGGATTTTATGTGATTACATACGGCAGTCGCGGCGGCATCCGCTAGAGCTCCGCTGAAAGAAAATATTGTGACAAGATCACAATCGCCGAAACTTAGAGAATGCCCCATACGTGATGACGAAGAACAGACAGACAGCGGCATCATGTCCGGCTGGATAAGAAATGCCAGACGACCGCTTATAGGATTATCACCCGCGTAGATACCAATTTTTACGGCTTCCGGTGAAACAAAATATCCGTCACCGCCGTTATCAACAATAGCTTCGCGGATACCTTCGCCGGACGACAGAGCCTGCTCGCACGAAAACTGAGCAATAACCCCCGCGACCGCCGCCATCGGTCCAACGCCGGTAATTTTCGCGGCGGCACACATGGCGACTGCCGTCGGCAGCTCATCAGGATCGATATCCAGCGGTACTAAAGATTTTTCGAAGTCGGGGTGACGCGCGATATAAGTCTCTAGCGAATCCCTTAGGCTGATTATATTCTCTATAATAGTATTTGTGTTCTGACAGCATATCCGGAAATTCGCGCCCTTGTAGGAAAACTTTGTAAATTTACGGGGCATTATTTCTCAAAAATTGAACTGCAGGCACCGAACGGGCAATGGTCAATACAATTAAGACATTCAACACAACTTTCGTCATCAAAGACAATTTCCATTGTATTTCGGTTGTCTATATGAAGAGCATTCGTCGGGCAATGAGATAGACAAGCACCGCAGCTGACACATTTTTCATTGTCCCATTTAAGACCAGTCATTTTGTCGTTAACCTGCATGCCTAAACTGCGGATATATTCAATACCGGCTTCGACATTTTCTATTGAACTTGTGAGATCGACAACCGCATAACCGATATCATTTGGATCAATTTTCGCGCGGAAAATATTAATAACAAGATCAAATTTCTTTATGAGATCATACAGCAAAGGATGGCTGACTTTTTCTCTTGGAAATATTATTAAAACTTTTTTGGTCATATTATTTACCTGAAATTTTCATTTTTTTAAAATTAACTTCCTGAGTCAATTTGTATAGCGGAGCGGCGATCGTAAATTTACCGCTGGAGACTTCTTCTTTAAGAAGATCCGCTATTTTCAGAGCCTTGGAATAGGATGACAGCGAGCCGACCTTGATTTTTTTACCATCAATAATAATCTCACCGCTCTTTAACTGCTGATACGAAACGCGGGCTATCGATCTACCAGTGGCATAGGGATAATCAGCGGAATAATCAATCACCGGCGCGAAAATTTCACTATCCCGGACAGCGGTATGTTTCAAAATATCTTTATTCAATATCGGTATTGGAATACCTACGCCGACCGCGAGAGAAACCCCGTAGCCTTTTAAACTGACACCCTTAACAAATTCGGGAAGCATATCCTTCATATTGCCAGTTAGTCCAAGAGTGCCGGAACCTTCCATTGGAACTTCGTTTGTGCCGCGTTCACAGACAGATGTGTGCTGTGTACCTTCGGCATAAACATGACCGTGGGCTCCCGCAAGCCAGACCTTTGTTCCGATACCAATGGTTTTATAAAGCGGGTCGTTTAACAGCGGCGATAATTGCCCCGCGGAACAATAGGTACAGTTTTCCATGTCGGGTTTTAAATGTCCAAGATACGTATAGATGGATTTTTCAGAGGTGTTTATCGCGACATTATAATTCTGATAACAATTTCGCGGATTAGTCATAATCGCCTGATTAATATCGTCCAGAGTTATCTCTGTTCTGATTTCCTTGTTGGGATAATCGTCGGTGCCGTATGATAACGCGAACAGCTGAATCTTTTCGCGTTTGATGAGTTTTTCGATAACATGCCCGCCGCCGAAGCGGAAGTCGCCTGGGTAATACATGTTCGCGGGATCATTATGCCTGAGCTGGGTGGCACCAAGATAAGCGTCAACCGCCGCGATACCGCTATATAGAAGGACATCGTCCAGCCAGCTCTCGGTGATGCGGATTTTAGGAACAGCGTGACCAAAATTCAGGAAGCATCCGGAAGAACACATCGGTCCAAAGGTGGCAGTCGTAACAACATCGATGTCCTCAGCCGCTTTATCGAGACCTTTTTTATCAACGTAGTCTATTATTTCTTCAGCGTTTAATACGACTGCTTTACCGGACAGAATTTTTTCATTAATTTCATCAAAAGTTTTCATAACATTCCAAATATTCTTTCACAGATTTTTGACTCTTTTATTACGAGCTAAAAAATCATCAAGCAGAAAAAAAAGGTGTTTAGACTTTTCGTTGAAGATAATTAATTTTAGGGTATAAAAGCTCAACAATTCGTATGTCCTTCAATTTGAAAGATCAAATCTAATAACCTTTGTTATAGAATTTATAGACTATCTGAGAAA
>CAYLTM010000137.1:0-324 GCA_964386495.1 uncultured Leptospirales bacterium
AATAGTTACTATTTGCCCATCATTAAGAATATCCATTATTTCCGCAGCTCCCGCAAGAGCGGTAAGTTCAGGGTTGACGGCTTCAATTTCCTTCCAGCTGATAGATGAAAAGTCCTGAAGAATGTATCCCTTAACCTTTTGCAGTATCGGCTTATATCTGGAGTCTATATATCTTGCAAGAAGGATTTCCGTATTATCTCCTTTAATTTTATCACAGGCTTCTTCATAATTATTTACTTTAACAATTTTACCCGAAACAATATTTCCGTATCCACGAAGACTCTTACCGATAATATCTGCTACAAGATGCAGCCTAATGGTGTT
>CAYLTM010000137.1:382-3663 GCA_964386495.1 uncultured Leptospirales bacterium
ATAACGACTTTATCAAAATTTTTAATATAATTACATGCAATTCCCTCATTAACGGCATTCTTCAGCATGACCTCATCATCTTGAACTTTTTCACAAATTATCGGGTATATTCCCCAGTATAAAAGTAATTTTCTCAATACTTTTTGATATGGTGTCGCGGCTATTATACATTGAGATGGTCTATATTTACTAAGCATTTTTGGGGTGTTTCCGCTTAATGTAGGCGTAAGTATCGCATTTGCATTAATATCTCGTGCTGTCATGTTTGCTGCTCTGGAAATAGTGTCCGCCATGTTCAATGTATCATTTCGTCTAAAATATGCTGTTTGTCTTTTTTGATATTCATCAGAATTTTCGACTTCCGCTGCGATTTTCTGCATCATTTCAACCGCTTGTATCGGATATTTACCATTAGCCGTTTCACCTGACAGCATAATCGCGTCTGTACCATCGAATATTGCATTGGCAACATCCGCAACTTCCGCTCTAGTCGGTTTAGGATTATTAATCATAGAATCGAGCATCTGCGTTGCTGTAATTACCGCTTTATTTGCCTGATTGCATTTTTGAATAATTCTTTTTTGCGCCATCGGAATAAGTTCAGGATTCAACTGCACACCAAGATCTCCGCGTGCAACCATAATTCCGTCAGAAACACGTATAATCTCGTCTATATTTTCTAAGCCTTCCTCGTCTTCAATTTTCGCGATGATATCGATTTTGTCATCACAAATATCTATTATTCCTCTGATTTCCATTATATCGGTAGGTTTACGTATGAACGAAGCTGCAATGAAGTCAAAGCTATGTTCTATACCGAAAATAATATCTTTAACATCCTGTTCTGTTACAGCCGGGAGTGATGTTTTTACTCCAATTATATTTACATTTTTTTTACTGCCGATTTCAGAACCGTTCCGTATTATACAATGGATATTATTATCGATTACTTTCTCAACCTCAAGGTCAACAAGACCATCGGCTATAAGAATATGCTTCCCCGGACTAATTTCCGACGGCAATTTTTTGTATGAGATACTAAGAAGACTATCGGAGCCTTCTACCTCATCGGTTGTCAATATTATCGTTTTTCCCTGAACAAGATTTATGGTTTTATTGTCCTTTATCTGCCCGGTTCTAATTTCCGGTCCTTTAGTATCGAGTAAAAGAGCGACAGGAATACCGGTTTGGCGACTCGCCTCTCTAAGCATATCAATTGATTCTTTATGATATTCATGATTGCCATGTGAAAAATTAAACCTTGCTACCTTCATGCCGGAAGTCAGTAATTGTTTTAATATGTCCAAATTGCGTGTAGCAGGTCCGATAGTGCATACGATTTTTGTTTTAACATAATTCATAAGTATTCCCCATATCAGGTAAATTTTGTATACCTATCAGACAGTAGTACTCCACAGACATTATAGCCTCCGCCCCGCTGTAAAACTGTAATTTTTGTGTATAACCATTATATGATAACTATAGATTGATGCAATCTGGTATTATCGTTAGTTGTCAAATATTATATCTTGTTTTTTTCATTATTTTTATTGACGATTATCCAGTTGATGATTATATTATACCATACGGGGGTATCCTATGAGTAAAAAAGAGAGTCTTTGCGAAGTTTGCGGTTGTAATTCGAGAAAATCGAATCACTCTGATAAAGTGAAGAAAGATATGATTAACAGGCTTAACCGGATTGAGGGACAGATTAAGGGTATAAAAAAGATGATAGAGAATGACATTTACTGCGATGATATTCTTAATCAGATAACATCATCAAGGTCAGCGTTGAACTCTGTTAGTACAATTTTGCTGGAGAATCATATACGAAGCTGTGTAGTAGATCAGCTTAACGAAGGGAAAATGGAAGTTATAGATGAGCTTGTAAAAACAATTTCAAGAATGTCAAAATAATGACAAGGAGGAAAGATGAAAAATTATACGTTTAAAATTCAGGGGATGAGCTGTTCACATTGTGAGCGTGCTGTGCAGGAATCCATAAAAAATATTTCCGGTGTAAAAAAAATAAGCGTGTCCGCTGCCAAAGGAAATGCCGTTGTATCCGGTGCTGGAATCTCGGTAGATGCTATATATTCAGCGGTTAAAGAAGCGGGATATTCAGTGACAGACCATGAGGAATCCGATGTTTCGGAGGATGACAGGCGTAAGAAAATATATTCAATGATATTGCAGATCATTATTGGGATCGGGATAGCTCTGACAGTTGTGATTATTATGACTTCAGATGTGTTTAATGAATTTTTACCAGTTATTCCAAACGAAGCAAGCTATGGATTACTCTTTCTTGCAGGGATGCTTACTTCATTGCATTGTGTAGCAATGTGCGGCGGTATAAATATTTCGCAATGTATGAACAATAACAATTTTGGAAAATACAGTAAAATCATTCCGTCATTACTGTATAATTCCGGCAGATTAACATCCTATACTGTAATTGGCGGGATATTAGGTTTTGCTGGATCAGTATTTAATTTCAGCAATGAAATCAAAAGTGCTATAATGCTCGTTGCCGGACTCTTCATGGTTTTTCTTGGCTTGAAGATGATCGGGATATTAAATATTTTCAGATACATTCCAATTAAGGTGCCAGAGTTAATTAATGTTTCGAAAATGACATCTTCTTTCAAATATGGTCCATATGTTGTTGGTCTGCTGAATGGGTTAATGCCTTGCGGACCACTGCAGACTATGCAGTTGTACGCTTTCGGCACAGGAGATGTAGTTTCAGGGGCAATGTCGATGTTCATTTTCAGTTTAGGTACTATTCCATTAATGTTTTCTCTAGGCACAATAAGTACAATATTATCAAGGAGGTTCGCTATGAAAGCTTTTAAAGTCGGTGGGGTTATAGTAATAGTTTTGGGATTAATTATGATTTCTAATAGTACGAGTCTGAGCGGATTTTCAATATTTGAAAAAAAAGGTGATAACGCAGCATTAGCAAAAATTGAAGGTAATAATCAGACCGTAATCAGCAGTATGGATTCTAATAATTATCAGCCGATTATTGTGAAAAAAGGTATACCCGTTAAATGGATAATCCAGGTAAAGGAAGAAAACCTGAATTCATGCAACAACGCGATTATTATTCCTGAATACAATATAGAAAAAAAATTACAGCCTGGTGATAATGAAATAATTTTTACTGCCGACAAAACCGGTACAATACAGTTTACCTGTTGGATGGGGATGATCTCCAGCTCTATTATAGTTGTAGATGATCTTTCTAAAGCTGACAAGTCATCAGTAACACC
>CAYLTM010000137.1:3673-10294 GCA_964386495.1 uncultured Leptospirales bacterium
GTGATAATATGAGAAAAGAATATTTAATAAAAGGTATGACATGTTCCGCATGCACGGCTCGCGTACAAAAAGTCAGCTCTGGAATAACAGGTGTTATAACAGCATCTGTAAATCCAGCAACCGACAAACTAACCGTTGAAACAGGTGGGAAGTTTTCTGAAAAGGATCTTTTTTCAGCGGTTCAAAAAGCTGGTTATGGAATAGGATTGCTTACAAATAGTAGTAATGATGACAAGCTGTTAAAGGAAAAAGAACTTAGAGTTTTCAAAATTAAGTTATATATATCCGCGGTATTATCAGTACCTCTATTTTACATAGCGATGGCACCAATGCTGCCGGCGTATATTCCATGGCTGGTGCTACCGTTTCCAGATAGAATTAATCCAATGAGTTTTCCGTTTGATTACGCGCTGCTTCAGATATCGCTGGTAATTCCAGTAATGATAGCTGGATATCGTTTTTACACAAAAGGGTTTTCATCTATATTCCACAGATCGCCAAACATGGATTCTCTTATAGCACTTGGCACATCAGCAGCTTTTATATACAGCATTTACTCTACATTCAAAATATTTTCCGGTGATTTCAAATATGTTGATGATCTTTATTTTGAAACAGCCGGAGTAATAATTACTCTGATACTATTAGGAAAAATGCTCGAATCACGTTCCAAGGGAAGAACATCCGAAGCGATAAAAAAGCTGATGGGGCTTTCTCCGAAAACAGCAACAGTAATAAAAGATGGAAAAGAAATTACAGTGAACATTGATAATGTTGAGAAAGGAGATGTAATTATAGTTAAGCCCGGTGAAAAAATTCCTGTGGATGGAATTGTAGAAGATGGATATACTACAGTAGACGAATCGATGCTGACCGGCGAGAGTATCCCAGTTGACAAGAAAACAGGAGACAATGTAACAGGTGCGTCGATCAATATCAACGGTTCAATAACATTTCGTGCTGAAAAGGTCGGGAAGGATACTGTATTGTCTCAGATAATTAAACTTGTTGAGGACGCGCAAGGTTCTAAAGCACCGATAGCCCGACTGGCGGATATTGTGTCAGGGTACTTTGTACCGGCTGTGTTTTTAATAGCGATAATATCAGCAGCCGCGTGGTTTTTCACGGGACATAGTGCGGTTTTTTCGCTAACAATATTTATCGCGGTACTGGTGATTGCCTGTCCATGTGCGTTAGGTCTCGCGACTCCGACAGCAATCATGGTCGGCACAGGCAGAGGTGCTGAACTTGGAATACTTTTTAAAAACGGAGAGGCTCTTGAAACCGCACATAAAGTGACAACAGTAGTGTTTGATAAAACCGGAACCCTTACAGAAGGCAAACCTGTTGTGACAGATATTATCTGCGGGAATACAGGCATTGACAACACAGAACTTCTTCTGCTGGCGGCATCAGCGGAAAAAGGTTCGGAACATCCTCTTGGCAAAGCGATAATCACAAAAGCCGAGGAATCTGGATTGTGTCCGCAGCGTCCGGAAGAGTTCCGTGCTCAACCAGGGTTTGGGGTTGAAGCGCGGTTAAACGGTATGACAATTATTGTCGGGAATAATAGAATGATGAATGATCTTAATGTTGATTTCACTGATTTTGAAAATACAATTGATGATTTGTTAACTTCCGGAAAGACCGCGATGTTTGTATCCATAGATAGAAAACCCGTAGGTATAATAGCTGTAGCAGATGTGGTGAAGAAAAACAGTGCTGAAGCCGTTAGTAAGCTTATTAAAATGGGAATCACGCCAATCATGTTAACCGGAGATAACCGGAAAACGGCTGAAGCTGTGGCACGACAGCTTGGTATTAAAAAGATTATTGCTGAAGTTTTACCAGGTGAAAAATCCGCGGAAGTAAAAAAATTACAAGACTCAGGTGAAATAGTCGCAATGGTAGGTGATGGAATTAACGACGCACCGGCTCTAGTGCAGGCGGATACAGGTATCGCTGTCGCGTCTGGAACGGATGTCGCGGTTGAATCCGCCGATATCGTTCTGATGAAAAATGATCTACTAGATGTGCCGACAGCGTTAAATTTAAGCAGAGCGACAATACGTAATATTAAACAGAATCTTTTCTGGGCGTTCGCTTATAATGTTGTCGGAATTCCGTTAGCGGCAGGATTACTTTATGCCTTCGATGGTCCGAAACTGAATCCGATGTTTGCAGCGGCCGCGATGTCTATGAGTTCAGTATCAGTTGTAACAAACGCTTTAAGATTAAAGCGAATAAAAATAAAATAAGGAGAATATCATGAAAAAAATAATTATTGCAGCAGTATTATCAGTGTTTACAACAGCAGTGGTTTCCTGTTCAAAGACAGATATCGTAGCCATAAAATCAGTAGAATCGTTCAGTGAGATTATAAAATCATCCGAAGTTAACTATAATCAGAGTAACGATTCACCCGGGTGGGTTCTACGGACAGCTGGTGGTGAGAAGGTTACATGGAACCCATCAACTTCAAAAAATAATAGATCATTAATTCTGGAATTTGATGCGGCACCTTTTATAGCAGCCGGACTTGCTGTTGACAAACTGCCGTCTGATATATTTTCATATAACGCTGATACCAATCGGATATCTGTTTTTCCAGTATCTTTTCAAAACTATGAATCATCCGAAAATAATAAATCCGCTCTAGACGCATTTTCTGAAATAGTTAAACAGCAGAGAGCAACCGTCGGATATCATAAGCAATTTGACCATTATGGATTTGATTTAGGCGCGGGAAACATGTTCGAGTGGGCGAGTGATTTGAAAACCAACGACAAGGATATTGTATTTGTTCTTAATCCAGAACATTTAATCAGTGCTGGTGTAGTTGCAGAAAAAATTGAAGGTTGGATTTATGCCGAGATTACAATGATGAATAAACAAGGTGTTTTTATTAAGGAGTATAAAATCCTTAAACCGTATAATTTGAAATGATACTATAAAAAACCCGTCATTCTGGCGGGTTTTAATGAAATGTATTCAGATTTTGAGTCAGATGTTTTTGCTAAACCAAAAGATGATAGTTTTAACAGTTCTATCAATCAAATAAAACAGAGCTTTGATGGAAACGATTGTTACCCTTCTATCGAAACAGGAGTGAATATTTATGATATTGATCAAATATAATATCAAAAGTATGGAGTATTGCAAGTGTACAAAGAGATGATGATGTTGGCTACAAATATTATCTGGAACAGCATTTATAGGTCATCACTTTAATTCTCATTCGACATAAGAATCTTAATATCTTCATCAGCTCTAAACGTTTCCGGTCTATTAGGGTCAATAATGACTAATGCGTTAGCGAAATCCTCTTCTTTGTAAACAATCGATAATCCGTAGACATCGTTAACTCTTGCCGGCTGATTTCTTAATTTTAAGTGATTATTATCTCATGGAAATTGACAACATTGAACTGATCTCAAGTCTTTTGCTGTCATAATATTTAACTGTTCAAGAATCATTATTCGAAATGGACTAATTGCTTTTCCATCTGAAAATCCAAATTATGAAGAATAAAGATCTTCTAACAAATCATTTAATCAAAATAAAAAAGTTCACTGCGTGTCTATTATTAACCTTTTGTTATAATTACTTTAATAAAATCATAATGCTTAAACTTTCTTATCAACAAAAACTCCCACCATTTCATTAATGTTTTCAAGCAGCCTGATAATTTCCTGCGAAGGTATTTGTTTTACTACTTCACTTGTTTCAGGATTCATTATCTTCATAACTATTCTGTTGGTCTTCTCATTATAAGTAAATGAAACACGATTATCAACAGATGATGCCGCGTGATTTAATGATGTAATAATTGAGTCAATATCCTGCACGGAAGCTTCCTTGCTTCCGCCGCCCATGATATTGCTCGGAATTTTCAATTCTGTTTTAGCTTCTACCGACTGATGTTTATACAGTGATAAATCACTGATTGTGTTTTTTAAAATTAAATTAACATCCATACTCTGACCTCCTTGTTCAAAGTAAAAAAATCTCTTCCCGATTCTCCCAAACCGGGAAGAGAGGAATCAATAGACCAATTTGATCTATTGATTGAAAAAATTCACCGCGTTTTTCGTCCAGAATAATTAGTGCAAATTTAATCGGCTATAAGGTTTAAAATAAGCGTTGGTATTGAATTTGCTTGAGCCAACATCGAAACACTACTTTGCACTAATATCTTGTTTTTCGTGAACTCAACCATTTCTGCCGCCATATCTACGTCACGAATACGTGCATCAGCAGCCAACATGTTCTCATATGACAGACTTAGTGAACGAACAGTATTTTCCATACGGTTGTAATTCGCTCCGAGTTCTGCTCTTTGACGGTTCAGTTTATCCAATGCGAAGTCAACTGTTCCAATCATTTCGTTTGCGGATCCTACCGTACTGATATCCTTTTTCGTTTGTCCGCTCCGTAATCCTAACGAAGCTGAATCAATAGTAGCAATGAAAGACTGAATTTTCTGATTAGAATTCGGTCCGACGTGAAATACCATCCCTTCTTTTTTAGTTTTCGAGAAAATACCTGTCAACATCTTCATTCTGTTAAACTCAGATGAGCTGGCAATTCTATCAACCTCATCAATAAGTGATGATACCTCCACTTGAATCTGCTGTCTGTCCTGATCCGAATAAATCCCGTTGGCAGATTGAACCGATAAGGTTCGAAGCCTCTGAAGAATGTCATTAACCTGCTGGAGTGATCCTTCCGCTACCTGAATAAAAGAAAGCCCGTTTTGGGCGTTCTTCTCCGCCTGGAAAAGACCATTGATTTGTGTTCTCATTTTTTCTGATACCGCAAGTCCGGAAGCATCATCTCCCGCCTTGTTAATGGCTTGCCCCGAAGCTAATCTTTCCATGGATTTATCCATCATAAGATTAACATTTTTTAACTGCCTGTTTGCAAATACAGCGCTCATGTTGTGATTGATCCTCATAATAATCCCTCCCTAGTAAAATACTACAGTTTTATAACTAATTTATTTAAAACTGTAAGATTTTTCCTCCAGCGCATCATGCTCTGAAGGGGCAGATGCCAAAAGGTTATCTCCTTTATTTGTTGTCTAAACTGCCCAAAATCCGGACAACAATGGCCGCCGGAACACTCCGGCGTCCACTGATGCCCTCCCCTCATCAAAAGACGTCGGAATGTTTCCGAAAGAGCAGTTAGTTTCTTTTACTAAGGATTTTATATCAGATGAAAATTATCATCCGCAGGGCGGAACCCCTGTATGAACATCAATCCAAAAATGGTTTTGTTTTCAAAGATCTCTCTATCTCATGCAGTTATTAACTGCCCATTATGCTCTTACAAAAGTCAGCTGCAGTTTATCTTTTAATAAACTGCAGCTTCAAGATTACTGTAATAATCTTAACACTGACTGTGTCTGTAAATTTGCTTGAGCTAACATTGAAGTACCACTCTGTACGAGTACCTGATTTTTTGTAAAATCCACCATTACTTCCGCCATATCTGCGTCTCTTATTCGGCTTTCCGCTGCTTGAATATTTTCAAATGCAGTCATTAAACCTTTCGCAGTCATTTCCAGACGGTTGTAATAAGCGCCGAGGTCAGTGCTTTGATAAAGTCTGAAGAGAATTATCAAGAAGAGCTATCGCGTCATTCGCACCCGACGTAGTAGATAGAGACAATATTACATTTCCTGTAGTATCCTTCATCTTGAACGCCTGAGCAGTCATAGTGTTAATGTAAACTCTTTTTCTCTGGTTGGAATTAGCTCCCATGTGAAACCACATGCTTGATTTTCCATTAACCTTAGAAAAATGTCCCTGAAGAACGCTATAACGGTTAAATTCCGCTTGTGATGCAATTCTATCAACTTCGTCAACAAGTGCGGAAATTTCCACCTGAATAAGTTGTCTGTCTTCAGGTTTATAAATTCCGTTTGCCGCCTGGATTGCTAGAACTCTCATTCTCTGCATAATTTGAGCAGTCTGATCAAGGTAACCTTCCGCAGTCTGTACAAAAGACATACCATCTTCTGTATTTCTTTCAGCTTGTCTTAAACCTTGAATCTGAGTTCTCATTTTTTCAGAAACAGCTAATCCTGATGCATCATCGCCGGATTTATTAATTCTCATACCCGACGACAGTTTCTGCATACCCTTATCAACATCCCAATGTGTGAACTTGAGCACTCTATTAGCATTAATAGCGCTCATATTGTGATTGATTACCATACTATACACTCCTTTGTACCTAGTTTCTTGGCGTCCCTGCCGACTGATTTCTGAGCAGTAGAAATCAGGAGACTTGATACCAACAAATGGTTCCTTTCCAGGCTTGTACTTGGGCGAATATAAGACTGGAATGTAAGGATTAAAAAAGTGACGACCAGTCAGTGTTTTCAAAGAGCATAATCAGGACTAACGCATAAAGCTGTTAATCCTTACTCGAAATATCGACATCTAGGTAATCCTTATTGAGAACCGTTATAGGACATCTAAGGTGTTTTACAGCGTTTATTTAAACTTACGGCACTTTTATTGCCATATTCGTCTACTTTTCATATATATCTGTTTTATTAATTATCTGTTAACTCTTGAACCGCCCCCGTTAACAAGATCTTCAACTTCGGAT
>CAYLTM010000137.1:10384-10618 GCA_964386495.1 uncultured Leptospirales bacterium
GTCGCAGCACATTTAATGTTTGGAAATGTTTTCACAACCTCAATTATCATTTTACGAAAATTTTCTGTATTGAGATTCGTGCATTTTTCATCAAGCCCCTCAACGGAAAATCCTAATGCCGCGGTAAAATCCTCTTCATTCCCGATAATAACATCTACATATTTAACAATTTCGCTGTTAATCTCCCTTGCGGCTTTTTCACCACCTCGACTCTTCCATAGCGACGGTCTGTAG
>CAYLTM010000138.1:0-4947 GCA_964386495.1 uncultured Leptospirales bacterium
TCCATCTGCGGCATTTCAGAATCGGTAATTATAAGATCAAAATTTTTATTACGGATTTTACCAAGCGCGTCAATTCCGTTTACCGCTTCATCAATATTAATTCTAAGTTCTTTTAAAACGTTCTTCTGAATATTTCTATTAATTTCACTGTCGTCAACAATCAGAATATTTTTGTATTTCAAATTCTCTTCAGAGAATTTTTCTCGGAACTCGATATTCCGTATTTTTTTCAGCCGCGAAATTATTTCAGGTATATGCAGAATATTTACGATATTATATTCTTCATCAAATACAATTCCCTGAAGAGGTTTTAGTCTTTCAATATTCGCAGGTAATGATTTGTATATTACAGATGAATGGTACAATATTTCATCAACAATAATTCCAATCTTTTCGCCGAATTCCTCAACGATGATAATGTTCAGCTTGTCTCTTTCATAGGACGCTTCAGGTTTTATTATACCGGAAAGCGGATAAATGGGGATTATAGCACTGCGGAGTTTTATCGCGAATCTGGTTAATAAATCTATGACATCTTCCCTGTTCAGATAAACGATTTCTGAAATAAACGTCGCCGGTATTAAAAATTTCTCACCTGCGGCTTTAATGAAAAATCCGCTCACAGTTGTTAACGATTTCGGCACTTCCAGAATAATTTCCACGCCGTTGTTTTCTTCACTTTTAATAACAACCGAACCCTTGATCTTTTCCACATTGTACTGAACATTATACAGACCAAGACCCCGTAGTTTTTTTGTGTCCGGTTTAATATTGTTCGACGCGGTTATACCCTGGCGGAAAAGGTATTTAAGAAGTTCCTTTCCAGACAGGTTGGATATTTCTTCGGTGTCATAGGGGAACATTTCAAGACAGTTGTTTTTCAAAGCGGCGATATTTACACCACGGCCGTCATCTTTAATGGAGATAGTAATCTTCCCGCTGGATTCTTTGTAGAATATATTTATAACGCCATTTTCGTTTTTTCCGTTGGATATTCTTTCGTCGGCAGTTTCTATTCCGTGTTCAACAGAATTGTGAATAATATATTCAAGCGGTTTTTTGATTTTCTGCAGAATAAATTTATCAATCACAATTTTATTATCGTTGAATACGACGTTGACTTTTTTTCCGCTCGATTCAGTCAATGACGTTACAGCATCCTGAAGCTCATGATTAATTATGTTAATGGGAATCATGCGCAGGCTCAGAATATCTTCCTGAAGAGTAAATACCGATCTTTCAGACTGCGAAATCCTTGTCGTGAAACTGTTTTTCACTTCTCTAATCTGTGAAATGTTGGACAATAAATCCTTTTTGAATTTCGCCGCGAGCTTAATGTCCGCGGATCTGTCATCAAAGTCGTTGAGAATATCCATAAGGGATGTCTCAATCCAGCCGATCTGCTCAATGCTGTTTTTCAGCTGGTACTGATTCAATACAATATCATTGAGCTTATTAATAATTTTGTCGATGTCAGAAATGCTTACTGCGACTTTTTTGCTGCCGTCAATCTCATTCTTGCTTTCGAAGAAGTCGGAGGGAAACCCGTCTTTCAAAATATCCTTCTGGTAAATATTGTCAATATCAATCTGCTCATTTGAGTTAGCGTTTTTGTAAGCGTCAAGAATGTTGTCTATGGAAAATACAAGCGCGTTGTCATCAATCTGCTCTACCGCGATTTTATAATAATTCAATGATAGATTAAACAGCTTCACATGATCCGACCGGATATCGATTTTATTTTTTATAAGATCTTCAATCAGTACAACCAGCCCCTCCGACAAGGATTGTATAATTTTCAGATTATTTACTCTCGCGTTTCCAATTATTAATCGTAAAGGAAACAGCGTTTTTTCAAGCGATAAAATGTCATCAAAATTGTCTTTAACCTTAGCGAAAAGCTCTGAAAGAATTTTAATGTTATCGTTTATTTCGTTAATAAAACCGCTATTTTTCATTGTAACCCCATTAACCATTATTAACCTTTTTAAAATAAAAAGAACCTTCGTGTTCCATCAATTTCAAATCAGGGTGATTAACAAACGCTGTATCCGAACTTGAAAGTATTAGAAAACCTTCCATCGTCATTGCCTTAACAATATTATCGATGACATAATCTTTTTTTTCGTAATCCATATAGGTGCAAACATTAAAAAGAAAAACAATGTCCGGCTGAAAAGAAAGTGACGGATATGGAGTTTTCAGTAGATTGAAGGGAAAAGGTTTTATCATAGAAATAATTTTATCTTCAAAAACTATCGAGCCGCTGTTGTCGGTATATTTCTGCACAAGGTCATGAAACTGTTTTCCATCTTCCCGCAAAAGAGTTTTCGGATAATTATTTTTTTGAATATTACTTAACGCAACCTTGTCTATGTCGCTGGCATATACAAAATAATTATCAGGAATATATTTCCATTCCTTCAACGTAAGCAGTGCGATGGACAGCGGTTCAGCGCCGATGGAGGATGCGGCACTCCATATTACAGGCGGCAACAATTTATTCAATTGGATGTACTCAGGAAATATAACACTCTTCAGCAGATTATAATGTTTTTGCTCACGAAAAAAATAAGTTTCGTTAATCGTCAAAATATTTATAAGTTCATGAAGTTCAATCTCATTTGTATCGATAATTCTAATGTAGTCTGCAATTTCCTTGTTTAATACAGTTAGTTTTTCGGTTAAAAAACGTTTGACCTGTCTTTTATTTGTATCGATTACCCGTAAACCAAGTTTAGATGTTATGTAATCTTCCAGTCGAGGGAAGTGATCATCATTAAACATATTAGTTTTTCCCTCCCGACAACTTCTTTGCCAAAGCGGTTAAATATGCGGGGATTTTCTGATATGCCATTATTACGGACGCGGCGTTTAACATAGCTGCCTCCTTCGGCATTCCGTACACGATACTGCTTTGCTGATCCTGCACAATTGTGAATCCGCCGTTATTAACAATATCGAGACAGCCATTCGCGCCGTCCCTTCCCATTCCTGTCAGCAGAACGCCGATGAGCTTATCTTTATAAAGAGGAGCCGCAGTAGAAAACAGCACATCGACAGCCGGTTTCTGATTATTGACCTTTGGACCGTCCTGTAAAATGAGCGAGTTTCCGTCAGCCTTCATATGCTTCTGCTGCGGCGCGATAATCACTTCACCGGGCTGCGGAAAATCTTTGTCCTTCGCGATTCTAATATTCAAGGGTGATGTGCTGTTGAGCCATGTAGCGAATCCCGCCTCGAATCCCTGTTCAAAATGCTGTACCAGCGCGATACCAATCGGGAAGTCCGCCGGCATTTCGTTGAAGATATATTGCAGAGTCTGCGGACCTCCTGTTGATGCTCCAAAAACAATTAAGTGTCCTTTATCAGACTGTGACGGCGACACAATATTTTTGTATTTATCTTTAAGACTGTTTAATATACTTTTACTCTCAGATTTTTTTACAGCAGACTGTGAAATATTCTCAATAAGCTGCTTGATGTAAGCGTCGTCCTGCAGTTTATCAAAGTCCGGTTTTGGAATAACAACAGCGCCGTTTTCCGCCGCTTTACGCGCGATTACGCTGTTAAGATCGTTTGAGAAAACCACGACCGGTACCGGTTTTGTTTCCATTATGAAACGTGTAGTCTCTGCTTCATCAATAAGAGAAATACCTTCGCCAAGAATAATCAGATCGATATTATCCTGCTCGTTAGCACGGAGAACTTCCTCGCCGTTCGCTGTCATTTTAACGATCTGAAACAGACCACTGTTTTCAAGAATTTCCTTCAGATAGCTTTTCAATATCGCGGAATTTTCTGCCAGGATTACTTTTTTCATTTTACTTTCTCCAATTTAACTATCACTCCACAGCTTCAGAAGTAAACTTTCCGGGTCAATATGGTATTCAGGAATATTGTCATCCGAAAAACGGCAGCTCAATATTCCATTCTTTTTAAATAACGCTCTTATAATTTTAGGAAAAAGATTCAGAGAAGATATTTCAACCTTAGTAATTTCCGATCTGTTAGTCACAAAGCAGGCGATAAATTCTCTGCTGCACACCAGCTTATGTTTATCCATTAATTGTTCAATCCGCTGCCGCCCTTCCTTTTTAAAACTTTTAAGATCTATAACAACAGCCAGTCTTACCCCGCAGCTTTTATCAGTCATAAACAATTCTGAAAAATAAGAATCCAGATTTACCGCGAGAACTTTATTTTCCCCGTAATTAATTATACTATTAAGATATGCCAGATCGCTCTTAAAATCCTCACTTTCAAGATCGGAGACGCTTCCTACAATACAATATCTATTAATTAGAATTGATACGTGCGTATATCTTGAAATTAGAAAATCAACGCTATTCGATATCATTGGATATCCTTTCAAGAATAGTTTTAATATTGATTATAAAGATTTCTTTTCCCTCATAGGTTAACGAGGAATCAAAAAAAGAAAGCTGGTCGTCTGTCGAACTCACAGGGTGAATATCCTTTTCCAGAAAATTTTCTATTTTAAAAATTCCAGAAATCAGAATCGCCGCGTTATCAATTTTATTCCGTAACACAAGAAAAGTTTTCGCGTCTAAATTGCTTTTAAAATACAACTGATTAAGATCGACAACTGTGTACGGCTCTCCATGACGGTTAATCAGACCGCGAATATATTTAGGAACGAACGGAAGAAAATACACAGGGTAGTCCAGAATTATTTCCTGAATATAAGAACTATCTACAGCATAACACTTCTCATTCAAATAGAACATTATCATCTTTATTTTTTTTATATCAGTTTTCTTTTCAACAATCTTTTTTTTGTTTTCAATTTCTTTCAAAAGATTATCGTTATCTATAATGTTGTTTTGCTCTTGCATCATATTTCCTCATTTGTCTTATACTGAACCATTAATTTATTTAAAACCTCAACCACTCCAGATAAAAATGCATTTGAATACAATATTG
>CAYLTM010000138.1:4957-10108 GCA_964386495.1 uncultured Leptospirales bacterium
ACCAGCTGCTGTAGACTATCCGCGACTTTTGTGGTCTCGCTGGTGGATATCGCGGCGTTATCAACACCTTCCGAAATCTGTTTCAACGCGACAAGCACCTGCTCGAAAGCGGATACCTGCTGCTTAATGGTCAGAGATATTTGTGATGTCGCGTCCGTAGACGCTTCCGCACTTTGTAGAATGTCCGCGAACATTTTGTTAATTTCCACAGAAAGGAGATTCCCTTCTTTAATTTTCTCAGTACCGTTTTCTGATGTCAGAAGAAGCCTGTCTGATGACCGCTGAATTTCGCTAATCCTGTCACGAATTTCATTTGTGGATATCACAGTGCTGTCCGCGAGTCTGCGGATTTCCGACGCTACAATCTGAAAGTTTTGACCGGCTTCGCCGGCAGCTGACGCTTCAAGCTCCGCGTTGAACGCTATAATTTTTGTCTGATCCGCGATACCGTTTATCATTTTTACGATTTCCCAGATGCTGTTTATTTTTTCATTCAAGTACATTATACCTTCAATGGTGGTTTTATTCGCTACATTTATTTCACCCATTTTATTCATGCTTGCCTGAACTTTTGTAAAACCAATATTTACAACATTCCGCGAATATTCGGTGGTTTTTGTAACTTCCTTAATGTTGTTTCCTATAAATTTCGCACGGTTTCCCACGTCTTCCATAGTGGAGACTATTTCTTTTACAGCCGCGGCCTGCTGGTTCGTCACAGAAGCGGTTTCCTGCGATGAAGAAAACAGCGATTGTATCAGATCACTGATATTGTATGACGACTTTCTAATCTGATTAATAATATCATTGAATTTATCTATCAGGTGATTAAAATTTCCTGAGAGAAGACCGATTTCATCATTGTTAAAAACTATTACTTTTTGGGTGAAATCATTTTTCTCTATAATATTTTCAATGTTGTCGATTGTCGCTTTAACCGGCTTTGTCATTAAGCGAGTAACATAGTTCATTAAAAAAAACAGAAAAATAATAAACGCCGCTAATACTGATAGCGAGTAAATCGTGTTTTTTTTATGCTCATAAAGAAGATCCTTATCCGGAATCATAATCCCGTATATCATCCCGTTATCAGTCAGCATAGAAAAAACGTGATAAGTCGTGTCTCCAATTTTGTGAAGACTATAGCTTGTTCCGGTTTTAACATTTTCCAGTTTCGATAAATCATTAAGGAAAGGCACAGCGCGATATTCTTTCATAATCAGCGAATGATCAAGAGTATACGAAACGATTTTACCGGAATTGGTGTCGAACAGAAACGATTGAGAATTTTCGGTAACAACAATTTTACCCAGAAATTTTAATATTTCATCGAGTGCCCAATCAACAGTGGAGATGCCGATAATAGTACCCTGCTGATTATACATAAAGGAACTTACGGTAATCATCAACGCGCTTGATCCAGAATCATCCGTGTAGGGTTCAGACCAGTAATACGGCTTCTCCCTTTTTATGCTGCGGTTCCATTCTTTCGGCAGAGCGTATGTATACCAGCTCTGTTCAGGATAATTATATTCAGTGGTATTAAGATCCCATGTAAAAACCACCTTCTGCTTTTTCGAGTCAAAAAAAGAATATGGCCCGTATAATTTTATTTTCGGGTCGAGGCTGTATGGTTCATACCAGATGCCGCCGCCTATAGCGGTTTTGAAATTTTCAAAAACGGAATTCAAATATATTTTCATAAAACTTTCGTTAGATGAATTGTTTGATGAATTGTTTGATGAATTGTTTGATAAATTGTATGTTCTATGGTAATACTCGCCGTAAACGGAAAGAGTCATTACAGTATTTTCCATTAAGGCAATTGTTTCATTAAGTTTTTCAGTATTGAGTGCGGTTCTTTTTTTATAATCCGATATCAAAGAATTTTTAATTTTATTATATGACAGTAATTGCGAAAATGACGATATGAGAAAAAACACAGCACAAAAAAGAAATATTACAAATAATATTTTCATTCTAATGCTTATAAATTTTTGCCTGAAATTAAACATATTCAATAACCCGCTTCTGAATAATCATTATTGTATTTTATACTGGGCAAGCAGCTCATTCAAAAGCTCAACCATCTGCTGTAAACTATCTACAACATTAGAGGTTTCCTTTGTTGAAATTGCCGCGTTTTCAACACCGTCGGAAATCTGCCGAAGAGCTAAAAGGATCTGCTCAAATGACGATACCTGTTGACGGATTGTTTCGGAAATTTTTACAGTCGCTATTGACGATGCTTCCGAATCGGTTAATATATCTTTAAACATGTCGTTGATTTCTGTTGTAAGAGAATTGCCTTCTTTAATTTTCTCAGTACCTGTTTGAGATGTCAGAAGAAGCCTGTCGGAAGATTTTTGAATCTCCCCGATTTTCTCGCGGATTTCTGTGGTCGATCGGACAGTGTTGTCGGCAAGCCGTCTAATTTCCGACGCGACAATCTGAAAGTTTTTACCGGCTTCGCCCGCCGCTGACGCTTCAAGTTCGGCGTTAAACGCGATAATTTTTGTCTGGTCGGCAACACCGTTTATCATTTTCACAATTTCCCAGATGCTGTTGATTTTCTCATTAAGGAAATTAATCCCTTCAATCGTGGTAACATTCGAAGTGTTAATCTCATTCATCTTTTCCATGCTTGCCTGAACTTTATTAAACCCTTCCGTAACAATTTTTCTCGCGCGCTCAGTAGTTTGCGTAACTTCTTTGATTCGCTTATCGATGGTTTTCGCGAGAGTATCCGCGTCTTCCATTGTACTTACAATTTCCTTCACAGCCGCCGCCTGCTGATTCGTGACCGCTGAGGTTTCCTGTGATGAGGAAGACAGAGACTGTATCATACCGGTAATCTGCCTTGTGGATTCGTTAATAGTCACCACCACCTCGATGAACATTTCTATTACAGCGTTGATGCTTTTCATGATGATACCGATTTCATCACCGCTTTTGGATTCCACTCTAATGGAGAAATCACCCTTGGAAACAGATTCTAGTAATGGTGTCGCTCTGACAATCGGATTAACAATACCGCGTGAAAAAAATACCATAACAGAACCGCTGAGTAAAATAAGTATCAGCGATGTGATATGAATGTTTCTACGCATAATAAATATTTCTTTGAAAACATTTTCCTTATGAGCTCCGACCGCTATCGACCATGAGGTTCCTGATATTGGTGCGAACCCGAAAATTCTTTTTGATCCGGAAAATTCATATTCATCAAAACCGGTTTCACGCTGAATCATCTTTTGAAACATCGCCGCTACACCAATCATCGTCGGGTCTTTTTTAGATTCTTCTATAAGATTACGCTGGTTAACCACATCCGCTCTATCCGGATACGCGATAGTTGTGCCTTTACCATCTATGATATAGGAATAGCCCTTGTCGCCGTATCTAATTTTGTCTGTAATATCGCTTAGCCAGGTCGCCTCCATTACAGCGAGTATAATCCCCTTAACTTTATTGGCATCATCCTTTATTGGAACCGCAATTGTCATAACCGGCACCTTTAGTATGCGGTGAATAAAAATATCTGACACGTCGGTCACGCCGGACATTGCGGTCTGGAAATATGGCCTGTCCTTCACGTTAGTCTTCGAACCGTCGTTAAGCGTAACACTCCCATCGGGCAGGATAATCCCCAATTGAAAATACCCTAAACGTTTTACAGTCTTTTCAAGTACCGGCCGCTGTCTATTCCAGTCCATGCTGGAAATATCAGAGTTCTCGGTTAAATCGATAACAAAGCCGATGTGCTTATCCAGAGTTGTTCTGATTAATTCCGCGCCGTACGAAGCTATCTGAGGAGCATTGGTCGATATCTGATTATGCACAGAATTATATGCCTGACGATAGGACATCTGGGATAAAATAACTATAACCATAATCAGCAGCAGAATGACACCGCCAGTAAGTTTTTTGCCGATTTTTAAATTATTCATGCTGATTTTCATACATAAATCTCCTCGTTAACTGTAAAAGGGTCTTTTTTAAATACAAATCTCTGGAAAACAATTTCTTATAAATAAAAAAAGATAACAAGTATACCGGTTATTAAGCGGTATCCTACTCACAAACAGGCTGTCAGAAAATAATCGACAGCCTGAATATTAAAGCCGGTGATATTATAGATCATGAACGGAAACGGAAACCATTGTCTGATTAAGAAGCTGGTAAGCTATTTCTCCGAAAGTAATCGGCCCTTGAATATTTCCTGTCTTTTTTCCTTCAAGTTCTGAATAAAGAAAGTTCAGTATGCAGTTGCAGGAAAAAAGAATAGTATCAGTTCCGCCGGTTGGAAGAGCCGAAGTAAAATCCTTAACATAGTTCTGAATAGAGCCCGCGATTCGATACTCGATATCTTTAAAAACCGGAGCGTAGAAACTGACTGAATCGGCGGCCTCATCAACACCTTGAAAACTCACATTGACCATCGCACCGAAATAATCCGCCACAAGCGGCAGTCTTGTATCAATAGCATTGTCTTTAAGATATTTAGCGAAGCTTACTTCTTTACCATTGATTACAGCTTTTACGGCTTTAAATCCATCCGCAGTAAATTTAATGGAATCGCCACTACCCTGTTTGAAAATATTGAGAATATTAAGATCCGCGTATTTTCCGGCAGGCAAAGTAATGTGCATTACAACAGCACTATTTGTCATGGCATCTTTACTTTTTCCGGAGAAAACTTCAGGAGTTACGGTACCCAAATCGCTAAGATGCACGCCGGATATCCAACCTGCAAGCGGTCTGGTGGCGAAGTTGCTGAATTTAGGTGCTTCAATGGCGAATTTCAAGTGAATGCCGCTCGTCGCCGGAATAATAATCACGCTGAAACCGTTTTCTGAAGCATCGTCATAAACTTTGCTGATGCTATTTTCGTCGTAAACTTTTATATCTATCGATTTTACATAATCAGGCAAAATTGAAGCAAATATTTTTTCCTTGGTTATCGTTCCGCCATTTTCAGCAATAAAATACGGTATAGTTCCGGCAATCCAGTCTCCGGAAGGAAGCTGAGCCAGAAGACTTCTGTCTCCGGACAATAACAATTTTTTTCCTTTAATAATTAGATCTGCGATCTGTTTTACATCATACAGTGATTGTTCCATTTATAGCTCCTCATTTTAATATTTGTTC
>CAYLTM010000138.1:10118-10577 GCA_964386495.1 uncultured Leptospirales bacterium
TGGTTTTTTATCAGCATTTGTCGAAACTCATTTGAGCACCTTTCTACATTTCCCGGACTAGAATCGTTTTTGACTGAAATTCTTAGACTTGATAGAAGAATTTTAATGGCGAGAAAACTGAAAGCTATCTCTTTTTTTCCGGTTATTACATCAAACCAGATGGAATCTCTTGCTTCAGGAATATTCATTCATATACCTCCGTAAAATTTTTAGAAATAATAAAGACCGCAAAGACTATAAACCAACATAGAAATTTTCAATCGGTTCTACAATGAAAAAAATATTTTTCAGACGTAATCCGGGGAAATTAATGGTGTCAGAGAACATTACTTTTACTGAACTATGCGGGTTTTGCGTAACTATGGGGATTTTTCCTAAAAAATGGTGTCAGAGAACATTACTTTTGCTGAACTACTACAACCCATCGTTAGAACACATAAGTGATCGATTAACTTATTG
>CAYLTM010000139.1:0-1517 GCA_964386495.1 uncultured Leptospirales bacterium
GGTTTTAGGTATTGGTTTTGTTAAAGGCGTTAAAACAATTAATATAAGAACACTTATCAATATTGTTATCGGGTGGATATCAACACCGCTAATATCAATGATGGTATCAATATCAATTTATATCGGTGCAATAAAGATTTTAGGCATTCATTAAACACAAACCTCCGGCAAGTTTTCCGTCTTTCCATGCTTCAATGGAATGTGCGTAACCTTTATGGTGAAGATCTGTATAAGCTTTTATAATATCTTTTGTAATCCATGATTCCTTTTCATTTTTTCGAGGTTTAGAACATTCTATGATTACTTGTTCGAATTCACGGTCAAATCGTATTTCATATTCGCAATTTTTCAAAACCTTTTTCATAGAACGTGAAACTTGAATTTTTTCCGGCTGTAGTACAAATCTAGGATTTGGTGAATACCATGTGATGGGTTCTCCCTCCATATACCAGGGAAATATTCCATTTTTGTAGGCACTAAGAAGACGATCAATTGACAGATCTGCTCCAAATGCAACAACACCATATTCATCGGCATTGTTGGGATCCGGAAACAGATCTGTTTGTGATAAGTAAGGTATAAGCGGTATTTCGGATTTTTTCATATTCAGCTAAGAGGCGTATAAATCTACAGTGTCAATATTCGCTATTGGAATTCTGGTAACATAGTCGCGGTTATCAAAGCATATAACTTCATCTTTTTCTATATTTCTGTTTTTTGTTAGTTCAACCTTGCAGCCATCCTTCAATGTTACTACAATATCGATTCCTTTTATTTTAACATAATTTTCAAGTGCCGTTCTAAATTGATTACTGATTTTATTTTTCATTTATTCCTCCTTATGTCTCATTAAATATATCGTAGATTAAATCATTTTACATTAGAAAAATATTTTTTAATTGACAGAAGTTTTAGAAAGGTTATAATCAGGACGCTGGACTATGCTTCCTGAGTGAATTGGCATTTCGGGGTGATTATTATTTTGAGCATCGTGAAATAATTAATATCTAAATCGTTAAAACAGGTAAAAAGTTGAAAATGAATATTCCACAGCCGTATTTTATCGCCCTGGAGGGTATTGATGGTGCTGGTAAAACTACAATCCAGAAAAATTTGTCAAATTTTCTGACAGAATACGGCTATAATGTTCTGTGTTTAAAAGAACCGACAGAATCGATTTATGGAAAAAAAATCAGGGAATTACTTCAGCAGAAGGATATGCCGGATCTTGATATTATTACAGATTTATTTATTCAAGACAGAAAATTTGACACAGAAAATAATATTATTCCGGCATTGAAAAGAAATGAAATTATTATTATTGATAGATATTATTTTTCAAACGCGGCATATCAGGGAGCAATGGGTGCTGATCCGAAAAAAATCATATCGATGAATATTGAAGCAGAATTTATTATACCTGACACAGTATTTTTTATAGATATTCCGCCGGAATTATCTCTGGAAAGAATTAATAAAAGAACCGATGTTGAAAAGGAAGTTTTTGAAAAAAAAGA
>CAYLTM010000139.1:1527-2260 GCA_964386495.1 uncultured Leptospirales bacterium
AAAAAAGAATTTTTAACCGAGGTACGAAAAATATTTCTGGAAGTTGGTTCGGATATCTATAAAATAATAGATGGAACTAAATCTCCAGAAGATGTAGTTGATGAAATTATTTCAGTTCTAAAAAAAATTAAAAAATGAAAAAAATTCATATCATATATTTTATCTATGCTTTAGTAATCAGCCTATTGATTTTGCTGAGTTATAATTTTAATTTTAATAAAGACTATTACTTAATAATAATTATTATTGTTATATTTGTCACTCTTCCTATTGTCGATGCTGCTAACTTAAACTATTCTGGAAATCCAAATTCGGAAAAAGCAAATAATATTCTCTATAATGTTTTTAAAGCGAAAGCTATGGATGAGATAATCAGCAAAAAGTTTATTAAATCTTTACGAATTATGAAAATTAACAGCGCGAAATTGATGATTTATAATAATGATACTGAAAATTTTTACCTGTATTCAATAACTGATAAAAGCTTGAAAAAACCTGTTTTACTGAAAGAAAACTTTTTTTTAAATAATTTGAATTCTGAAGATATTGTTATTATTAAAAATAAACTCAGCGGATCTACAGCAAAGGAAAAAAAATTTATTGATGAAATGAATAAACTCAATGTTGAAATTATTGTACCGGTTTTTTACGGAGAATTTTTACTCGGCGCGATTATGCTTGGTGATATTCAATTTATTTATAATGATGAAGATATTTATAAATTAAAACTGAT
>CAYLTM010000139.1:2270-3755 GCA_964386495.1 uncultured Leptospirales bacterium
CCAAGAAAATAGCGGCTCTTCTCATAAATGATTATTTTGCCAAAGAAATGTACAGAAAAAAAGCTCTTGATTTTGAACGAAAGCTGGCTTTTAAAGTCATGAAATCTTTTTTTCCTTCATTCAATAGTAAAATTGGTGATTTTTCAATTTCAATTGTTTTTAAAAACCCTGGAACTATAATTGATAAATTTTTTAATTATTATTACTACAAAGAAAAATTATATTTCGTGTATTTTCATCTGGAAAAAACGAATCCTTCATTATCAATATTTCTTCCTGCTCTAAATGCCGTTCTTCAATACGCGTCGTTATCTGGTTGTACAATTCAGGAATCGGTTGAAAAATGCAGAAGTGTGCTTCAAAATAAATTTATGATGGACGAAAAAGTTGAAATTAGTCTTTTTTCAGTAAATCCCGAAGGTTTATTAGAAATGAGTACCCCGCGTGATGGAAGTTTTATGCTACTTCATGAGAACAGAAATATTCTCGAAATATTTCCGGAAAATAAAATTAGGTTAGACAAAAAAAATGTCCTCATAATATGTAATAGCATAATTCATGAAATAATTATTTATAATCAGGAACTGATTCTTAATATTCTAAATAAAGATACAGGGCTTAGCGAAAAAAACATAGAACTTATACAATTTATCCGGAAAAATTTTCTTATTTCCGATAGTTTCCATTTTTTATTTTTAATTAATTATGATAAATAAAGAAATAATAAAAAAATCAATAATATTCATAAGCGTGTTTTTGATAGATTGCTTTATCATTTACAGTGCGTATAATATTTCTCATAATTATCCATATAATAGGATTGTTTCAGGGGGAAAATTATATCAAACACTTATTTTGCGTAATAATGACGGATTGTATAACGCTACAGTTAACAAAAATAATTTTGAATTTTTCAGCGGAGATCTCTATAAAGATGTTATAATAAAAGGATTAATAATCAATAACTCCGAGGTTACTGATTATTCTAACCGGACATTTTTAATTATTAAAAACAAGGATTTTAATGAAAACTTTTTTTCGTTTTGCATATTACTATTAATTCTGGGTAACCTGCATTTGTTGTGGGGGTTGTACATATATTTCAGCGGTTCATTAACAGAAACAGCTGAAATTTACTGCCAATTTTCCATATATCTGGGATTTATATTTATTTTAATAGATCTTTTCATTCTTCATAGGGCAAATATCTTTCTTGCCGGAATTCTTTTGCTGGTAATGATGCTGACTTCTGTTTTTTTTAAGATATTCTATTTACCGGTTTTAAAAAAATTGGAGGATTACTGGAAATTTAATTTACTTAAACGATTTATTAAATACTCTATTTTTTTAATAACAATATATTTAATGAAGCATATTTATCAGTATTCTGTATTTTCAATTTCGTTATTTATTATAATCTCGCTTGGAATTATGCTGCTTTTTCTTTTCCTTACAATAATAAAGTTGATGGAGGAAAATTACAAT
>CAYLTM010000139.1:3790-4550 GCA_964386495.1 uncultured Leptospirales bacterium
GCGGTGTCATTTTCTATTGGTTTTATTCTGCCGTCTTTATTATTAGTTTTGTCCTTCTATTATGATTTTCCTTTACCTTTACCTTTTACCGCAATATTAACATTATTAATACCGATTGTCATTGGATCTTATATTATTAATAATTCCTATATGATTCCAATTTTTAATGATACCAAGCTGTCTTCACGTCTGTTTGTCGATTATTCCATTAGTATCGCTATTTCTATTATTGTTTATTTTTTTTATGTTAATAATTTAAGCGGAACTAAATCATTTTCAGCTTTTGTTATTTGTTTTTTTATTGTATTGATTCTTTTTTACTCAAGGCAATATTTTATTAATAATATCAACAAAAAGTATATCAAAACTAAAAATAATTATTATGCAGTTTTGGGAAGTATAATTGAATTTACCGCTCTGGAAGAATCCATAGATGATAAGATGAAAAAAATGTGCACCCTCGCGGCATCTTTGTTGAAAACTGATTACATAAGATTCAATTTCCGTAATATGCCATTAGCTAAAACAGATCCTAATGAGAATACCGGTAGTTCATTTCTATCGGATTATATTATTAATCTTTCACATGAAGATAATATTATACTTTCAGATTATTTCAATAAAAAAACAGCATTTGTAAAGAAAGATCATATTTTTGAAAATGAAATTCTTCACAAAATTAATAGAGACAGATCTGTTGATTCTCAAATTTCTGTTTTATTACCGGAAATAAAACAGAAATTTGAGAATCAACAGATCT
>CAYLTM010000139.1:4560-8362 GCA_964386495.1 uncultured Leptospirales bacterium
CGCGGTTGGTGATAAATTTGACAATTCATTTTTCAATAGACAGGATTTAGAATTTTTAATAACAATGAGTGTTATTGTTTATTATCTTATTGATAATGAAGTTATGATGAAGGATTATTTGTTAAAAAGTGAATACGAAAAGGAGCTTGATAAGTCTTCTTATTATCAGATGCGTCTTTTTCCAAAACAGCAACTAATCAGCAGCAAACTTGAAATTTCATGCTATACAAGACCTTTTAATAAACTCACCGGTGATTTTTTCGACATGATTAATCGCGATGGCAAGGTGATTATTATTATAGGCGATGTTACCGGGCATGGCTATCCGGCTGCTATGATTGTTTCATGCGTAATGGCTTTGATTTATACTATTATTAATGAAAATAAAAGTATCGATGAAATATTTTCTGCCGTTAATGAATTTCTGGTTGAAGGATATTCTGGAAATGAATTAATATCATTGTTCGTTTCAGAAATTGACACGGAAGAAATGACTATCGAATATATTAACGCTGGTCATTGTTCTCCATTTATTGTTAACGGGTTGAGTAATAAAAAGTTAAAAGGAAGGAATAATCTTCTTGGTGTTGACAGAAAACTTTCGATAAATAAAAAAACTGTTCAGCTTGAACGAGGTGACGAGATATGGTTTTATACGGATGGTCTAATCGAAATTAATGAACCTGATAATCAAAATGATATTGGAGACAAAATTTTGTTTGATTTGTTTAAAGCCTTATATAATGTTAGTTATAATGAGAAAATTGCGTTTATTTCTAATTATTTAAGTAACATTGACAATGTTTTAATTAATGATGATATTACAATTGTATTGACAAAAGTTGTTTAGCAGGAGAATTAAATGAATAACATTTCCGCAATGTCCAGAACCAACAAAGTGGTGCTTATTATTAACTGGATACTAGATTTGTTTTTAATAATAGGTTATTTAGGAGAGTATGCAAAGGGTGGAAAAACCCTTACATACGTTATTATTTTTGTTTTAATGATTTTAATTCCGATGGTTTCAGCTACATTTATTTATTATAAAAACAAGGATTCTGAAAAGGTGAAATATATTACTCTTGTCGGGTATTATATTATGTATACGTTTGTTTTATTTTCCACGACAAGAACTATGGTATATACTTATCTTTTTCCTATAATTTCCATGTATCTTTTGTATTTTAATCTCCCTTTGATAATTACTAGCTGTATGTTTCTTCTATTTACAAATCTTGGCAGGATAATCTGGCTGATTACGTTTCAGGGGTTTTCTGATAAAACCATCACAACCGATTATACTATACAGTTTGCATCGGTTTTATTGTATTCAGTTTCCCTGATGATTTCTACTAAATTATCGAATAAGTTCAATAATGAAAAAATGGACAGCATAAATGACGAAAAGAAAATGCAGGAAACGATCATTTTGGATATTTTGAAAATCGCACAGGTTTTAAAGAATAATTCCAATAAAGTATATGAAATTGTAAGTCAATTATCAGAATCCTCTAAGGATATTTTGAAATCTATCGATGAAATTGAGCATGGTGCGAATGATACGGCTGAGAGTATTGTATCCCAGTCGGATATGACTCATAATATTCAGGACATTATTGAAAACACTTCACGACTTTCTGCCGAAATGGGGAAGATATCTGAGGAAACTGCCAAAACTGTGGACCAGGGCAAAAAGCAACTATTGTTAATCAGAATAGTGAAAAGACTTATCACGCGATTCTTGAGCTGAAGGACAAATCCAACGAAATACATAATATTACAACAATTATTACAGGAATATCCGATCAGACAAATCTTTTGTCTTTGAACGCGGCGATTGAAAGTGCAAGAGCGGGTGAAGCTGGAAAAGGCTTTGCGGTTGTTGCCGATGAAATAGGTAAGTTGGCAATTCAAAGTAAGGAATCCGCTGGAAGCATCGCCATGATTGTTAATGATCTTCAGAATATGGCAGATAATTCCATGCAGGAGGTCAGCCATTTGAGACAAATTAATGTTGAACAGAATGATTTTATTAAAAGCGCTAAGACAATTTTTGACGCGATTACCGATAAAATGAAAGAAGTAAACGGCAATGCCCGTCTTGTTGAAACAAAGGTTAATGATATTCTTGACGCGAATAATAAAATTGTTGAAAGTATTAATCGTATCGCTAATGTAAGTAATCAAACTATTGAAAGGACGAAAGACGCGATAAAGGCTTCCGATCAGAACATTCTTAAAGCTAATAACGCGAATATTCTGGTTGATGAGCTTATAGATACTTCCCGTCAGATGGATAAATACATCAAACAATAATGTATTACGAAATTTACGGTAGAAAATTAGTCTGGATAATTAAAAGGTGTTTGTTATGAAAATAGTATTTCTTGCTGTTGTTTTGTTGATGGGTCTGTGTTGTGATAATCAGTCAAATTACAAGCAGGTGAAAAATGACAATGCGGAAATTGATCTTACAAATGTTGATTTTACTACTCAGAATATTAAACTAAACGGCAACTGGGAGTTTTTTTGGAACGAGCTTGTCTCTCCCGAGGATTTGAAAAACGGAATTGCTACCGACAAAAGATTCATCAAGGTTCCCGGTGCGTGGAATAATTACAAACTTGATAATAAGGCATTGCCTGCTGATGGTCATGCTACATATCGAATAAACCTAAAATTCAGTAAATCGGATATTGATAAAATATTTGGTATTAGAGTAAATGATATTGGTTCCGCTTATAAATTATGGGTGAATGATAAGCTTATTCTTGAAAATGGCGTAGTTTCGGAAAACAAAGAAGAATATGTTCCAGACGTTAAAACGAGAATCGGTTCATTTATACCCCTTAGCACCGATACAAATATTGTAATGCAAATACAGAATGTTAACGATAAAAACGGCGGTATGTGGAATTCTGCAACTATCGGCTCATTCAATAATATTAATGACCTTCGAAACAAAATGATTATTTATGATATGTTTTTGTTCGGGGCTACAATCGTCATGGCAATTTATCATTTGGGATTATTTCTTCTAAGAAGAAAAGACCGTTCTTCTGTATATTTCGGGATGCTTTGCCTGCTTATCGCTATTCGTATAATAATTACTGGTGATAAAGTAGTCTATATTTTTATGAGCGGTATTCCTTATGAGATTCTTCTGAAAATTGATTCTCTGATAATATTTTTCGGCACAGCTTTTTTTGCTGCATTTTTTTATTATTTATTTCCTGCGTCGGTTTCCAGGTATTTTCATAAATCGATTTTTGTACTGTCGGTGATATTTTCCGTGTTAGTTCTGTTTCTGCCGCAGAAAATTTCCAGTTATCTGATTATGCCATTTCAAGCATTGATAATATTATCATCTTTGTATATAATTTTCTCAATCATTCATGCAATAATAAAAAAAACGGATACAGCCTGGATAGCGTTATTCGGTTTTACCATCACAGCGTTAACCGTATTAAATGATATTCTTTCATCAAATCTAATAATCAACACTCCGTTTCTAATGCCGCTTGGAATTTTTATTTTCACTATATCCTACTCGTTTATTATTTCTAGAAAGTTTCTTTTGGCATTTAATTCAGTAGAGCAAATTTCAATGGATCTGAAAAACAGAACGGATACAATTGAGGTTATAAATAAGGAACTGATAAAAACGAATGAGGCATATCACAGATTTGTTCCAAAAGAAATTATGACACTCTTCGGGAGAGAAAATATTCTTGATGTGAAACTTGGCGATTCTATTAAAAAAGAAATGACAATTATGTTTTCAGACATTAGATCGTTT
>CAYLTM010000139.1:8372-8716 GCA_964386495.1 uncultured Leptospirales bacterium
CGTACATGGGAAGAATGGGTCCCATCATACGAAAGCATAAAGGTTTTATTGATAAATTTATCGGCGACAGTATACTCGCGTTGTTCGATAATGCCGATAACGCTTTGAACGCGGCTATCGACATGCAGAAGGAAATCATCAGCTATAATCTGGTGCGTGTTAAGGAAGGCGATGAGCCTATAGGTGCTGGTATTGGTATAAATACTGGCGATTTAATTTTAGGCACAATCGGCGAATCGGACAGAATGGACGCTACTGTTGTTTCCGATTCGGTGAATTTAGCGTCAAGACTTGAAGGTCTGACAAAGATTTATAAAGCCGGTATAATAATAAGTGAAAATTTG
>CAYLTM010000139.1:8726-10520 GCA_964386495.1 uncultured Leptospirales bacterium
AAAAGCGATTTATCTGTATCATGGAAAAGAATTCCGCGAAGCTTTGAAAATATTTAAGAAAATATACTCTGTTAATAAAACAGACAAAGGCTGCGAGCTTTATATTAGAAGATGCATAAAAAACATCAAGTTCAGTCTGCCGGATAACTGGGATGGTATCGAAGTCCAGGAAAATAAAGTATGTACAGGAGAATAATATGAAGTTAAACATTAAGGCATTTTCAATTTCTGTAATGATAGTTATTACGGTTCCATCGTTGATACTTTTTATATGGTGTTCGCTGAATGGTTTCGGTTCTGAAGTTGTTAGATTATTTGAGTCAATCCATCCAACCGGCGGATTTTCTATAACTGAAAATTTTTCTAAACCCGTTTACATTAGGTTAATCGGAGTTTTGGCTGATACTCTTTATGTCGCGATCGAATCATTTTTCGCGGGTTATTTTATCGCACTTATAAATAATGTTTTAATTCCTGTCAGTAAAAAGTAGCATAATATGGGAAATTTGAAAAAAACTAAAATCCGTCTGAGGAAAAATATTTTCAGCATAAGGTATCAATTCGCTTTCGTCACAGTAATAATTGTGATTATTGTTTCGTTGATTATCAGCAGTGCGTTGTTGAAGAAAGGCGAAGAGGAAACGCGGGAAAACATGGTTCGCTTTACATCCGCCATACTTAAGGGAACAGTCCCGGATGTCCGCAATTATCTTCTTGCGGATGATTCGGTGAAAAACGCTTATAAAAATAGGGACTATTCCGGAGCTGATTACTATTCAGATATTAGGAAAAAAAACTTAAAGGCTATTATGGAATATTTTCCGGAAATAATTAAACAGGAAAAAATTCTTGATATAGCTTTTATGATTAATAATAATTACAACTCTACGGATTTAAATTGGCGTAAATCATCAGGCAACCGTTATATCTATTTTAAAAGAAATCACCCCGGAATCGAGTTCTATACTAATAAAGAACCGATACTGAATAATATTTACGATTATTATATGTCCAATATGGAAACTGTCCCAAATATGGTTTTTGGAAAAAATTATGAAAAACCTTCGAGTAAAGATCTGGATGATTCCATTTCAAAAGAAATTGTAAGCAGTAATAATTCTGCTGAGACTATCGGAGATTTTGTTCTTGTAGGTATGCCGGTTTTTACTGATAATCAGGCTGAACAGTTATATTCAAATTATAATGAATATAGAAATACCACGTTGTTTGATTACGAATCTAAAAAGTATTATAATCAGAAAAAAAAAGGACAGGATAACGAGCTGCTTAAAAAATTACTCGCGAATTATGAGCAGGTTGATTATGAATTTTTTATAAACAATAAAGATATAAACCTCTTGTATAAATATTATCAGGAATTAGCGGATAATGATGCGTTAAAAAATTTGAACAATGATGAACGACAAAAACTAAAAGACGAATTTATGTCTGATATTTCATTATTCATTGTAGATCAAACATTATCATATTCTCTGCTGATCAAAAAATTTAGAGAAATTAACCAAAAATACAATATCGGTTTTTCATCTGAAACTGGTGACGATGCCTCATTTGATAAATCAGCCCCTTTGAATTTGTTTGAAATGCTCGCATCATCTGGAATAACAATAAAACCACTGATCGATTCAAATGAACTATTTGATAGAGCAAATAAAATTCAAAATGAGAAATCGCAAATTCGTATACTGCTAAGAAGAGGTATCATTGCAGATTATGACATAATAATTGCCTCTAATGATTTATCATTTATTTCTGATTTTGTGAAAAAATATT
>CAYLTM010000140.1:0-840 GCA_964386495.1 uncultured Leptospirales bacterium
GTGTCAGAGCAGTTTGGTATACCAAACTGCTCTGACACCTTAAAAAAGACACCTTAAAAAGACACCTTGAAAATGAATTTTCACCAAATAAAACAAAAACCGGCAAAAAAACCTTGCAGGGAAAAAACAAAACCAGCGAAAATGTAAAAACTAAAAAAAATGAAGAAATCGGCAGGAAAAAACACACAATGACAAATTATGATAAATATAAACTCAAATCAATGATAAAGATAATACTGATAAGCGGACCAGTAGGACTAGTTGTGTCAATATTTATGAACAACTTCGAACTCTCAACAAGACTGGGAATGATAGGATTCTTCATGGGATGCGGAATCAGTTTAATAACCGCCGGAACAGAATTTTTTATATTTGAAAAATATTTGTCCAGCCGGAGCTTTTTGTATACAACAGCCGCACGATTAATATTCTATATAATCTCAATAACAACAGTATATACAACAATAGTATATTTAGCGAATATAACATTAATACGAAGCAACAAAAACATGCCAATCGAAGAAATGATCAAAATATTTTATGACAAGTATTACTACTACACGGTAATAATATCAATGATAATAATCCTGCTAATGTCCTTTATGATATATTTTTCAACAATAGTTGGAAAAAACCTCATGACAATCTTCATATCAGGAAAATATCATACACCCGTGGAGGAAGAATTAATCTTCATGTTCGTAGATATGTCATCATCCACGGCAATCGCGGAAAAACTTGGAAACAAGCAATTTCACCGATTACTAAACGACTTCATATCGCATGTATCGGAACCCATCATATTACAAAAAGGAACAATATACAAATATGTTGGCGACG
>CAYLTM010000140.1:885-4031 GCA_964386495.1 uncultured Leptospirales bacterium
AAAACGCGGTACAGAACTGCATCAATCTGAATTTCGAAATGCTGGCAGCAATAAACACAAAACAGGAATACTTTAAAAAAAAATACGGCATGGTCCCGGAATTTAAAAGTGCGGCACATTGCGGACTGGCAATCACCGGCGAAATGGGTTTAATAAAAAAGGAAATCGCGCATCTCGGAGATGTCGTCAATACAACCGCAAGGATAGAATCGTTATGCAGGGAAGTCGGAAAAGCCTTTTTAATATCCGGCACACTATACGACAGAATAACAAACCGTGCCGGGCACAGCATTGTAAAAATCGGAAACATGGAACTGAAAGGAAAAAATGAACGAATGGATATTTACTCAGTAGAATAATGGAAGCGGGCGTTCCGCTAACCGCCGGAAAAATTATCTGAAACAGGAAATCACGCGGCGGGCTTTCACTTCAAACCGCTTATCGGCAATAATCCACATATGTGGAATTTTATCAATATTTTGCCTCAAGCGGTTTTCCGCTCAATCCCTAACGCGAATACACATAATGTACCAACAAATAATTATGTAGCTACTCGCCTCCCTTAATACTTCCGGACTATCGCTTTTAATAATCCCAGCACGGAGACATCTTTCGATGTAATGGGCTTGTAGTTTTTATTAGCCGGCTGAAGCTCTATTCCGGTTGAAAGTTTTTTCAGTATTTTCAATGTCGCTTCATTGCCTACGAGCGCGGCGATTATCGCTCCGTTTTCAGCGGAGGGCTGTTGTCTGATGATCGCGTAATCACCATCAAAAATTCCTTCGTCGATCATGGAATCCCCCTTAACCTTTAACGCGAAAAACGTTCCCTTGCCGGTAATTGTCTTGGAGATGGTCAGGTGGTCTGAAATATTTTCTTCGGCAAGAAGAGGCTGCCCGGCAGCAATAGTTCCAACAATCGGCACTCTGATATCATTCTCAGAAGTGGTAGCTTCAGCGTTGTCCAGGTGTTTCATAATCTCTATGGCTCGTGATTTATGTTCACTGCAGTGTATGAACCCTTTCTTTTCAATAGCCTTTAAGTGGTCATACGCACCTTTAGCGGTTATCCCGAAGTTTGAACCGATTTCACGAACAGTCGGCGGAAATCCCGTATCACGAATATTCTGGACTATATATTTATAAATATTTTCCTGTTTTTCAGTAAGTTCTTTATTCATAAAAATACCTCTACGTAAGTTTACTAAACACCCGTTAACCTGTCAAGTTTTTTTCTTGCAAATATTAACTTATTTATAATCATAGTACCGTATTGTTTTTTTTGATCAATATTAAGGATTTGGGAATTAATTATTATGATGAACTTGATTAGAAATTTCCGGTTAGGCATTAAAACCAGCATCAAAAACATTTTAAAATCTCTTATATCGAGTTTCGGTATATTGTTTTTGATATCTTTTCTTGTTATGTATCTTTCATTCAGGGATTCCGTTAAGACTTATATTGACGAAACTATTTATGGAAAACTTGATATAAACGAAATAAAAATCCTGCCGAAAAACTATTCACGGGACAACGTGTTTGTAACATCCACCAGTAAAGGCGCGAAGATTACCACCGAACAGGTAAAAGCTATCAAAGCGAATCCTGAGTTTACGGAAGTATTCACGCTTATCAGTCTTGATTACCAGTGCCGTGTTAAAGGCGAAATGTTCGGCAAATCGAAACGTATGTATATTCCATTGTACGGTATTGAACCGGCGTTTTTCAAAGGCAAAATTAAAAATCCGAATGCTTTCAAAAACAAAGTACCGGTACCTGTCATAGCTCCGAAATTCACTATAGAGATGTTCAACAACTATCTTGTGCTAAACGGTCTACCGCAATTAACAATCAAGGATCTTCAGGGTTTTCCTATTGAGATTGATATTAAAACAACCCCGCCGGAGATAACCGATCCTGACGAAAAAATTAATTATAAAATTGCCGCTGAGGTTTTTGATTTTACAGATTCTGTATCGCTGAACGCGGGTATTGTTCCGATAGATTTTATCTATAAGTTCGCGGCGGCACATAGTAAGGATCTCGGCAAATGGCGTAGAGGGTATAATTACATTATGCTTTTCGCCAAGGTTAAGGATGTGCGTAAACTTCCTCAGCTTGTGGAAGGTTTGGAAAAAATGGGACTCCAGGTTGAATCACAAGAAGATATTTCCAGAAAGGTCGGAAAGATAATGTCCATCATGGACGGTTTTTCAATGGTGATTATCGCTGTGTTTCTTCTATTGACAGTGATATCGATTTTTAACTCGTATTTAACAATTGTTTACAATATGAATCAGATGTTTTCTCTCCGAAGAATTTTAGGCGTTACTAAAATTCGAATAATCATAAGCTTTGTTGTTGAGGCGGCTATCGTGGGTTCCATTTATGGTGTCATTGGATTTTACACTGGCGCGAATCTATTTGATTACGCAGCAAAAAATATTACACAGTGGGTTCCGACTCTGAAAGAAATCGCTTTTAATACTTCACCGATGGGTCTTTCAACAATGTTGCTAAGTATAGGTTTGTCGTCCGGTATATCGGCTTTCGCGGCATTGATACCGGCGATTTTCGCTTCGAATATAAATTTGTTTAAAGCAGTTAGAAAATAACCGGATGCTATAATAAATGAAAAAAATAATTAATGTAAAAATTTTATTTGTGATTCTTTTCTGCGTGACAGGTTCAGCGTTTGCCGAAACCACGCAATACGGACCATTCGCCTCTGTCGAATATTCACACTTTGGTATTGGACAGACTTACGTGCCTTTCAACGAGGATCCTCTCGGCACCGTTCAGGGAGAGTCCGGCGGTTTTCCTTTCACGTCGTTCCGAAATTACAAAATTGCCGTCGGCGGTTTCTACGACGTTTTTTACACGCAGTTTTATTACAGCGGAAATAACGCCTACGACCAGTCTACGACGACTACCGCTTACGATCTTTCAAACACGGTATACGGCGGCAGGCTTGGTTATCGTCTTTCAGATCCGGGATACAGTTCCTATATGGTTTTTTTCGCCGGGGTTAAACGCTCTGTATTTGAGTCTGATTACCTCGGATTGGATGTCTCCGGTCTTGGTTACGATATCGGGTTCAGACATTTTATTACTAGGGGCTTGAAGTACGACTGGGAATTTGTT
>CAYLTM010000140.1:4041-5639 GCA_964386495.1 uncultured Leptospirales bacterium
TTGTTTTTGATTATGAAATCTTCGCGGGTAATTACCGCATAACAGATTTTTCATCGAATGTGGAAATGTCCGGTCAGAAAAGGCTGAACTCGGTAACAGCGGGGGGATCACTCGGTGCGGGAGTTATGTATGAACCTTATAATATTGCGCTGCTATTAAAAGTTTCTCCTGAAGCCGAACTTATTACGCATAGAATTACTACCGAAGGAACAGGCATCAGATACGGTGTCCGAAGACAATGCGCGTATCTGGGACTGGAAGTTTCCTATCAGTATTATAATTACAAACACAACAAGTGAGATATATTTTATGAAGAATTTTAAAAAGCTGATTTTCATATTATTATTATCTGCATCATGCGGTGGTAATTATCAAATTGTTAAGCCGTATTTTGGAGAAACAGAAATTCTAAATTATGAGTACTCCAATAAGTACTTTCTGGACGATGTCCGTTCGGCGCATTTTTACGCGAACATCAATATCGACAAACCCTATTCTGTCGAATTTCCGGATATGGTTTTCGGAGATATCTATGATCTCTCGGAAGTCAACACCTCCGCGGTCACCCGTGTTTATCTTGACAGCGCCGGTAGAGTAAAAAGCTTCAATTTTATTAAACGTCCAGGTCTGGGTTTGGACCGTGTTGTCGAGAATATCATTACCAAAATGAGATTTGTTCCGCTGTATCATAAATCCGAACCGTATGATTCTTCATTGTATGTCCGAATAATCTTGAGAGGGATCAGATAGCAGTATGAAAAAAATTTTATTACTAATATTAATATTGTTTTCAGCAAAAGGTCTTTATGCCGCTTCCGTTTCCGGAAAAGTTTTCGACTCGAAAACAAAATCCTATATCAGCGGCGTGACTGTCGGCATCGAGGAAACCTCAATTGTCACGCAAACCGATGATAAGGGAAATTTCCAGTTTAATGATATCGATAGGAGTTATTACACTCTCTATTTTTCACACAATGAATACGGCACAAAAAAAACCGTCATCAAGGTTAAAAAAGATTTCTATATAACAATGCCCCTTTCTGAAGTGAAAAACATTTCACCGCTGATGCCTAAGGATGACGATGTAAAGAAAAATATCAACCAGTCCATCACACAGAGTGATATTAAGACATTTCCACTGAGAGGAGCCGGCGACAGCCTCCATCTTCTTCAGACGCTTCCGGGAATAGGCGGCGCCGGATCATTCGCCACTGTGCCTGTAATTAGAGGAAGTAATCCCCTTTATAATAAAATTTATATTGATGATCTCGCTATTGAGTATCCGTATCATTACCTTGGAGTTTTTGTTCCGGTGATGTCTTCAATTAATGAGCAGATTATTTCTGATGCGGTTGTTTATAAAGGCAACTCCCCTGTATGGACGGGCGACCACGCGGGCAACGTTATACAGGTGCGAACCAATACAGCGGACAATGAGGGTCTTCACGGCAAGGTTCTTCTCGATCCTCTGTTTCCGCTATTACCTACGATGTATATTACCGCTGTTCCAGATGAACAGATCAGCATGGTCTATTGTCTGCGAAGATTTATTAACGATATTCATACTGACACAAAATACACTACTTCCTCGCTGGCAG
>CAYLTM010000140.1:5649-7233 GCA_964386495.1 uncultured Leptospirales bacterium
CTCGTGTTTCTGGCAATATAGGCATAGTCGTGTCGCATGGTGTTGCCTCCTTTCGTGTTTTTATTTATATTTATTTCTGTATTAATCGGGGGAATTGAAACGGCAAGATCTCTTCACGATATTCTTACTGACACGCAATACACCAATTCCTCGCTGTCAGATTTTTATTTCAATTTAAACTATGTTCTCAATGATCAGCATTCTTTGTCACTAATAGTATTTGAAAGTGAAGACGAAGTTAGCTATAATGAAAACCAATTTATGGCAAAATCTTCTAGCAGCGTTTACGCACTCAAGTGGGATTTTCTAATCGGCGATAAAATGTTTCTGAAAACTATCGCTTCAAACAACGAAGTGCAGCAGTATTTGAAAAACGAGCAGATATATTCCGGTAAAGCCGGAGCCTACATGAATCTTAATCCGACACAACTGAAACTTTTTCAGTCGTTGTATTATGTGTATAACCGGCACAAGTTTCAGATCGGTTACGAATATGTTAATCACCGCGACGGTATTGACGCGAATATTTCAATAAGCGATATTCCTTCCACAAAGGTTTTCGATAAGACCTCCGCCAGCAAAACAATAACCTATCCTATAGAGGGCAACTCCATCGCACTGTTTGCCGACTACGCGGCAGACTGGGGAAAACTTACAACTGATGTTGGAGCCCGTGCTGAACGGTATGGTCCTACAGAAAAATTCTCCATGTCATACAAAACTGAAGCAGGGTATGATATTCTCGACGATCTGAATCTTTACGCGAAACACAGCAGGTCGATCGCTCATCCGGATATGTATTATTACATAGGCAAGAAAAATCCTGATTTTGAAGACGCGGTAACTATGTACTTCGGTATGGGTTCATTATATGAATTCATGAAAAACGGAATTTTTCAGAGCGAGTTATTTTACAATAAATATGACAATATGAATCCCGGAACCCTTGTTACGATGAACAGGGACGAATTTAAAAAACTTATGCAGCTGCATCCTTTTTCACAAGAGATTTCCGGTTACGACTATGGACTTGAGCTGATGCTTAAATCGCGTTATCAGAATTATTATGGTTGGATGAGTTATACATATACCGCGTCCAGCAGGGAAAATAAAACCGCTAGCGATTTTGAATCTGATTTCAGTCAGCCTCATCTATTTAAAGTAACCGCCGCGTCATTCTGGGGAAAATGGAATCCATCACTGGTTTATAATCTTTTCAGTTCAATGCCTTATACTCCAGCCGCGGTTGTTACCGATGTCAACGGAAATCCAGTGAACGGATACGGCAAAATCAACAGTGAACGTTATGGAATATCAAGCAGACTGGACATGAAGGTTAATTATTATTACGATAAAGAAACCCGTTTGTATTTTGAAGTTTGGAATATTCTATATAATTCTAATGAAGTCGCTTCTTCTTATGACGCTGGTAAAACGATAAGCGGCAGTAATCCGAAAAAATACGAAGATATCCCGATTCTTGTATGGGCAGGTATGGAAATATGTTTTTAATGAAAAAGTTAATTTTAATTGCGCTTATAATAATCCCATTGTCTCTAAACGCGACGGTTTATGAAAATTTCT
>CAYLTM010000140.1:7243-9114 GCA_964386495.1 uncultured Leptospirales bacterium
CTTGAAGTTTTAAAAAAGCTCATCAAAATGAAATACGCGTGCGAGAAATTCGACAGCTGTATAAAGAGCTGCGAAGAATATCTATCTATTGAAAAAAACGAAGAAATCGCGTATTTGCAGATTATCGCGCTGGCATCATCATCAAAGTATGACATTGCAATTAAAAAAATTGATAACTACATTGATGAGTATTCTCCTGGCGACAAAGAAAAGAATCTTCTTATGGAAAAAAGAGCTTTATATAAAAATGGTCTAACATCAAAACCCTTTCCTATTCTTAAACCAGCGGATATTTCAGGGAATGTTTCTGTTAAGGGATTATATGTTCCGGATGATATCGCTATCGCTTATAACTACAGTTCAAAAAAAACAGAGGCCTATTCGATAAATAATGGAAAACTTGCGGTAAAAGCAATTCCCGATTTTCCGCCGGATACAGAATTTGAGAAGATGCTGAATTTTTCCATGAGTGCCGACGGTACCCAGATGTTCGCGTCTTTCGTCGAAGACGGGTTTGATGATGACAACGAAGACACCTATATTTTATACAGTGAAAAAAAAGGCAAATGGTCAAAATGGACAAAGCCTGATAGATTCAATGAAAGTGACTGCAATTCTTTTCCGGTATTTTTAAAAGATGACAAATCAATTATGTTTATTTCTGATAGAAATAAATCGAATGGTCTTGATATATTTTTCTCATACAAAGAAAGCGGAAACAAATGGTCTGATCCTGAACTTGTATTAATGGCAAACACAAATTTGAACGAAGCGTCGCTGTACGTTTTGCCGGATAAAAGCATTGTCTATTTTTCTACAAATGGCCGTGCTGGAATGGGCGGTTACGATGTTTATGGCGCCCGTATAAAATACGGTTTCAACAAAATTCATTTTGAAGATATTACCAACATCGAGGATATTAATACTTTTAGAAATGAATTTTACCCGCCGCTGATTGACAGTAAAACATCATTGTGCCTGCTGAATTTTTCAGAATCTGATAAAGAATCAATATACTACACCAGCAATATTGGATTTTTTCCTTTTAAAAAGAAAACTAATAAAATCACGCTTTCTAAAGTACAATTCGATTTTGGATCAGCGATTTTGAAAAGCGAGTCGTATGTATACCTCGACGAAATAGCAGATTATATGACCAAGGAAACCGCGAAAATAATTACAATTTACGGGCATTATTTAACCGCCAAGGGTATTGCCGCAGAAAGAATTTCAGTCAAAGGTATGGGTGCGGAAAAGAACATTGACACGAATGATACTGATGAAGGTCGACGGCTTAACAGACGTGTTGAAATAGAGTTTTCAGAATAACAGCAGAGGGTTTATATGTTTGGAATTGGAATGTCGGAACTGATCGTAATACTTGTTATAGCGCTTTTAATATTCGGAGCGAAACGGCTGCCGGAAATCGCTGGAGCCGCTGCGAAAAGCGTCAGCTCTTTTAAAAAAGGTTTAAGAGAAATTGAGGATGAAATTGGAAAAGACGACGAAAAATCCGATAAAAAAACCAAAACCAAAACTAAAGCGAAAAAGTAAACTTAAAACCGGTAAAACTAAAAACACTGAAAAAGAACTGTCGTATATTGAACATCTTGAGGAACTTCGCAGGAGAATAATCTTTTCCCTCGCGGTCATTCTTGTTTTTTCGGTTGTATCATACTGCAAAATCGATACGGTTCTGGCGTTTGTCATCAAGCCCGTCGGTAAACTGGTATTTATTAAACCCGCTGAAGCGTTTTTTTCCAGAATAAAATTCAGTTTCTGGATCGGAGTGTTTCTTTCTTTTCCGGTGATACCTTTTCAAATTTGGCGGTTTGTATCTCCTGCACTGCTTTCGAGAGAAAAAAAATTCG
>CAYLTM010000140.1:9124-9917 GCA_964386495.1 uncultured Leptospirales bacterium
GAAACTTGTGCCGTTTTCATATATATTATTTACAGTAGGCGTGCTATTCTGTTTCTTCATTGTGATTCCTTTCGCCGCGAAATATTTCCTGTCTTTTCAAACAGACAATATTCAGTCAATGCTGTCGATGGAGTCTTATCTGTCGCTGGTCATAAACTTTTCTCTGGCGTTCGGTCTTATTTTTCAGATGCCGATTGTAATAGCTGTCTTAGTTAAGCTGAATATTGTCACTGTCGAAATGCTGCGTAAGTACCGCAAATATTCCATATTGGGAATATTTATCGTCGCCGCGATTATCACCCCGCCGGACATTGTATCGCAGATGATGATGGCTATTCCGTTGCTGATTATTTATGAAATAAGCATCTTCTTCGCGCGTTTTATTAAGTAGAACGTTTACGATTTATAAACGAAAAACTTTGAACCCGCGAAGTTAATCACCATGCCGCCGATGATTCCCAATGATGACGACAACAAATAGAACCTGTTGAAAAACGGGTATGTGTTGTATAGGTAAACAGAAATAGTCCAGTTAACCGATAACCCGGCAAGGCAGACAATTATATACAGGAAATACATTTTAAAATAATTGCTCTCGCTGCTTTCGGGAAACGAAAACATTTTGTTCAATATGAAATTTGTCGTAAGAGAAATTATAAAGGCGATGACGATCGCGACTTTGTAGATAATGCCTATGAGTTCCACGCAAAAAAATGTTGTCAATAAATTGACAAACACTCCGGAAGTACCGATTACTGAAAAACGTATGAACTGGCTCAAACTTTTATATTTG
>CAYLTM010000140.1:9927-10363 GCA_964386495.1 uncultured Leptospirales bacterium
GTAAAGTAATTGTTCTTTAAATGACAGTTTGCTTTCACCGTACAGTCTTTCCTTGAATGAGATCGGCACCTCAATGATTTTTGACGGGCTGAATTTTACAATAAGCTCAAGACCAATTTTAAAACCAAGAGGATTTAAGATAGCAAGATCTTTCATGATGCTCCGGTTAAAAGCGAAAAACCCCGCCATAGGATCCTTAATGTTCGCGAATGGACGAGCCATCATTTTAGAGATAAAGGCGTTCAGTCGTCTATAGAAATTGAAGTGTTCAGCGGAGCCGCCTTTCACGAATCGGCTGCCGACTACGAATTGGGCGGTATTATCAATCAGCGGCATTATCAGTGAAGGGATGCTTTCAGGCGGGTGACTAAGATCAGCGTCCATAACAAGAATGTAATCACCCTTTGAGATTCTTATACCTTCGATAACCGCGGAT
>CAYLTM010000141.1:0-5975 GCA_964386495.1 uncultured Leptospirales bacterium
TGCTGTCTTTTCTTCTAATTACACTCTTTACGGTGATATATCTCATAGAATAATGACTGCTTTAGAGCATTTCTCACCCGAAGTTGAGATTTATTCTATTGATGAAGCATTTCTAACATTTGATGAAATGCCCCGCGAAAAACAAATATCCATCTGCAAAAATATCAAACAAGAGGTATTCCGCTATACAGCCATACCTGTTTCGATAGGAATCGCGTGCACAAAGACTCTTGCTAAAACAGCTAATCACTATATTAAGAAAACTGATAAAAATAACGGGGTGTGTCTCATTGACGCACAAAATTACAATGCTATACTTGAGTTCACTCGTGCCGGCGATATTTGGGGTATCGGTTATGAATATTCACAAATGCTGAACGCTTATGGGATTATTACCGCTGCCGATTTTATAAAATGTGATGATGATTGGATTCGCAAAAAAATGACTGTTACAGGACTACGAACTTTGCACGAACTTCGCGGCGAAAATTGTATTACGATGCAGACAGTTCCTCCGTCAAAAAAAGGCATAGCCAGCACAAGGTCGTTCGGACGGCCGGTCTTGACACTCTCCGAATTAGAGGAAGCTGTGTCCGATTACGCGGACAGAGCTGCTGTGAGATTGCGTGCGCAAAAATCTCAGGTATCCACAATTACAGTCTTTCTCGCCACGAACCGTTTTAAAGACGATCCGCAGTATCATAATTCCGCCACAGCATCACTTCACGCACCCACTAATTTTACCGGAGACATTATCAATGCCGCGGTAATACTTCTAAGACGAATTTTCAAATCAGGGTACCGCTATAAAAAAACCGGAATAATATTTTCAAACATCACACACATTTCTGATTATCAGCCAAATCTTTTTGCAAATGAAAATAATTCCGTGTACGCTCCGGACTCCTTAATGACAGTCTATGACAATATCAACAAGAGATTCGGCGCCAACAGCATATCTTTCGCAAGCCAGGGTATATCAAAAAAATGGAGTATGCGCCGTGAGTTTTTGTCCAACAAATATACAACGGATTGGAATGAAATTCCGGTAGTAATTATTTGATAACCAATATAGGGTTATTTTTTCTAAAAATCTTGCCAACCCTTGAAAAAAACTAAATCGGAGTTTCTTATGATTAAATCGTCTGTTAATATCAACTAAAACCAGATTGGAATGATTATTTCACATTTTCAATTTTTTACACTTTTCCAACATTAGATACTTTTGAACCAAAATCCGTATTACACAGTTCCATTATTTCAAGTCCAACTTATTATCAACATTCACATATTCATTGTTTTGACAATCGCTTTGCCATTTTGATAAATCAATATCACCAACATTATTATAGATATATGTTGGACGATACGGAAACTCATTTACAGTTTCCATCGTACTGACTCCGGACAGCACAAGGCAGGTTTTCATTCCGGCTTCAAGACCGCCGACAACATCAGTATCCATTCTATCACCAATCATGATGGTTTCTGAACTATGAGCGCCGAGCTGTTTTCTTGCGATCATCATCATCAATGAATTGGGTTTGCCGATTATATAGGGTTTTTTTCCGCAAACAGTTTCTATCGCCGACAGCAAACTTCCACAGGCAGGTTCAAGTCCATGATCGGTTACATCTACATTGTCAGGGTTTGTTCCGATAAATTTTGCTCCTTTAGCTATCAGGTTGACTGCTATTTTCAGCATGTCAAAATTGAAGGATGTTGTTCTGCCGACAACGACGTAATCGGGATTATGCTCGGTAATGGAATATCCGACTTTATAAAGTTCGTTTACCAATCCGGCGCCGCCCACAATGTAGGCTGTGCCTTTAGGTTTTTGACTATGCAGAAATATCGCTGTCGCCATAGCGGATGTAATAAAATTGGATTCACTCAAACCTTCAATACCCATATTAGTTAACCGGCGTAATAAATCAATCGGTGTCTGTTCGGAATTATTGGTTAAAAATAGAAATTTAATATTCTGCTCAATCATTTTTCGAATAAAGTCTTTTGCACCTGGAACAATATTGTTTCCACGGTAAATCACGCCATCCATGTCAGATATAATATGCAGTGCCATAATCATTCCTCTCAATAGTTTTGTTGATTAACAATTAACAAAGTACATTATATGTCAAATAGTATTTATACCAGAGCTTTGCTAATTAGTTCTATACCAGCTCATTTGGATTTAATACCAGCATGACCTTGCCATCACCAGTGATACTCACACCATTGATGACTTTGATATTTTCTAATTGCTCAGGTGCGGGCTTTATGGATATTTGCATGTTGTTTTTCAGCACATCAACTATTATTCCAAATTTACCATTAAGATTTTGCAGAATGACAATACTTATCTCTTTCTTAACGATGTCATCATCAATTGTATTAAATAATAATTTTTTTAGTGTTTCGACCGGCAGTGCTTCATTCCGGTAAATAATTCCTTTTCTGTCATGAAGACGAATTATTTCTTCCGGATCGATTTTGATTACCTCTATTACATTCTCAAAAGGAATCGCGTAATCCTTGTTATCCGCTTCGACAATCAATGCTTCACTAACACCCATTGCCATTGGGATGACCATTGTAATCTCAGAACCGCTCCCTTCACGCGACGCACAGCTTACTGTTCCGCCAAGCGATTTGATCGTTGTGTAAACAACATCCATACCAACACCGCGTCCGGAAATATCGGTTATCTCATCATTTGTAGAAAATCCTGGAAGAAATATCACATTGAAAATATTCTCATCCTGCGGGGATTGAACATGTATTCCCATTTTGACCGCTTTATCATAAATCTTTTGTCTGTTCATTCCCTTGCCGTCATCATTAATTTTGATTATAATATTTCTTCCTTCTTGTATCGCTTCAAGTGTAATGAGACCCTTCTCTAGTTTTCCTGCCGATAATCTTTCGTCAGCTTTTTCTATTCCATGATCGCAGGCATTTCTCACAAGATGGATCAAAGGTTCTGAAAGTATATCAGCAACTTTTTTATCAATTTCAGTCTCATCGCCTATCATTATTAACTCGATCTGTTTTCCCTGTTTTCTTGAAATGTCTCTTACTACCCGAATGAATTTCTGAAATACGCCTTTCAGCGGAACCATTCTAAGAGACATAACACTGAGTTGTATCTCATCCGTTAATCTGGAAAACGAATGTAAATTGTCCTTTAACATTTTTTTTAATGAAGTATTGATGTGAGTATCATTATACACTTGATTCAATATGTATTGATATGTATTTTTAGCTACAAATATTTCTCCGACTAAATTTGAAAAATGCTCAACCTTTTTTTCATCTACGCGCAAAGTTTTTATTTCTTTGATTTCGGTTGTTGTTTCAGGTATTGAATTCCATCCTTCATTCATAATCTCTTGTTTCATTAAAACACTATCAAGGGATTTTTTATCTATTTTACCTGTTACTAAAAGTATTTCACCAATTTTTTTCTGAAGAGAAAGAGCAACAGAAAGATCTTTCTCTGAAATTTTTTCTTCTTCTATTAATAACTCGCCGATCTTTTTTGGACCTAAAATAAAACCATCCATATAATTGAAAATTAAATTTACTTTTTCCATAAGTAAACTATGATTATCTTTATTCAAAACCGTTAGCGCATTTTCTGATAGCAAATGTAATTTTTCAAATTTCATCATTTCTGAACTTACTTTTATGCTATTCAGAATTCTTGCGATATTGTCCTTTTTTATTTTATCTAATGGCGGGTTTTTCAAGTTGACTATTATATTTTTTTTATATTGATTCATATGTTCAATAAAGGTTGCAACAACAGTTTTAGAAACGGCTTTTTTTTCAGTTTCTTCTATTACTTCGTATATTGGATTATTTATATTTTTGATTTCATTTTCAATATCAAAGAATACTTCAGGAATCAAAATGAATTGTAAACCGGCATCCAGCATAAAAATTACTTTTTTCAAACCATCTATTGCGTTTAGTATTAAGTCCGTTGTCCGTGCTGTTCTGTTGATAGTTTTATTTTTTAATCCATAAAGTAATGTTTCAAGACTATGTGTATATTTTGACAGGTCATCGAATCCTATATAATTTGAGTCGCCTTTTATAGTGTGTACTATTCTAAAAATTTCATTAAAAGATTCCTTACTGTTATTCTTTTCATAAGCAAGTATAAGGTTTTCTACAGATTCGAAAAGTTCACTGGAACTCAATACAAATTCTTTAATAGCATTATTATCAATTTTTTCTAAAGAAAACAGCTTACTCGATAATTCCGTTTTTAAATCTGTTATTTCCAGAAAACAGGAATCATCAATCAACTTCACAATGTTTTCTTTATTGTCTTTAACAGCTATATACGCAACAAAATTTTGGTTTTGTTTTAATGTCTCAGGTGTATTTGCTATATCTTCATAATAGTACGCACTTTGTTTATAAATATCTTTTAGAAGTTGCTGCGGATTTTCCCCATCACGTTTAATAATAATGCGAAAGATGTTAGCTCCCATGTTAAGATGTTCAATCAGAGTATTTATTATAGATGTTGGAATTTGTTGATATGAGTTTTCAATTTTTATTTCTTCATATAATATGTTATCATTTTTAATAATCAACAACTGGTCTATTTTTTCGCACAAATATTTGTCAATTTCAGGCTCTATATTTTTTTCATATTTATCAAGCATGTTTTTTAATGAATCCGTCGAATTTAAAATAACATCAACAATTTCAGAATTCAACTGTATCTCTCCGTCACGAATTCTGCTTAATAGATTTTCCATGTGATGTCCAAATTCGGACAACTGGATAAATCCTAGAGTACCAGCATTTCCTTTTATTGTATGTATACCACGAAAAATTGAATTCAAAAGATCCTGGTTTTTATAATCAACTTCAGCTTTTAATAAATCACTGCCTACTTTTTCAAGAATATCATTTGCTTCAATAAAAAACTGAGTTCTGATTTCTTCCATAGTTACTGACATTTATTTTCCTTGAACTCCCTTGATATTTCTAAATCTATTCAAGCCCCTTCTAACTATTACCAATTGCCAAATTAATATTAAGTATGAGATCATCAGGTTTAACAGGTTTCACTATGTAAATATTCGCGCCGGATATATAATCCTCATTTTTACTATTTATTTCTTCCTGTGTGGAAATTATTATTACAGGTATATCATTATTTATTTCTCTGAATTTTTTTATAAAGACAACGCCATCCATATTAGGCATATTCAAATCACAGAGTATCACATCATATTTGTTTGATAAAGCTTTTTCCATAGCCTCCATTCCATCGGACGCACCATCCGCTCTAAATCCGGAAGATTCTAATATTTTCATGTGGAATTTTCTGATTAAAGAAGAATCGTCGATAACTAAACATTTTTTCATAGCTTTACTCCTTGCTGTAAACAAGATAAGTTCCCATCTTGTTTAATTTAAACGCGTTGGAAATTTTCCCCATTGACTCGCTTGATCCCAGATATATATAACCGCCCTTGTTTAGAGAAGTATACAAATTATCAACAACCTGCCTTCTGGATTTTTCATCAAAGTAAATCAATACATTGCGGCAGAATATAACATCGTAGTCCGTATGATTCCTCATAGATATCTTATCCATTATATTCACATGTTCAAATGTTACCAATTTTTTAATTGAATTCATTATACAGTATTGTGAATCTGTATAATTGAAATATTTATTCAGATATTCTTCCGGCACATCTTTTATACTTCTTGATCCGTATTTACCTTGCATCGCATTCTGCAAAATATTATCATCTACATCTAATGCAGTTATATTAATATTCCATTTGCTTACATCAGCAAGTATTTCGCTTAATATTATACCGATAGTATAAGGTTCTTCACCGCTAGAACATCCCACCGACCAGATATTTATTGTATTACAACGGTTCTGAATTTTTCTGTTAATCAGTTCAGGTAAACAATGGTCAGAGAAAGATGTC
>CAYLTM010000141.1:5985-9130 GCA_964386495.1 uncultured Leptospirales bacterium
TCATCTGAGGAAAATCTCTAAAAAAATAAGTTTCATTAACTGTTAGATTATTTAATAACGTCTGAAATTCCGTGTTATTGGTATCTTTGAATTTTAAATACTGTAAATATTCTTTTACGGAATTTCCTCCGATAGCGTCGAGTCTCTTTTTTATCCTGTTTGATATTAGCTGAACTTTTTTATATTCGAATCTTATACCTACTTTCTGATAAATATAATCAGCAAAAAGTTCAAAATCTTCCAATGAAATATTCATTTTGTCATATGTTTTTATTTCAATATCAAATTCCTTTGAAGAATATGAATTACAATTTAATTGTTTATTATTTTTCATTTGATTGATCCAATATTTCGTTACAAAATTGCCGGATATCATGATTATTTGAAACAGTATTTATTTCATTGAATACTGATTTTTGTATATTGCTGAAATTACATCCTATTATCTGCATTGCATACAGCCTTGTTTCAAGTTTTAAAGATTCCATTTTTGCAACGGAAATCAATAATTCTGGAATACTTTCACAACTGAATTTATCACTAAAACGCTCAACCCCTTTACTGTACAAATATAGTATTTCTTCCGCGTAACTTTCTACATTAGTGAAAGAGTTCAATGTTTCTATTACTTCTTCCTTGCTTCCGAATGAGGCTATTAATTTATAAATCCAGGGGTTATAAAACGATTCAATACTACTCAGACTATGGTTGCCTTTTAGAACATTTATAATAGATTCATAACTTCCGGGAATATTAAAATCGATAAGTGCTTCAATGATTGCTATTCTAAGTAATGGTTCTTCATTACGATTAAATAAATCAATAAGAGAATCTACACAACCAACATCGCCAAGTCTGGTTAAATATTCCACCGCGGTAATAACAACATTGATAGAATGATCGCAAAGGCTTGACCGGAGTACAACTATTGCCTTTTCTCCTCCTATTTTCACAAGTGTATCGAGAATAAGTTTTCTTGTGTCCTTGTCGGAATATTTAAGCTTTTCGTTAAGAAAAGGAACAATCTGTTCAGTGAAAGAACCCATTATGTCGACAGCTGCATTGCGTAAAAACATTTCATCGGATAAATAAAGGTCAAATAGATCATCATAATTAATTTCATCTTCCATATTTTTTAGAGCAAACACTATCGCGTCTTTCACTGCATGATTTTTTTCTTTGACAAGACGACAAATAAGCGCGTCGAGTAGTTTAATGTCCCCGGACTCAATAATGTCATCAACTGCAAATATTCGTTCTGAATCATTATCACTGTTTAACTTTTTTAATAACTGTATTTTTGAATTTTCTAAAAATATATTTTTCATTATTTATCTTTTATTAATTTTTGCTATTGCATCGGTTATAGCCGCCGCAACTTTATAACTAGGGACTACAATATCAGCACCACCTCTATCGATTGCCTCCTTAGGCATTCCAAATACAATAGCAGTCTCTTCACTTTCAGCAATAGTGATTCCGCCTCTTTTTTTTATATCAACCATTGCATCAGCACCATCATCCCCCATTCCGGTTAAAAGAACACCGATTGTATGGTCGCCGAATATATCAAGCACCGATTTCATCATGACTCCAACCGAAGGTATGAAGAGATGTTCAGGTATAGTCGGCAGTCTAATCATCACTCCGTTATCGGTTTTTTTTCTAAGTACAAGATGAAACCCGCCAGGTGCGAGATAACCCGCGTTAGCATCAACAACATCGCCGGCAACAGCTTCTTTAAGAGGAAATTTCGCGTAGCTGTCCAACCGCTTCGCGAATGATGTAGTAAAATTTCCGGGCATATGCTGTACAATAAAAAGTGCCGCTCCAAGATTTTCAGGCAACCCTGAAATTATTTCAACAAGGGTTCGCGGACCTCCCGTTGATACCCCGATTGCCACAGCGATACGAGGTGTCACATGTGATAATTTCTGCTGTTCTTGCGTGATCTCAATTTTATCGTTCTGTTTTTTTAATTTTAGTCGATTCATCCTTTTTTTAATTTTGATTACACTATCTCTATTTGCCGCGGCCTTTACCTTTGAAATAATTTCCTTTGAAGATTCATTAATATTAATCGACATCGTTCCGCCCGGTTTAGGCACATAATCAAAAGCACCGAGTTCAAGAGCTTCAAAAGTAATAAGTGCACCTTCTTTAGTTAGAGAGCTCACCACAATTACCGGACAAATGTTTTCACTTAATATATGCTGCATTGCCGTTAAGCCGTCCATTTTCGGCATATTAATATCCATAGTAACCACATCGGGTTTTAACTCCCTGGCTTTTATAACACCTTCTTCACCATCTCTAGCAGTATCAATTACAACAATGTCTTTGTCCGATGTTAAAATATTTTTCATTGCTTTCCGCATTAAGGCGGAATCCTCAACAATCAACACTCTGATTTTTTCACTCATAATCTTTTACCATCTTTGATTCTTTTCGGCTTTGCCGGAACGTTTCGCAGGGAAGCCCTGCGGGGCTCTTACCGGGGCTTTGCCCCAGACCCCAAAACATTTAATATTTAATCAGTTCCACTTTAAGACATAAAACTATTCACTTTTCGTAGTTATTATTTCGTCCTTTATTGTTTTCGTTTCAGCTTCGGATTCCAGACGATCATTTACCTGGTTATCCTTCGATCTAATACTGCCGAATCCTTTTTGAAGCATTACTTTCTCTTCTTTTGAAAGTATTTTTTCCGCGTTGATTAATATAATAATTCTTTTATTATCATTCAGTTTGCCGATGCCGACTATGAAATCCGTATTGATATTTGAACTGATTACATCAGGCGGTAAATCAATAAGGTTTTTGGATAACCGGATAACCTCCGAGACCGAGTCAACTATAAGTCCTGTAAGATTTCCGGAAATATTAACGATAATAACTCTCGTCGATTCATTATGAGCGAGAATTTCTATATTGAATTTTTTCCGTAGATCTATAGCTGGAATTACAACCCCACGCAGATTCATTAATCCTTCTACAAACGGAGGTGCCATTGGAACCGCTGTAATATTTTCAAGCCTATTGATTTCCTGAACATTCTCAAGGTTAAGACCATACTCCTCACAACCGAGTTTAAAAGTTACCAATTGAATTTCTTCAGTTCTATTTGTTGAAGCAGCTTTTAAAT
>CAYLTM010000141.1:9140-9726 GCA_964386495.1 uncultured Leptospirales bacterium
CATCCTTTGTTTGAGTAGTAGATTTCATATTATTCAACTCCATCATTGTATCCATCGGTATCAGTTTTTTCTCATCTACCAGCAGAATGAGTTTTTTCCCACCGTCAATTTTCACTATACCTTCGAGACATTCAGATTTCTGTGAACTTAAAATTGAAGGGGGCTGGTCAATAATATTTTCCGGCACCATTATGACTTGTCGCATACTGTCAACAAGTACACCCGTCTGAATACCTCCAATTTCAATGACCATAATCCGCTGATCTTCCGAAATTTCTTTCTCAAAATTCAACACAAGCTCCTGAAATTTCGATAACAGTAATTTACTGTATTGCATAAATTCCTGCTCAAAAAATTTCATAGAGTTTTCCGCCGAATTCTTTTTTTGAAAATCAAAATATCTTAGAGCGTCAATTTCAATTCTGTTATATAGAACTTTGATATCCTGTATAGACTTGCTGATTAATTCACTAGAAGTCCTGAATTTTTCCGCCCATTTGATAAAATTAATTTTCAGCATATCGACATCAGCCATGATGCTGACACCTGATTTTACTGAAATTTCATAATCCATAAACCAGACAGT
>CAYLTM010000141.1:9736-10243 GCA_964386495.1 uncultured Leptospirales bacterium
CAGTAGTATTATTCCTAAATTCTTCAGCTCGACGAGTCATTTCTTCGATCATTGACGCAAGACCAAAAAGTTTTCTTATGTCCACAACCGGCAGTAGACTGTTTCTTACGGAAAAGATTCCTATAACATAGGATGGGGCTTCAGGAACATGCGTAATATTTCCTACCCTTAATATTTCTCTTACAACTTCGATATGAAACCCATACTCTTCTCCGGAAATATTACAGGAAACAAGCTGAACTTCTTTTACTGAAATTTTTTCAGCGGCCGCGTTTTTTATTTCTGATGCCAATTTCCCTGATTTCTTCATTTCTTCAATTTTAATGGCGCACAGAATATTCACATCAAGTTCCATGATCATTGAATTATCTGTTTTCTGTTTGATAACATTAGTCACAAATTTTGAATCCACGCCCGAAGTCAGTATTGAAGGCGGTGCGTCAATATCAGCATTTGTAATATCATTAACACCATTTACTTTATCTACAATTATTCCATATGTTAAAT
>CAYLTM010000142.1:0-4017 GCA_964386495.1 uncultured Leptospirales bacterium
TGATAATCTTCTGAAATTCCCCTTTGTTAGTATAGCCGATAACGGTGCCGCCGATCTTAATAAACCTTTAATTGCTGAAGGCCGGAATATCTATTTTCAGAAATATTTTTATTATGAAAATTACATAGCCGGCGAAATTATGAAAAGATCTCTTAAAAAAATCGATATTGATGAACAGCTTCTTTTAAGTTCCATTAATGATCTATATCCGGCAGCTGCTGAAGACTGGCAGAAGATAGCCGCCTATAACTGTGCTGACAGATTATTTTCTATAATTACGGGCGGTCCCGGTACCGGTAAAACTTTTCCGGTATTCAATATTTTACTTTTAATTATTGAGCAGTATTTTCATAAGAAATCTATCTGTAGAATTGCGATTGCCGCACAGACCGGCAAGGCTTCATCACATTTGCTGACCTCTATTAATTCGGCAAAAAAAATTATGTTGGAGAAAATCACTGCGAATAAAATATCCGGGAAATATGCGGATATTATGAATAATTTTCCGGAAGAAAGCTTTACACTCCATCGCCTGCTTAATTCAGTTTTGTATAATGATGACAGCTATTCAGATATTAAATATCTTCCATATGATGTGATCGTTATTGATGAATCATCGATGGTTGACATATCTTTAATGTACAGATTTTTAACTCATGTGAGCGGCGATACCCAGCTTATTATGATGGGTGATAAAGATCAGTTGGCGTCGGTTGAAGCCGGCTCGGTATTTGCCGATATCTGTGATTTTGGAAATCATCCAAAATATACTGATGATTTCTATGCGGATATTAAACGGGTTTTCAACATTGATATTGGTGATGCTTTCTCTAAAAAAAGAACTGGTCTTCAGGATAGTATTATATATCTTTCAAAAAGTTATCGTGTAAGCAGTAACAGCGGTATCGGTGCCCTTTGTGCGGAAATAAATTCCTGCCGTGGAACGGAAGCTGTCAAGATGTTAAAGAATCCCGCCTATACCGATATTGAGTGGGTGGATTATTCCGCATTTACAGACAAGTCCGGTGCGATACGCACTAATGATATTGCCGGTTATATTTACAAGGTACTCGAAAAAAATTTCGTTGATAGCGGTTATTTTGATGCCGTTAAAAATAATGATGTGAACAACATTTTCGATATCATAAGTTCTTTTCAGATTCTTTCGCCGCTAAGGCAATCATTTTTTGGAGTTGAGAATCTTAATGAGATGATTGAAAACTCGCTTTTTTCTAATAAACGCTTTTTCAATAAACTTCCAATGTACGCGGGGCAGCAGATAATTATTACTGAAAATGATTATACCTACAATCTTTTTAATGGTGATGTCGGTGTTGTTATGCGGGACAATGATGAGTTCTTTGTTTACTTTAAAAAGAACACCGGTAGTGAAAATTTTTCTTCTGTTAAATATAAACCGCTTCAAATTAATAAATTCGAAAATAGTTTCGCCGTAACTGTACATAAATCTCAGGGATCCGAATATGACACAGTCTTGCTTGTTTTACCCGATAAAGACAACCGGTTATTAACAAAAGAACTATTATATACAGCGGCAACAAGAGCTAAAAAAAAGCTCATAATAATGGGAACCGAAGAAGTTTTTGTGAGAGCATGCGATATCCGGACTGAAAGAATGTCCGGACTAAACAATAAATTGTGGGGTAACTGACATGGGTAATAAGGACAAAAAACAGGACAAACCTTCTAAAAAGGAAAAGGCTGGAACGATTTCTAAAAAAGATTATGAAAAGGAAATATCAAAACTTCAGACGGAACTTGTAAAATTCCAGGAGTGGGTCAGACATAATAATCTTAAAGTTGTGGTAGTTTTTGAAGGCCGTGATGCTGCCGGTAAGGGCGGTGTAATAAAAAGAATTGTTGAAAAGCTGAATCCCCGCTGGTGTAGAATCGCCGCGTTAACCGCGCCCACTGAAAAGGAACGTAGTCAATGGTATTTCCAGCGGTATGTGTCGCATTTACCGTCAGCTGGAGAAATTGTTCTATTTGACCGAAGCTGGTACAACCGTGCCGGTGTGGAACGAGTAATGGGTTTTTGTACCGATGAAGAGTATTGGGAATTTATGAGAAGCTGTCCGGAATTTGAAAACATGTTAATCCGCTCAGGAATAATTTTAATAAAATACTGGTTTTCTGTCAGCGACGAAGAGCAGGAAAAGAGATTTCAGGATAGGATAAATAATCCTGTCAAAAGATGGAAACTCTCTCCGATGGATCTTGAAGCCAGAACCCGCTGGGAAGATTATTCCAAAGCAAAAGACGAGATGTTTAAATTTACCGACACAAAGCAGGCACCCTGGTCGGTTGTGAATGCTGATAATCAGAAATTATCGCGTTTGAATTGTATCGCTCATTTATTAAGCAAAATTGTTTACAAGGATTTAACACCGCAGAAACTTGTTCTTCCACCGAGGCAGCCTTCAACTGGATACGCGAGACCTCCGATAACGGATCAGTCTTTTGTTCCGGAAGTTTATCCGAAAAAATAATTATGAATGATATATTAATTGAAAATAAAAAACTTTCTCTTTTACTGAAGATTTTTCAAGTCGGCAGCGGGAAAAATTTAGGCTTTATTGTATTTTTAAAGGAAGTTCTGAATATAATTCTGACCGAGTTTGATTTTTCGTCCGGGGGAATATATTTACTTGATGATTCCCGCCAAACAGCGGAACTTGTTTATTATGACAATATTGCCGACGATGTTGTTCCACTGTTAATATCCGGTTCCGTTAATAAATATCCTTATTCCGAGCTTATAATTAATCGTCAAATTGTAGACAGTAAAACTTATTACAATGATTTTGAACCGTTGATGAAAAAGATGAAGGTCAAGTATTTTGCGGCATTTCCGATAATTTCGGGAGACACCGTCATCGGCTCTATAAATATCGCGTCTGATGTAAGAACATCACTTTCTGAAGAAAATAAACAAATACTCTCTTACGTTGGTGCGGGTGTCGGGTCGATTATTGAAAAAATTATTGTTGAAGAACAGCTTGTAAAATCCGAAGTCCGTTACAGAAATTTATATGAAAAAAGCATGGTTGATCAAAAAAAGCTGAATCTTCTTAACGATGATATCTCCATAACCAATAAAAATATTCTGTCTATACAGCAGGAATTATTCGGTATGAATAATAAACTGAAGGTTAATGAGAAAAAATTAGCCCGGATTATCGAATTTCTGCCAATATCAGTTCTTATCATGAATAACGATACCGTTGAAATAATTAACCAGAAGTTTGTTGAAACATTTGGCTATAATGAAAATGATATTCAAGATTTGACAGGCTGGTTTGAACTTACTATTCAAAGTGATGATGAACGTAGAAAAGTTATGGTCTATACCGATAAGGAAAATATTTCTTCCGATAATTTTGTTGAAGCTGTTTTTACAACAGCGTTTAATACAAAAAAAACGATAATGGTATATTCGCATTTATTTGAAACATACAGAATATTAATCCTGCTGGATGTTTCCGATGTTGTAAAAATGCGTTCAGAAATTATCAGTCAGAATTCACATTTGCTTGCCGCCTATAGTAACATAGAAAAGATGAATAGCGACTTGGAAATGTCCAACAAAGCCCTTCAGGTTACCAATCAAAAACTGATTGAATCTCAGTCTGATTTGATTAGAAAGAATGACGAAGTTGTCAGAATTCAGAAATATGAATCAATGGCAATATTGGCAGGCGGACTGGCACACGATTTCAATAATATACTTACCGCTATTCTTGGAAATGTCTCTTTAGTTAAAATGTCGATTGATTCTTCCGGTGATAAAAACAAAGATATTGAAGATTATCTGAATAATGCTGAAAACGCCATTGCCAGGGCGAAAGATCTGACAGGACAGCTGTTATCTTTTACTAAAGGTAAAATGATGAATAAGAGTGTTGTCTGCGTAAATGATATCATTAAAGAATCTGTGAATTTTGTTCTTCACGGGTTTGATATATCGGTGATAATAGATTTGTCGGAAAATCTGAA
>CAYLTM010000142.1:4027-7790 GCA_964386495.1 uncultured Leptospirales bacterium
TACGGGCAGATTAGTCAGGTCATTCATAACCTGATGATTAATTCTATACAGGCTATGAATGGTAAGGGCGAGATAATTATTGCTACCGAAAATGTAGAATTTTTTGAAGATCAGAACTTGTATCTGAAAAAAGGCAGATATGTGAAAATTACTGTTAAGGATAACGGGAAAGGAATTTCCAGGGATGTTCTGCCGAAAATATTTGATCCGTTTTTTACTACAAAAAAGGACGGTTCAGGATTAGGGTTGACGACAACCTTTAATATAATTAGAAAGCACGATGGTTATATTTCCGTGGATTCTAAAATGGATGAAGGAACTTTATTTAATATTTATTTGCCGTCGAGCGAAAAAAATATTGAAGTTATTCACTCAATAGAAAACAATATAACAAACCAGTCGGGTAGTGTTCTCGTATGCTGAGACAGCTTGGTTATAATGCCGATTCGGTATCAGATGGTGATGCCGCACTTATTAAATATAAAGAATCTATGAACACTAAAAAATATGATTTCATTATACTGGATTTAACCATACCTGGAAAAATGGGCGGGAAGGAAGCTATTAAGCGCCTGCTGGAAATCGATCCGGACGCAGCGGCTATAGTATCAAGCGGATATTCTAATGATCCGATTCTATCAAATTACAGTGAATACGGATTCAAAGGATGTTTAATCAAACCGTATCGTATTGAAGAATTGTTTGACGCGATTAAGAAAATAAAATAGATAATAATTAAAGGAGCATTTATGAAAACACAACCGGTAAATCTTAAGCAATGGAAAGATCTTGAAAAACACTATTCTCAGATGGAACAGATCCATATGAAGGATCTTTTTGCCGCAGACCAGAAAAGAGCTGAAAAATTTTCACTTTATGATGGTGATCTGTTGTTCGATTACTCAAAAAATATTATTAATGAAAAAACAATGGATTTGCTGATATATCTTGCTGAAGCGTCAAATTTAAAAAAAGAAATTGAGCGGATGTTTACCGGCGAACATATTAATGAAACTGAAGACAGAGCGGTTCTTCATGTAGCATTGCGTAATATGAGTAAAAATCCGATATATGTAGACGGTAAGGATGTTATGCCGGATGTATTCAAAGTTATTGAGAAAATGAAATCGTTTTCCGATAAAATCCGTTCCGGTGAATGGCTTGGTTGGACAGGAAAACCCATTAAAAATATTGTGAATATCGGTATTGGCGGTTCAGATTTAGGTCCTGTAATGGTAACTGAAGCCTTAAAACCATATTCCGACAGAAGCATCAAATTGATTTTCGTTTCGAATGTTGACGGTTCGCACATGGCTGAAGCACTTAAAGCGGTTAATCCTGATGAAACACTTTTTATAGTTGCGTCGAAAACATTTACAACTCAGGAAACTATGACAAACGCTGAAACAGCAAAAAAATGGCTGCTTGAAAAATTTCATGATGAAAAGGCGATAGCTAAACATTTCGCGGCATTATCGACAAATGAAGAATCGGTTTCAAAATTCGGTATTGATACAAATAATATGTTTGAATTCTGGGATTGGGTCGGCGGCAGATACTCATTGACTTCTGCGATCGGCTTGTCAATAATGATATCCATAGGTTATGCGAATTTTATAGAACTGTTAAACGGTTTTCATGCGATGGACAATCATTTCCGCAACACAGAGTTTAAAAAAAATATCCCGGTAATTATGGGACTTCTCGGCATTTGGTATAATAATTTTTTCGGTGCCGAGACTCACGCTATTCTGCCGTACGATCAATACATGTCGCGTTTCCCAGCGTACTTTCAGCAGGGTGATATGGAATCCAACGGCAAGTCGGTTGACAAGAAAGGTGAAAAGATTACCTATAGCACAGGACCTGTTATTTGGGGAGAGCCCGGCACAAATGGTCAGCACGCATTTTATCAACTCATTCATCAGGGAACTAAGCAGATTCCATGCGACTTCATCGGGTTCGCACAGTCTCAGAATCCTATCGGTGATCACCATGTGAAATTCATGTCAAATTTTTTCGCACAGCCTGAAGCCCTTGCTTTCGGAAAAAGCAAGGAAGAGCTGATAGCGGAAAATGAAAAAGAGGATTTAATCCCTCATAAAACATTCGCCGGAAATCATCCGACAAACAGTATTATGGCGAAAAAACTTACACCGTTTGTACTCGGCAAATTAATAGCTGCTTACGAGCATAAAATTTTTGTTCAGGGTGTTATTTGGAATGTGTTCTCGTTTGATCAGTGGGGTGTGCAGTTGGGTAAAGTTTTAGCATCTAGAATTATCCCGGAACTTGAAGGCAAGGCTGTCCCTTCTCATGATTCTTCAACTAACAGGTTGATTGATTTCTTTTTGAAAAATCAGGAGTCTGTATGAATTTTAATAACATCAAAAATTTTATTATTGCGAATAAAATTAAATCTGTTTTGGCAATGTCTATTATAACCGTTGTGATAATCACAGCGGTTATATTGACCAGAAGTCTATCTTATAAATCTTTTGCACATGGAAATTTAATAGTGCCGCAAAGTGCGGAAATATATCTTGAAATTAATAATCCTCAAAAGTTCATTGATATAGCAAAGAAGACGACTGTATATGGCAATATAAATTCATCCGCAGCCTGGAATAATTTTCTTTCAGCACCTTCAATGCAGAGAATTTTTAATTATCTATATATAATTGAAGTAAAATCTAAAAATATGATTAACGCTGATAATATCGGTTCATTTGTAACGAATTTTATCGGAATATCAATTCATAAGGATGGTTCAATTCTTGTTATTGCTGAAATAGATCTGAAAACAAAAATTGGTTTATCAATTTTGTCATCTTTCAAATCGGATTCGGTAATAGAAAAAAATAAAATTGAAGAAGCCGGTGAAAAGAAAGAAGCGTCGGGAAATCAGACTGCCGACAATAATAATACTGATGCTGGGGAAGGACAAAATGAAAAGCCTGTAAATATCTATAATGATGTGTATTCAGAAGATTCAATAAAATACAGCAATGTGCGGATTTACCGTTTTCAAACTAATAACGGATTTGCCTATGTCGCACTTTTAGACAGGCTGCTGGTCTTTTCAGATTCACTGGATACTATTAAGCAGGCGCTTAAATTAGCATCATCCAACGGCGGAGATTCTCTCGGCGCGGAAAAAGGTTTTAATAAAGCGAATAAGGAATTTGATGATGGTGACGCGTTATTATTCATGAGAAGTAATAATTTCGAGCCGCTATCATTTCTTTTAAACGACATAGCTGTTATATGGAAAATAGAATCTGATACTCTGACTGGTGATATTTTCAATATTGGAAAGGATTACGAAAAGAAAGAAAAAACAGAAGCAGCTGTACAATCAGCACCGATCGATGTAATTCCGGTTAATGATAATGCTGTAATGATATCTTCGGGAATATTTACTATTAAACAGTTTAGTGATGCTGTAGGCAATCTTGATGACAAAGAATGGATAGCTTTTAAAAAAGGTTTCGCCGATTTGAATAAGGCCGTTAAACTTGAAAAGTACATGTCCAGCGGTGAAGGTCTATCAGTGTGTTTAAAGGAATTGACCGTAAAAAACGGTGTAATATTCCCTGTGTTATCGGCAGTCATGGATAATGTAAAGGAAGATGGCTCTATAATTGATGAATTTTATAATAAAAATAAGTTTAATCAGTCAAAAGCGATATATCAAGGTATTGAATATACTGCATATAATTCATCAGAATCGTTAACAAATCCGGCATATCTATATAGAAAT
>CAYLTM010000142.1:7800-9294 GCA_964386495.1 uncultured Leptospirales bacterium
AGGGTTAATTTACCAAGTTCTTCAATATTTGAAAAATCTAATTTAAGTCATACATTTTTAAATATATGGCAATTATTAAAAAAAAATACAAAAATTAATAATGTAAATATTAATAGTTTAAATAAAAATATTGAATATACTGAATATAATTCATCAGAACCGTTAACATATGCGGCATATCTATATAGAAATAAAAAAGCATACTTCACTATGACGACACAAGATATGGAATCATATATTTCGGCTGGTAACGGCAACAAGCCAGTTGTGAAGGATGTTGTTAAAGAGTCAATGGGTAAATTCAGCGACGCACCGTTACAGATAGTGATAGATTTTCAAAAAACTTCATCGGTTATTCAGAAATATTTTTATTACGGCGCTGGAAAAACAGATGTATATTCTGCAAAAACCATTGATAACGATATAGTGTCATTATTTGAGCCTTTTAAAAATGTGAATTATGTTATAATGTCGTATGGTATAGATGAATATTATTCGGGGAAAATTTTAGTAAAATGATATTTAATAAGCTATTCCGAAACCTGATTTTTTCCAAGTATCCTAATCCGATAATTGTCGTTACGACCAAGCTGCGGATTATATATATGAACGAAAAAATCAGTCATATTCGGCAACTGAAATTTTTTAAAAATCAATTGTTTGTTACGGGATCGGAGATGTTTTCGGTATTAAATTTAAAAGACGAAGATCAGTTTAAAATAAGAAAATTTGCCTCCGAGCTTACCGCCAAGCATGAACAGGAAATATACTTGAACTATTCAGATATTGGATACTATATAAAAATATATCAACTTTATCGCAATGAATTTGTACTAGAGTTTGTAAACATTAAAAAGATTCATAGCTTTGTTCATGACTTCAGCGCATATTTCGGTTTGTCGAATAATGAAGAAATCAATGAACTGAAAAATATCCGCAATCAGTTAATTGAAAAAAATATAAAAATTCAAAGAATGATTGATATTTATAATGATCTTTCAGTAAGCTTTAATAAAGTTGATGATTATGTTGATCTTTTCCATTTATATGATTCAATAATTAATCAGATAGTTGATCCCTTTTCGATAGATTTTCTGATTGAAAACGCTTCAGGAGATCTTGATAATGTTTTTTCAAAAAATTCAGTTTCGTTGAATAATCGAATCAAGTGTAATGAAATAGGCTTTATAGTCGATATGCTTGAAAAGAAGAGAAAACCCATTACGCTATCAGACATTCAAAGTGAAATAAGCTCGGAAGAATTACAAATACTTCCAGGACTTTCTGGAAAAAATACAGTAATTCTTATTCCAGTTTTAAAAGAGAATGGGATCAATGGTATTATTATCCTATCATTTAATGATGCCAATTATATTTCTGATGAACTAGATCTCAATATTATATTTGGGATTTCATCCCTCGCGGCTGTCACATATGATAAAATCAAATCACTAAAAGAACAGGATCAATTAAGAACCGCTATATATCAGCAGG
>CAYLTM010000142.1:9304-10126 GCA_964386495.1 uncultured Leptospirales bacterium
CAGGAAAAATTAATTATTATGGGGCGGATTATTGCCGGTGTGGCTCATGAAATTAATAATCCATTGTCTATTATGCAGCTTGATCTTGATGAACTTCGAAGCAGTGTGAAAACCGCTGAAATTGAGCATATTGAATTGTTCAATTCTTTGCAGGAAGAAATTGTTAGAATGCGCGGGCTTGTGAAACAGCTAAAGGATTATGCTAAACCTGAAGCTGAAATATATGAAAAGAAAGAAATCGTCCATGTTGATGAGCTATTCAAAATATATCCCGTAAAAATACTTATGAAAAGTTTTATTAAGGCTGGAACTGTTGTTAACCAGAATTTTTCCGTAGACATGAAAAAAGTCAATATCCCTAAAACAAGATTGATACAGGTTTTAATGAATATTTTGACTAACGCTCAGGAGGCATTGTCATCAGGAAAAAGCGGTGAAATGATTATCAACACTTATATAGAAGAAAAAACCAATGTGGTTATAGAGATTATTGATAACGGTTGCGGAATAGAAAAGGATAATATTAATATAATTTTTGATCCATTTTTTACTACTAAAAAAGGTAGCGGGACAGGTTTGGGTTTATCAATATCATATTCTTTAATGAAGAAATTCGGGGGGAACATTCTTGTTGAAAGCCAGCCTGGTGTTTTTTCAAAATTTAAAATAATTCTGCCGCTATATAAGGAACAATAACTAAGTAAGTGAAAGTTTAACATATATTGTGAGTTGTGCTTTATAGGAATATTTTATTTGGAACACTGCGAAAAAGTTAATTTCGTTGGAATTAATAAAAGGAAAGAATGAAGATGAGAAAAACAA
>CAYLTM010000143.1:0-4831 GCA_964386495.1 uncultured Leptospirales bacterium
CGTAATGAAGCGACCAACAGCCGGATCATAATAGCGGGCTTTGAAGTACATAAGTCCTGTATCATCTAATAGAGATATATCTAATAATTTCATTCTGGGAATCATATGATTAATGCTTATTTTTTTTAAATAGGTTTTGGTTTCTTTTGATAATTCAAAATAATCACTCTTATTATCGGAAAATTTAATTACACATGATTGAAAATTGACACAGAAAATTAATGCATTATTATCATATAATTTTTTTAAATCAAGAGTTTTGAGTATTACACCATCTACGATTGGATTATTCATAGGATCATATACATGCAAAACTTTTGTACCAAGACTAATAGCATCTTTATTTGAATTTTTTGTTGGATTACATTTCTGAAATAATTGTAATGTTCCTTCATAATCTGACCAATTAGTATAATTCTTTAATTTATTTTTTAAATTATCGATACCGACACTCGAAAGTCGAGTACTATATATATCGTTTAAAAGCATTATAAAATTATTGTTAGTAAATAAATCGTTAAATTTTATTTTCTTGGAAAATAATCTGTTTAATTTGTTCAAATAACCGGCCGGACAATTTGAGTAATTTGTTAAAGAAATATATAAGCTATAATACAAGGATTGATAAAGATATTGAAAATAATTTGTATTAAAATAATCACAAACATTTTGTTCAAATATCTGTTTATTCTTTAAGTATCCTATCAAGCTATCAGATATTTTACTTTTCATTAATTGTTACCTTAAAATTCAATATTGCAATGACGTACAACTCTTAGGAAAGTATTTTAAGCATTACGGTAGAAAAACATCAACAAAAAAATATACTAAGCTTAAAATAATTTCCGAGTTGGCCAACCATAATGCGGCATCTGTGCCGCTGGCTGGCAGGCGAACATCGTGTTCGCACAATGAAACCGAACTGACAAAGGACGCTCATGAAAGATTTCTTCTATTATCATTTTGCAACATCATGACCGGTAACGGACTTGAAAACATCCTGCCAGGTTTTGTGCTATTTATATTTTGTTTCACTTCGAAATATTTGCTGTGCTACTAATTGTAACATGTTTGTACGGGGAGAGGTATGCTAAATGAATTTAATCATCCATAAAAAAGGTAATAATATAATTTTCAAATTTGTTGGAATCTTTATTCAGTGTTCTTTTATCGAATGAAACATCTTTTAATTTCCTACTACTATATCGTTCGTTTGGTTTCGTTCAACAAAGTCTTAGCACAGCAGGTATTGCCAATTCCAGTTTTTTATACTTTCGTCGTTTGACCGCTTACTTCATCAGCGGTTTTTTTAAGACCTGCTGCGCTAAGACTTCTAAGAGTTATGTGCAGTATTGGCGATTACTAAAATATTACTTGGTAACCTATATATTTATCCCAAAATTCTGAATCCGTTGTACTCCATTCGAACAAATCTTCATGATCTTGTTCATTTTTGCTAAGAAATATTTCAAGTGCATTTTCAATTTTAGCTAAAATCCTAGATACTTTTTTGTTTCTTGGATGATCATTATTTAAATAGTAATATCTATCATCATCTGTAATTACAAGATTTGATTCAATCAAATCATCAAATGCTTTTCCTTCGAATTTATTGTATTCATCAGAGCCTTTTCCTGAGTGGTCGAGGAAAATAAAACGTGCATAATGTCTTGAATAAACTGGGGCATCGTTGATTACGTTTTTTAGTTCATCAATAGAATTTTCTACTGGCTTCCAATCATCTTCAATAGTATTTTCATTACCTGGTGTTGGAATTGGATTTTGACCTGCTTCTTTTATTTGTAATTTCAGTTGTTTGATTGCCTCTTTTAATTGAGAATTTTCTGTTTTTATATCCTGAAGTTCTTCGTTCATTTTTTCAAAGTCTTGTTTTTTTACTTTAAGCATTTCATCGAGTGAAATACTAACTTTTTCAAGTTGGTAGATTATGTGTTTTCCAAGTCCGTAAAGTTCAGCAACGCCAACTTTTTTCCAGTTAAGTTGAGGAGTTTTTTCAACAAATGAAGAACTTGAAAGAACTTCGCCCGCAGTCGCATATTTCGCTATTCTGGCACATCTATCTACTATTGAACCCTGCGGATCAGGGACTGTGTGATTATCAAATTCTAATTCATATACTGAACCAAAATCGACTGTTACTTTAATTCTTGTTTCAAAACCGGTGCCTTTTTTTAAAGATTCTTCAATTTCTGAAACCCTTGCTACCATATTTTTGGCATCGTTAATATTCTCAAAAGAAGCCATGACTTCGTCACCTATAAATTTAACAACTTTTCCATTACATCGTGTAACGGCAATTGCCAAAATATCGCTAAATTGCTTCACTCTAAGAATCCACACTTCTGGATTCTCCGTATATCGAGTTTTAAATTCTGTTGAATTGACTACATCTATGAAAATAATTGTCTTTTCTTGAAATCCTTCTCGAATTTTTTTTTCTACAGTAGTTTTTTGTTCGTTGATTTGTTGAGCAGTCTTGTTGAGTTCTTCAAGCCAATCAAGTTCAAGATTAGACATCATTTTCTCCTTTTGTTTCATCAGTAAATATGATCATACAATTTAATAAATATTGTTTAGCCAAGCATTGCACATAACACTTATTGTCTGAATAAACCTTCACATATCATTATCCGATTGTTCATAATTCGAAAGTATTATTAATATCCATGAAAAACAATATAATAGCACAAGTCAAAAAATTATTATTTGTATGGCTTTTGTATTATACAACACTTAGAATATTTGATTATATTATATATATGATTCTATGTTGCTTATTCATTACTCGGGATAGTCACACACTGGTAATTATAATCTCCACATAGGTGAACCCTTCGACCATCCGGTATCTGAGCACCTTTATTCCATTAAGTATATTTACCTTCCTTTTCAAGTTTATCTGATCCGCCATCAACACGAGCTTTTATATGAGCTGCTTCGATTCTTCCGTTACATTCTGTTCTTTTAATAGATTCTGGTAATTTATGAATCATTTCCAGGAGCGATCCAAAGTCACCTGATCCAGCACAATCAAAATAAATATCTATACTAATCACTTTCAAGCATAATTAACCATAAATCAAATATATTTTAATATATATGAACTTTATACAACAGAACATAGACTTTGTATGTTTATGTTCTCGATTTTTTATGTAAATCAATAATTTATTGGCGGGGAATGACAATAATATGGAAATGGCGGAATAAAAAATACAGATAGACAAATTGTGCAGGAATGTGAATTGGATAAACTGAATTATATATTATCATTGACAGTTTAGGCTTAATATCATAAATATGAAATATCATTGGCTTTTTGAATTGACGAACCCTGCATTTGTGCAAAATTTCACAGATATTGGTGATTTCATGTTACATAAGGTATATTATGAGAAGTTGTATATTTAATCATTATTATTTTCATCTTCGGTTCTGTTCTTTATTTCATTCATGATTATTATATCTGTTTGAATTTGCCGGTATAAATCTTTTTTGGTTTTATGTTTTATTCTTTCTTTTTGCTTTCTTTTACTCTCTTTTTCCATAATTTTTGATTCTCTATAAGCCTCTTTTTGAATTTTCATTTTCTTTTCTATATTTATGCCTATTCTCATGATTTTTAAAGATGAGTTAATACAAAAATTAAATTTACCTAGCTTAGATAGTATTAAATCATATTCTCCACCCTCTAATACACCATTTGAATGAGCCTTAATATATTTTGTTAATTCTGAGTTTAAAAGCATTATTTCAAGATATGCTAATTTCAAATTCTCGTTAATTGTAGTTGGCATTATATATTTATGTTTATTTAATAAAGTTAAAATATAATTTTGTGTCTTTCCAAATATATATTTAAATCCAATAGATTCATTTCTTATATCCATAGTTTCATATTCTGCTAATTCACTTTCATAAATTTTTGTTAATGTATCTAAATCCTTAATTGCACTGATATAGTATGGAACAATATGATCATTTAATTTTAATTCAGCTTTGTATTGCTCCAATCCTTTATTGTTAAAAAAATCAAAAATCATTTTTATTACTATTCCTATTAGAACAAAAATAGCACCTATAATTACATCTTCAACTGTTCCTTGAATATTCTTTGATAAATAATTCCACATATATATCTCCCAAACTTTGATTTTGCAAGTTTACATGTAAGGTGAAATATAGTCAATTATATTTCATCAACTGTTATATACAATATCGTTATATACAATATCGTTATTTACAATATCGTTATTTACAATATGCACTTATAGTCTCAAGGGCGATCCGAAGTTGCCAAACATGTCATAACCAAAATAATTATTGATTGCAAACTCTTTCATGCAAAATAAACAATTCATCAAAACTAATACAGAGCAATATAGGATGCCATGTGTTAAGCCTGTAGAAAAATCTAGAATGATATGAAAGTACTCTTACAGATATATAGAAAATCAAATTCATCATTTTTATATTTTCTCTCAAGCGCGGTTGTATCGATTCTATTTTCACCAATATTATCAATAGCATATTCATATATTCCCGCTTCTATCTGTTTTTGATATGATATTGGGATCATTACTCCCTAACATCGATCAATTTTTTAAATTTTGCCATGTCTTATTCCTATTAGATTAAATTTGTGCTATTATTTTATCTAATGGGATGATTTTGTCAATTAATTTACATAAAAATTGAGCTTTTTCTATAGTCTCGTTATATGCAGTTGCCGAATAATAATACATATATTTATTTAGAATCATTTATTATTAAGTAAATGTTTTTTAGTTTGGATATTATTTCATCAAAG
>CAYLTM010000143.1:4841-7338 GCA_964386495.1 uncultured Leptospirales bacterium
AAATTATGTCTAAATAACTCGAATGATTTTTTCTCTTCTTTATCTTGAGGAATCATACCTATAATTAGCAAACAATCTACAGAAAATGATTCAATATCATATATTCCAGAATTATCTTTTATTATTGATATCTCTTTTTGAAATTTATATTTCTGATCCAATATTTGTGTAATAGATCCTGATAATTCAAAGGAAGGGGCATATACACTTTCACGGTATTCTTTTTTATTGAGTAATTTTGCTGATGGTTTTTTAATTTCGACAATCGCACAATTATTCGTTAATTTATTTTTAATTAAAAAGTCAGTTACTTTATCACCTTCACCACTAATTTTTCTCCCGCCAACAGTAACTTGCTGATTTATTTTGATAACTGGATAACCGACAACAGATTATCTATTTGTAAAATTAAACATTCTAAATTAGCAAGTTCTATATTCATTTGCAAATTTATTATGTCTTTACGTTTATTCCGTAAAATTGTTTTCTTATTGTTTTCAATAATATTAATAAAAAAAACACTATCATTTTCTGAAAGTGAACCATTATTTAAATCAAAATTTGATAAAGTTTTAATTCCAATATCTTTCTTATATTGTATTTTTTTTTCTGGAAATTGTTTCTCATCTAATTGAAACAATAATTGATTGTATGAGTATATGTACTTGTTATTACGACTTTCTGAACGATAAAATTCAGTTATTGAATCTAAATTTGATTTTAAAAATTCAAAGTCATTTATATTGATAATATATGAATTATTTTCAATACCGGTTGGTTCATGTGAACTTATTACTATATTGTTTACTTCAGGTATGTTTTCTATTGCATTAATAATAAATCTATAATCTTTTTGTAAACCAAGACCGTATTCATAATCTTTAATGAAACCAATCGGTAATTCCTCTAGAAAGGCTAAAACTTCTTCAATCGTATTAGGCAGAGTGTAATCAAAACCTTCCAGAACAATCGATTTAATTTTTTCGTATTTTGGTTTTAAAAAATTATGACTAGTTGATAATGTATTAATGGGATTTATTGAAACATAATTATCCTGACAATTAATATCTATTAGAATATGGCTTAATTCCTTAGCTTTTATTTTGTCATCTAATGATAAAATAGAAGCATCTATAAGATTATCAGAAGGTTTATATATTACTTGATTATAATTTGGGAAATATTCTATAATTGATAATTCATCTATTGAGTGATTGGATTTATAATCAAAAAGTCTCATATAGCCTCAATTTATATTAATCAATTTTTTAATGAAACAGAAATTTTAAGGCAATTGCATATAACAAAGTCTTAGCACAGCAGGAGCTGCCCATTCCAGTTTTTTATTCTTCCATCGTTTGAACGCTTACATCCTCAGCGGTTTTTTTAAGCCCGCTGTGCTAAGACTTCTAAGAGTTGGACGAAGATGGGCAAAAATATAATTTAGTTCTTACGTTTTACATTAAGCAAAGCTACCGGTGGATTCGGTAATTCGTCAAATTCTTTAACATTATGAAAATCTTTTTCATATGACTGATCTTTATTTACAACAGCATATATTTCAAAGGTTTTATCTAGATCAATTGTACCGCTTCTTCCAAGCCAGACCGGTATGCTAGTTATTTGATTATCAAAGAAGGCTGTACTGCCTTGGTAATAATATTTTATCCCATTACCATTTTCTTTTTGAAAGATATGAACATAATATCCAAAATTTTGTTTTTTGCTTTTATTTAACATTTTAATGGTAACTTGTATTGGATAGCCTTTTACTTCTATTGGTTGAGAGTTTTTATTTGATATATCTTGTGATGCAACATCCAAACTTACAGAAACATCATTGTTAATGTTTTCATTTTTACATGATATAAATATAAAAACAATAAACAATGATAAAAAAAAACAAAACATTTTTTTCATAAATCATAATCCTCCATTATTTATTAGACCAATTTCTCTATAAAATGGTCTGCTATAATTATTTATCCTAACCCACATATTCATTTTAGGTTTATTTGTTAAATACACAACTATTTCTTCGTTTTTTGGAAAATATTTTTTATCAAGATCAACCATCAAGTTACCTTTAGAAAAATCTACGAAACGATTTGAATATCGAACTTCTAGTAACCAATACAAATCAGAAACCTTATGAATATATCCAATATTATAATACAGTTCTCTCTCAGCAATTCTCTCCGGTCTATCTATGTTTAATTCAATTGTGTTGTTATTTATAATTTTTACAGGTAACAAGGATGAATCATTACCAAAAATTGTATCTGTTTGTTTCCAAATCCAATAATTACTAGTAATAGGAAAGCTAAAGGGTTTATTTATTATTAAAAATATCATAAATACTAACAAAGTAATATTGATAGTAAATAGTATTGTATATTTAATTCTTGGTTTTTGAAAATAATAAAGAATACAATAATTAATGATTAGTAAAATTATCAAAAATATCCACACTTCAGCAGGCAAAACTTGCTGTGTA
>CAYLTM010000143.1:7348-10061 GCA_964386495.1 uncultured Leptospirales bacterium
GCGATGCTGTATCACGTCTGCGGTGGTGAGCTGGCTGTGTAATAATAAGAATAGTCCCTGCAATTAAGTTAATACTAATTGCTCCATTCATTGAATTTGGATCTATTAATGATTTTTTTTTCATAATTCACTTCCAAATTTATAGCCCAAAACATCGCACAACTTTGCAGCATGTACGATGTTTTGGTGAAGGCGTGGTTATTGTTTCTTTTTGCAACAACCATAAATGAGCCAAAATCTAGCTTATCCAAAGAGCCAACATCTTTTCGTTAGTTCGCTGCGTCCTTAATATGTTAGAAGGAGTGACCCACACTTTAGCAAAAAATCCCCAAATAATAATATTAAAAAATATACTAATACAAATCAACAAAAATATTTATTTAGCTTATATAAAAAGACAAAAAATATAATTGCAAAAGTCAAGCAAAAAGGTAAAGATATTCTAAAAAAACAGAAAATAAATATTATTCAAAATCTTCCTGTCTTTATAAAATCTATTTTCTGGGATCATACCTCTCCTCTTCAGCTTTTTTATTTCTTAGATAATCATGTATAGGTTTATCTGTTATTTCTTTAGTTTCAAAAAAACCATCAGTACTACCGGATTTTTGTTCTTTACTGCCGTAAGCTATTGAATCATCAAAAAATATCGCTATTCCTCCAGCAGTATTACGTTCGACTTTAAATTTTCTCTTTTTCTTTTTATCTTTTCGTAAAATTTCATATTCTCCATCACCGACATGTGCTATTGATATTTTCATCTTTCCAAGTAGTTTAGGCTTTTCAAACCATTCTCGCAATTTTGTTCCTGGAGCATAAGAAAAAAGATTATAAATAGTTAACTCCCCACTCACATCATCTTTGTTAATGTATAGAAGATAGGTATCTTGTGCTTCCGATCCAGCAAATTGATTAATTGCGTTATCATACTCGATTAACCATGTACCTGATATTGAATAAGTATAAATATCTTTTTCATATTTTGTTTCTTCTAACCCCAATACTTTTTTATACATCTTCTTTTCTACCTCTTGTGAAAAAATCAAAGTAGTAAACATTAACAACAATGTTACAAAAAACATTTTCCTAATCATTTTTTTACCTCTTAAATAATAGTTTTTTATATCGAACATCCCTTACTTGATTCCAATTAATTTCAAGACTCCTTTTATTACTACAATGATCATAATTTATCCAGTTACCTTTTTCGTTTTTAACTCCTATAATAAAGTGATTCCCTGTTGGTTCCTGTGAATACTCAGGACTTCTTGTATTAAGCCAGAATATTGCATGTTTAGCACCAGCTTGATTTAGCTTTTCAATTGTATCATTTTTGTCAATCGGTGCATATTTCGTAATTTTTGCATTTTGCCTCATTTCCTCGGTAATAACTACAGAATCAGGATCTTCACCTTTTTTCACGGCTTCCCTTTTTGCATTGTTTAATTGTTTATCCAACTCATATTGAGAATCAAACTCACCAATTTCTTTTCTGGTTACTTCGATTCCCCAAGCTTTATCCCAATTTCCAGATCCTGTCACAAAATTATAATCAGATCCCTGGATATTTCCTTTCTGTACTTCTTCACGATAGAAATCGAAACAATCTCGATTTTCATCTTTTTCTAAAACACCAAGCTGCCAATATGACTGAATGCAGCAAGTTCCGCCACCTATTTGTTTCGCAAGTTTACTCAGATCAGTATTAGGATCGTTAATAGTTTTAGAAAAGGCATTAATATATTCCTCTCTATTATTTATATCTTTTACTTTAACGCTTAAATCATTTACTTCTTTTTTGAGTGTTTTTAATGTCTTTAGTTCTTCAGCAGAGATATCTTTGTCATTTTCCAATTGTTGAATCATTTCATTTTTATCATCAATCTGTTCAACCATTAGATTTCTTGAATCATTTAATTTATTGTCAAGTTCAAGCGAAAGATCTCCACCTCGAATGTCGCTCAACATTCCCTTTATACTTCCATAATATTTAGAATCAGAACTTTGTCCCATTGAATTACGATCGGATAACTCTTCAGGGGTAGGTTCATTTATCATATTAAACGGATTTATTATATCTTTTAAAATTTTTGGAGCATTACTAATTCCTGGAATACTTGAATCGTCACCCATGAGATAGGATGTTCCGTTTATTTGCGATTGAACTGAATAATAATTATTTCCAGCATCCCCGGTAGCATACATACTGGATTCACTTTGGTTAAAATATTCCTGATATATTCGTTCAGCACGTCCAGAATCGTCTTCCCAATTTAAACCATCACCATCTGCAATACTTTTAACAAGATTTTTACTTCTTTCACCAAAAGTCTTCACACCACCAATCGCGGCACTACCAAGCCCAATCGCACCATTCATTATTGCTGATTGAACATTGAGTATTGTCTCGTTTGCTTTCTTCACACCGACCCAAGCAGCATTAGCTAAGTCATCTATGAAATCAGCGAATGGAAGTTTCGGGCGACTGTCTTCGGCGGAGTCTCTTGTTTTGTTTTGTGTAGGTGTTTGAGCTTTACTTTGTCTGGACTCTTTTAAACTCGTACCAGCATAACCAGCAACTCTGCCAGCATAATCGGCAGTAGAGTTATGATAACCTTGCTGATAATATTCACCCATATTTGTACCTGTGGCATTAGATTCTTCTTACTTTCTTTTTATTCGGCAAAAAAGAAAGTAAGCAAAGAAAATTGCC
>CAYLTM010000144.1:0-6999 GCA_964386495.1 uncultured Leptospirales bacterium
GAATAATTCTCCCAAAATGCGGATTGCTTGAATACCCGAAATAAAAGTCACACCCGTTTCTGGAATTTGTTTCCGCTATTCGTTCATGTCAGGTTTTTCATATCGTTTTTCTGAGTTTTTGTTCTGTTTTAAATGGGATTTTCTTATAAATAAATATGCTCATAATTTCTCGTCGATTAAATGATATAAATCATTAATCACAAAGATTTGAACAATATGAATAATATTATGACTGCACATATGTGTTTTTAGACGTTCTAAAAATGTCTGATTTGCATTCTTTACAACTTGTCTGAAGGCTTTTGCCTTTTTTTCAAAAAATTCAAAAGCTTTTTCGTAAGAACCTAGATTATTAACCGCAGAAAAAAACAATTGCATACATTTCCGGACAACCTGAGCCATCGAAAACGAATTAGTCATATCATGTATTTGTTTGACCCAACGGTAATTTGTTTCACAAATTTTCAACCATGTATTCAAATTAGCATCTATGTATTCATATTTGCTGTCTTTTTCTATATGATCCAATAATTCTTGCTGAAAATTGATTTTCATAACAAAAAGAATTCTATCGAGTGCACTGGACTTGCTAATTTTACAATACTTTCGATATTTGACTAACTCATCATCGAGATCGGTTGTGTAGACGAAATGATAATTGTGCAGATTCATTGATTTGGCCATATTTTGCTCCATTATTTAATTGATTTTTGGATAAAAAATATCCTCTATTATATATAAGACCAAATTTCCAAAATTAAGAAAAATATTTCATTTTATAAGGTGTTTTTTATAAAAATTAATAAAACACATATGTGTTTTCCACATATGTGTTTTTTTTTGGAGATAGAATTGAATTTTACGTCGCTCTCAGAAAATTGTTGAAAATCGGATGGAAAAATTTCTTGCATAAAATGGGTATTAAAAAGCAGTTTACTAAGCGTGGTATGGAGGGGACTCATGGCGACAAAATATCAGTTATATAGTAAAGGTTTGATTAATTCTGTCATACATATTTTCTCAAATCTTTTTGATGATAAAACAATTAAAGAAACAGTAGAATCTAAAACCACTGAAAACGATAAACGTGTATGGATTGAGTTTAATGGTTCGATGCGTGGTGAAATAATAATAATCACTCCTAAAGAGACATTAGATAAACTTGTTAAAAAATATAATCCTAAAGCACGTGGTAAAAAAATTGAAAGTGATTATAATGATGTTCTCGGAGAAGTTGCTAATCTTATAGCTGGTACACTCGCGAATCAGCTTCAATACTATAATCATACAGTTATTCCTACACCGCCTGAATTTGAAGAGGATCCTATCCCTATGAAAACTCTTTTTGAGTCAGTGTCGCTGTCGTTTACTTCGGGGTTCGGACATTTCGATATTGAAGCTTATATAAGGGATAAATAATCCCATTATTAATCTTGACAAATATAATATATCAAAAGTAAAATCCAAATATTAAATAATTGATTTTTCGGATTTGCTTTATGTCATTAGATTGTCAATTATTATGCGTCATTATGAATTTATTAATTCTACGAGGTTTTTGTGATATTAACTGATTTTTTAAAGGCAGGCAATATTATCATTGATTGCAAAGTTGCTGATAAGTGGGAAGTTATAAAATTGTTGGCGGCAAATCTTGTTAAAACCAAGTCTATTCCAAAAGAAAATGAAGAATTTATCATATCAGCTCTGTTGGAAAGGGAAAATTCGATGAGTACCGGCATCGGCAACGGTCTTGCAGTTCCTCATTGTTCCACCGATCTGGTTGAGAATACCGCGATTGCTATTGCGATTCATCACGATGGTCTAAATTTCAATTCCATTGATGATCGTTCTGTAAACATAATAATCATGATGATTTTCCCGAAAAGCGGCGGTATGCGGCACTTAAAACTTTTAGCGGAAATTGCGAAGATAATGAGCAACGAGTCTTTAAAGCAGAGAATTCTTTCTTCAAAAAAACCTGCGGATATTATCAGCAACCTAAGCGGTATTTAGTGGAACTTCAAAAAAACACAATCCTTTCCCCTGAAAAATCATTCGAGGACGATGACTTTTCTCTACGTCCTAAAACTCTAGACCAGTTTATCGGTCAGAAAAATATTGTTGATAACTTTCGTGTTTTTATAAAATCAGCGTTGATGCGCAAAGTTCCGCTTGATCATGTTCTTCTAGCCGGTCCTCCAGGCTTAGGTAAAACTACTCTGGCGTTTATTATTGCCAGAGAAATGGGTGTCAATGTTAAAGCTACATCCGCGCCGGCGATTGACAAAACCGGTGATCTGGCTTCGATATTAACCGGTCTTGAAGATAATGATATATTATTTATTGATGAGATTCACAGATTGTCCGCCGCTGTTGAGGAAGTTCTTTATCCGGCTATGGAAGACCGCAAAATTGATATACTTATCGGGCAGGGTGTCGGTGCGAAAACCGTAAAGATAAGTCTTTCGCCGTTTACATTAATCGGTGCAACCACGAGAACCGGTCTATTAACATCAGCGTTTCGCGATAGATTTGGCATCCCGGTAAAACTGGATTATTATAACTTAGAAGATTTGAAGGTTATTACCAGCCGCTCAGCATCAATACTTGGTTACGATATTCAGGATGACGCTTTAACAGAAATCGCTCAGAGATCAAGAAGAACACCTCGTATCGTGAACCGTTTACTAAAAAGGGTAACGGATTTCGCCATTGTCGCTGACAAAAAATCTATTGATAAAGATATTGCCGATTTTGCTCTTAACCGTTTGAACATCGACCATCTTGGTCTCGAAGAAATGGATCGTAAAATTTTATCGATGATTATTGATCATTATGATGGCGGACCTGTAGGTATTAAAACTATCGCTGTCACTATTGGTGAAGAAAAAGATACTGTTGAGGATTATTACGAGCCTTTTCTTGTACAGGCGGGTTTGCTGAAAAGAACCGCAAGGGGAAGAGTTGTCTCCAAGCGTGCTTATGAGCATCTCAACATGCTTGATAAATATAATGATCTTCGTGACGGTTTAAACGGCATTAGTCCGAATTTATTTTCGTAAAGTTAACCCCATAATTATCCGATACTGTAAATAGCTTGAACCAGATATTTTCCTAGAAATAAGCGGGCAGGTATATTTTCGGTTGTGGGGTGTTTATGAAAAACGCGGTAATTACTTTAATCACTTTAATGATTATTCTTGCGACCGGCTGTTCCTCCGTCGAGGTTGATGATGATTATTCCTACAAAATGCCGCCGCCAGTGAAGATTGTTCCGCCTGTACCGTCCGCAAAAATTGATACTAAAAATCTTAATCCTCTTATTTCAGAGTTTCTGACTACATGCGAAATTGATATTAAGAAATCCACAGATTCCATAAACGAAAAGAATCTTCTGTTTTATCTTCAACACTATAATAAAATGAACTCCGGTGGAAACAGATATTACTCACTTGAAAGAGATACCCTGACTAAAATGCTTAATTCTTATTCCGAGCATCCTTATTCGGAATGTTATTTGATTAATAAAAAAGGCATTATATTGTTTACTATGTTTAATAAAGATATTCTCGGAAAGCATGTAGATCATTTTTCCGGAAGTCCAATAACCAAGCTTTATTACACCAGTATTAAAAATGTGAGTGCGATTCAGGATGTTTCTTCATTTCCGACAGATAAACAACATGATCTGTATTTTTCTTCACCCGTAGTTTCCGGAAGCGATATTGAAGGTGTTCTTATAGCCGCTCTGGATATTAATCATCTCGGAAAGAAACTTCCGGCAGAAACGAAAATTATTGATAGTGACGGCCTATTCCGTTTTCATACCAACCAGTCTTTGTATTATCAGAAAGATATTGATTTCAGCAATAATCTGTCTGTAATTAATAATCTGCAGACCTCGACAGTTAAAACCGCCGAAGGTGATATGTCGTATCAGCGTTATCAATACAAAAATATTAAATGGTTTATTATAACCAGGACTAAAAATAGCCAGTCTGTCGCTAAACTGGAATAAGCTTTTCTTTTTTACATCCAATGCGAAGATCACATATCATAAAAGTTATATTTGCGGTTTCTGGAATAATTACCAGTATAATTGTAATTACTCTTGCGCGGAATAATCCCCCCTTTCTGATTATGGATGATAAACCCATGGGGCAGACTCGTGTTGATGTGTTGTCAAAACCTGAAAATTATGCAAGCCCCGAAACATCTAGAATTCCTGAATATAGTACCGAATACATTGACGGCGATTGGAACAATTTTATCTGGCGGTGGAAGTATGAGGATCTCCGTAAATATGAGACAGGCGACTATCCGGAAGATCTCACGGTTAACGCTTATATGCGTTTCGGTTTAACTTATGGAAAATCTTTTTTCACCGACAGTAAATACAAGATCAGCGATGATAGTGAACCGGAGTCCCGTCTTATAAGGCAGGGGCTTCACCCTGAAAGTGAAACTATAATTTTTGCGGAAGGTCATATCGGCGACAGAATAACAGTATTTATCGATCATGACAGCCGTAGAGAACAGAATGAAAACCGTTATCGAGTCCGGTACAAAGCTATTGACGATGACGAGGTTCTTCGGGAAGCTAATATTGGTGATATCAAAGTTTTTGTCAACAATTCTCATTATGCGGTTTTTGACAGTGGTGACCGGCAGGCGATTGGTTTTGACGCGACATTTCAAAAAGATTATTTAACAGTTAAAGGTTTCGGAAGCATTACTAAAGGCGAAGTTGAAATTGAGCACTTCAAAGGGACTAACTCATCGGAATCCGTGAAAATTGCGGAATATCAGTATATGAAGAATACCTATTTTCAATTAGAGCCTTTCAGGCGTTACGATGGGCTTACATCGCCGCCGTCTATAAGCCCGTCAAATAATTCTTATAATCAGCTTCTTACTTTTTCCTCCGCGGCGGTTAACTCTGACAACATTACTCTTGCTAATGTTGATGTTGATTCTTCAACGCTTGAAATATTTATTTCAGAAAATAAACCCTATAAAGACCGCTATTCTATGCTGCTTCCAATTGACGGAAATTATTATGTGAAATTGTCATCAGGTTTAGATTACCGTGTAAATTATTCTACCGGTGTTGTCTCTTTTCTCCGGCCGATTTCATCGCAGGCGAAAATATTTGCCGCATATAATTTGTTCGGCAAGAGGCTTGGCACATCAGATCCATCTGCAAGGTTTGATGTTATTAAAGATAAGATATTCGTGTTTTTAAAGTATGGTGAAAATTCAAATGAAGATATTAACCGCGACTATTCACAGGATGCTGACTATAATCACGATGGTAAAGTTAATTATGATGTCTATGAAATACGTTCGGCGTATTATCTTGGCTCGAAAAAAATTAAACAGGATAATTTTAGAATTAATCTTTTTAAAGGAAAGAGCCTCCTGAATGCGGCTGAAAAATCTTCTGTTGGAAAATTTAATATTAATTATGATGAAGGTGTAATATTTTTTCTGCTTCGAGAACCCTTTAAGAATCTGCTCCCTGAAAATATGAAAAGCAGAATTTACAGCGAATCGCAGCCGGGTGATGTCTACAGGTATTCACAGTTTACTATTGCAGCTGACTATTATAGTGAGAGCCGATTGTTTCAATTGAAACATACTAATATTATACCCGACAGTGTTACTGTCAAAATTAATGGCAAGAAAATTTCTAAGTCAGAATACAAACTTAATCCTTATACCGGACAGATAGAGTTTTCCAAAACAGCTCCGATATTTGGTGATGATTCCGATGTTGAAATCCGCTACGAATACGCGCCCTTCGGATCAAATGCTAACGCGTTTATCGGCGGTGCACGCGCGGATTACCGCGTCAACCGGAATCTATCAATCGGCGGTACAATGCTGTATGCGACAAGTCCAATGGTCTCGACTGTTCCGGATGTTGGAAATGAGCCGGAGGCGAATGTTGTGTTGGAAACCGATGCCACGGTTTATTTCGGTCCGTCAAAATTGAGAAAGTTTGCGAGGAATTTAACCGGCAGAAAATTTCACAAAATGCCTTTTGATGTAAAGGGATATTTTGAAGGCGCTCATAGTGTATTGTATACCAATACTTTCGGTAAAGCAATGATTGACAACATGGAATCCCCGTCAGAAATTACCGAAATTTCACTTTCAGAAAAAGAATGGGTTCTTTCAAGCCTGCCGAATAGCAAACCTCAGAATCATCGTGGTAAACTTTTTTATAAGTATTACCGTAAACTTTCGGATATTGAAAATCTCAGGGGTGATGAATACAGTCCTTATAAAATTGATTACCGGAAAAAAACCGGTCCTTATAATGTCGCTGAATCTCATAGATATGATTATGATAAAAGTGACAGAATATCTCTTGTTCTTGATTTTGATCTTTCAAATGAAAAAAATTCAGCGTCTATCGCGACAAGAAGTTTAAGCGATTCTCCGATGGATTTTTCGGGTTTACAGTATGTCGAGGTGTATTACAAGTCAGCCGGCGGTGCGGGTGATGTGCAGATGAGTATTGATGTCGGTACGTTGAATGAAGATACCGATGGCGATGGTGTTCTTGATACTGAAGATGTTAATAACAACGGTTATCTGGATTATGATCCATCCAAAAAAATTATTGAAGACAAGGGCTTTCTATTTAATCCGCCCGGAGAAGATACCACGATTGTCGGTGGCGGTCCGCGTCTTAATCCTCAGACTAGGGGTGACGGGCGGCTTAATACCGAAGATATCAATAGAAATGGTGTTCTCGATACGACAGAGACTGTGGTGACCATGCCGGGTGCGGGTTCATATGTCGGCGGCAGTAATTCCGGTGAAATGAGAATAAATCTTGGCGATAACGGCTGGAAGAAAACCAGAATATATCTGGATAGACGGGCAGAAAATTTTACAGCGGATAAAATTGATATTCTAAAAAAAGTATCGTCTGTGAGAATTAATATAACAGCGAACAGCCCGGTTCAGGGAATTATTTATATC
>CAYLTM010000144.1:7009-10023 GCA_964386495.1 uncultured Leptospirales bacterium
GATAATATCAGCGAACTTGAATCCGCACTACAGGTTGATTACGCTGATCTTAGAAATGGCAGTGCGTCCGCTGAAAAAAGATTTATCCGTTCACTCGACCTTCGGCATTATGAAACACTAAACGCGTGGTTTAATTTTAAAGAATTTACTCTCGGGGATATTATCCGAATATACCTTGGATCATCCGATGAAGATTACATAATGTATGAATATCCTATCACTGTGAAAAATCTTTGGGAAAATGTCAGACTGCGGCTTACGAAAAAATCGCGGGGTAATGTTAAACCCGCCATGATTAATGGCGAACCCAATTTGCGTAAAATTAAATTTATGAAAATCGAGGTTGAAGGTAACGAGGGAAAATTCTGGCTTGATAATATATATGTGTCTGAACCGAAATCAGTAACTGATAACGCGTACTGGTGTGAAGGAGAAATAAATTCTCATAAACCGATAACGCAGACAGCGGACGGCCGACCAGTGGGATCAAAATGGAAAATGAAGTATATTCACAGAGGACATGGTTATGATTACGTTAGTCCTGGCAGAAGTGAAAGGGAGATGAGTGAAAGAGTGCGTGAGCTGCAGAGTTCTATATCTATTTTGCCCAATCTATTAACCGACGCTTCAGTTGCCCGTTCGAAAAACTATACCGATGATGACAATGAAAACTATCCGCAGGAACTCTGCGGTACTACATATAATACGACAATGCTGTTTAACACGATATACATATCTCCTGCGGATAATCTGCCTAATGTGGAATTTTCCTACAGGCAGACTAAATACGACAACAACCGTGAAGACTATATAACCAGTCTTCCTGTAGGAAAAAATACTTTCCGTGATGAGTTTGAGCCTTGTCTGCGTATCGATCATAATATTAGAAAATTTCTTTATGGATCGTTATTCACGGCTGTTGATATGAATTTACTTTTCAGTGATCAATATATTAATTGGATTTCTGATGAAAAATCTCAACTCGATTTAAAACCCCGCCAGGATTATGAATATCAGAAGAACAAGATGAATTACTCGTTCAATTATAATCACAAGTATTTTTTTATTAAACCGGATATACGAATATTCAGCGGCGAGGCGGTGAAGTATACCGGATATGAAAGTGATGAACGCTCGCAGATTTTGAAAGATGTTAACGGCGGTTTTCATTTTCCAATATTTAATAACGGCAAAAATATGAAATATTTTGAACGGGGAAAAGATCTGAATTATACTTATGGAATAAAACCTGTGAAATGGATGATGCCGCAGCATAGTATCAAACTCGGGTATAGCGATTTTGAATTTAAGGATTATCAGGAATTTCAAAGACACAAGAACGACGTGTTTACCCGAAACAAAAAAGCTGAAACTGAAATATCTAATGGTTTCAAATTTCCATTTTATATTAACTCTAAAGATAATAAATATTTGAAAAATATCACTCTTTCATACGAACGAAAATTGCGGCATGGCGAGGAGGGAATTCCATATGAAAAGGAAACTGTCGGTTTTCAGGATGAGCAATATGGTGCGTCCAGGGTCGGGCAGAAATTATCCGGTTTAGGATTTAATTTTAGCAAATTCCCGCCATGGTATTCCTTCACCGGAAGAAATAATTACGCGAAGGGCAGGGACATTGTTTATTCAACAAGGAACAATCCGCTTGAATATTCCGATGGGACAATTGTTGCGGATTATAATAATTCTTTGAACATGAATGATATTTACAATATTTCATCAAATATCAATTTTAAAAATTATGGAATATATTCTCACGCGGGTACAAGCCAAATGAGCGAGCGTTTTGATATTCAGAGTATTCCACAGCAGCTGGTTTCGTATAACGCGGGTAGCGAAGTTATGTTTAATATAGTAGACATATTTAATCTTAAAAATCCGCTGAAAAATCTTTTCGCGTCGAAATCATTATCTTTGAATCTGACGCTTGGATATGTGTACACTAGAAATCTGTTTATCACATCCAATCTTATCGATAATATTCATACGCCATCAGCGGGGATTTCCGCGGGAATCGATCATCATAGCGTCACCATCAAGGGCAACACGGATTTCCGTCATCGGATCGACAGGGAATTTATTGTTAGAAATAATGAAAAAAGACCAGCCGCTGATGATAAGTACTTCAATAATCTGCCGATGAATAAACTTGATGAATATGATAAGAGTTACTATTTTTTTGTGGAATACAAAAAAGATGTCTTTTGGATTTATAAACAATTTTCCAAGCTCTACAAATTATCTAATTATCCTGAATATTCAATTTCGTACGAACTAATTCTTAATCGTTATGATTATTCAACGACTGTATCGCCCGAACCATATGATCAGCATCTGGTTACAAATATGCTGACGATGGATCTTCATAAAAACATCCAAGGCGGTATTATCGGCAGATGGGCACTCGAACGGCTTCGTAATAGAGAGACTGGCGGGATATCACAGGAAATTACTTCTGTAGAAGTCGGATTCAATTTGCTGGTTATTTTTTAAACATGAAGTATACAGCGCCTACCATGCAGAGGCACGCCCAAAGATAATTTAGCTTGATTGGCTGTTTCATATAAATAAAAACAAAAGGTACGAAAACAGAAAGGGTGATTACTTCCTGTATGATCTTCAACTGTGGTAGCGACAATGCTGTACCTATTGTTTTTAATAAAATTGACATACAGTCCTCCGGAAAATTTATGACTAGTGTAGATGATGACATCTGCATAACTGAGCCTTATTAGTATGTGCAGTATTCAACAAAAGCATGTATCGCAAAACACGATATTTTTGCAATAATATTATTCAGAAGGTAAAAGATAAATCGGTAATTGCTCATAGAGGGGTGGGTTTTTATTAAATTCAGCAGTAAAATATAATTGCACTGTAAGTAGTTTGTTTCGATACATCCTGCCATAATTAATAATGATTATTTATTCTGTACTTTTGTAAAATTACAAAAATTCTATGTCAAGTCATAATGTATATTAATATTGACGAAA
>CAYLTM010000145.1:0-9958 GCA_964386495.1 uncultured Leptospirales bacterium
TTAATCATTTTGATTATTAGGCTTCTGTCTTTCATCATATATTTTTCCCCGTCTGTTGTTCCATATTCTTTTTGATTGAGAAATACCGGTCTTTTGAGAAAACGAATATTGTATTATCTGCTGGAATTTCCAATCTACTTTCATCGTCTAAAATGAACCATCGTATATTTTTTGTTGTTCCAACAGGCGGTTTATCCATACCAATAAATTGATAACCATTTTCTATAAATCCGTCACCTTTTACATTTTTAATGGTTCTCCAAAAAAATGATCCAATCTTTTTATACTTAACTGTGTAATTCATCAGCAATCCTCCCAATCTGAAAATAATGGATTGTTTTTAATGCTCGAATAAATTAGTGAGACAGAATCATCAAGATTACTGATTTTCTCTGAAAGTATTAATCTGTCTTCATTTCTTTGAAGCAAAATCGGGAATAACCGAGTAACATCCTCAAATGGTTTTATTAATTCTTTCAGAACTTTTATACCATTTTCTAATGACTCAATCTCTTTTAACTCTTTTTCAGTTGCTTTGTTAAGATCAATCTGTCTTTTCTTTTCGAGTTGCGAAACTAATTCCTTGTATGTTGCTTTGTTTTCAAGCGAGTTCTTATAAAGCTCATATTCTTTTGTGTTTGTACGAAAGATTGAGTTTGTATAATAGATTGCGTTTTCCGCCTTATTGTAATAGTATTTATCTATTACCAGATACATAAATTCAGTTTTGCTGATCGCTTTTTTTAGTGCCATTATTATTCTCCTTATTTTATTTTAATATAATATTTAACTGTCAAATAGTTTGGAATACATTCAGTTTCATTTACTGAAACACCGTTCCCTACTATATGATTATGAGAAAGATTCGGATTGTTCCCTGTTTCAGTAAGCGAAATGTAATGTTGATGCCACGGTAAATCATAACCATGTGTGTGATTTGCAGAAATTCCACCTGTCCAAATACCAGTCCCGGCTCCATGTGTATAATTAGACCAACCTGGGTTTGTCCAATTATTTGAAGGCCCAACAACCGAACCACCTGCCGAATAATTAGAATCCCAATAAGAATGATGTGCGTGTCCTGGATCCCCTATACCGTGAGAGTGGTCGGAAGAGACAGTTCCAGTACCATGTCCGCCACTTGATGTTCCATCAACATATTTACCGCCCCAGTGATGGGAGTGTTCTCCGAGTGAATTTGCAGATGAGTGTATATGGTCGTTCAAAGTATTTTTTCCACCAACAACACCGGATTCGGTACTACCCATAATGAAACGATTATTGGTTAAATTTGGAAGGTGTCTACTTGGACTATTCCATATTGGACTTTCGGGATCATTCGGTGCTGAACCATCACAGAATCTTAATGAATCATCCACATCTACCGGAATACTCGAAAACCCTTCATTATTTGATGAACTGAAATAGCCGTGTAATAATGCAAGAATAGTTCCGATTGGATTTGTCCCGATATTGCCTACGAGTTTATCATTTGTAATCCCACCGGCTAAGTTTTCATTCGAGACTGGAAATTTCTTTTCTAATTCCAGCTCAACAACATCTTTCATTTTTGGACGGATTCTAAGGTCTTCCCCAAAAGTAATAACAGTACCATTTATTGAAACTTTTCGTAAAAAAACATCTCTATCTGTTGGTTGTTCGTTTTCGGGCAGATATACTATTTCCGCTGAATGTCTCCTTGACCGGGATATTTGACCACCGGAACCATCATTAACATAATCACTAAAAATCCACTTGTGCCTTGCACTTATGATAACCGTTTGACCATCCGGAACAGGGAAGGAATTTGTTTGCCCTTTTTGCAGTCTTCGCCCTTTTTTATCGCGTGCCAGTATTTTCGAAATATCGATACAGCCGGTTGTTGCAGAAAGCGTAACTTCGCCGCCTTCAATGACTCCAAATGATATGTAGTCCGCTTCTCTCTCTATAACTTCCTGTGCTAATAGGGTTTGTTCCAGTTCAAAATCTTCCTGAAAAACTCTTTTACCGTTTTCAGGATAATTAAACCCTTCAAGACCTAAAAAATTCTCATCATACATTATTTAACCTCACATATTCTGTTTCTGTAGGGGCTGAGGCGTGTTTATACAAATAAGCATCAATACCAAGTTTAGAATTTCCAATTGTAAATGGCTGTCTGGTTTGAATTTTCTCTAAAACTATATATTCGTTTCCTCCGAAATTTATTTCTGATAGAATTTCGAGATAGCTTTCAATTTTTCGTTTATTATGAACCGATATTTCAGGTAAAATTATTTTATAAACGAATGCAAGATAGTTGCCTGAGGCCAGTTTTGCCGTTCCCAGAGGAGTTTCTCCGGTAGTAAAAACATCATCCATATAATATTCTTGAATAACCATGGGAACAATATTTAACATCTGAAAAGTCAGTGCCTTTATTCCTCTAATGCTTGCCGCATTATAAATAATGGTTTTCCTTGAAAGTAGCTTGTCTTTATAAATTTCATCCTTTTCAAAAAGGATTCTTTTTATTCGATATAAGTCGCCATGTCTGTCCAAACCCTCATCACTTGCACTTGATAAAAATATCTGACTATAAAGCCATTGAGCTAAAGGGTATAAAATATTTCCAAACGGTTTACATAAAGACCCTATAAATGATAATACTTTGCTATCATTCTTAATTTTTCGATGCTCGTTTTTTACTACAATGTTGGAAAAATCAAAGTCAAACATCGTATTCCGCCTTATTCCAGATAACAGTTCCGGGTTTACTAAGAGCATCCCATGGAACAATTACGTTCCCAGACGGAACTGAAATGTGAACATCCATTAAACCAAGTCCAAGTAATCTTGCTGCTATAACAGTCAAAACTTGCGTTTCTCCCATTGCCAGATTTTGAATATAATTGATTAATACTTCGTTTAATTCGGTATCAAACGGTGGGGAAGTATTCTTTTTATACCATACAGTAACCTCATAATTTTGGATAAACTCTTTAGGTCTGCCTGCAATAACATGAAACGCGCCTGCCGGATCCTCTTCATCTGTATTGAATCTGCTTTCAATAGCCTGCAATGTTTCATCGCTTACATGACCGCCAAATCCCAGAGCAAGAATCCCGACCGTACCTCTGCCGCCGTATCGTGGAAGAACAATCGCCTGTCTGACACCTTCAAGTTTTTCAGTTTCTACTTTAAACCATGTTTTAATTCCTCTACTTTTTACTTGTTTTGCATCTATCAGACGTTTTCTTGCGTCTTCGTCTGTTTCTTCGTCCGCTCCACCGAACGATTCTTCAGGATTGAAAACCACATCGATACCATCTAAGCTTGATTCAAATTCAGTTACAGTTTCTGCAGCCACATTGTAAATTGATCCTTCAAGGACTGCCTCTGCTTTAACTTCAATTGTGTATAAACCTTTATAGTCCTGCTCTGTTGTCTGATCAACATAACCGCCCGTAATAATTTCGAAAGCTCTTCCATTTTCACCGGTAGTTTTAACAACTGTTCCCTGGGGGATATCGTATCTCATATCGGGTTTAGATAAACAGCCAATTCTTAGATATACTCTGGATTTTTCAGAATTCTTAAATTCAAGACCCTCTTCGGCAAGATGTCGAGCAAGTGTGTATCTATCGCAGGTCAATGGGAATATGGCATCAAAAACATAAGAAATGATTCTATTAGCAAAGAACGAAAAAACTCTACCGACAGCGTTTACCATTAACATCCAGACGGAATGTGGGTTTAAATTGGTAAGTTTTTTCAACTTGTCGTTTTCGTGAATGTCTTTTAAAATTTCACCTTGAATTTCTTCAGGGGTTATTGTAATTTTCATAAAATAAAGTTCTCCACATTTTGACCGTCTATGGTTTTAAATGATGCGGTTAAAGTCATTCCATTCGCTTTATTTTTTTCCACGGCAATTATTACCGAATTCTTTTCTACCCTTGGATCTGAATAAAAAATCTTTTCGAACTTTGAAATAATTTTATCTATACCGAGTGAACTTTCTGGAATTTCTCTTGGCATAAGCTCCCCTTCAAAAGGGAAATCAATCATTTCCGCAGGTGGTGTTTTTAATGCTGAGCGAAGGTCAGACAAAAGACATTCAAGACCTTCAGCTATAGCGAAATCCCCATCTGATATAATAATATCAAAATTATCATCGACTTTAATATCGCTTCCAAGAATTTCTCTGGAAATACTAAGCATAGCTCCTCCTATGGAAAAATAGGCGGCTGTAAATTTGGCGGCAAGATTAGTGGCGGTGTTACTGTTTTACCCCAGACATTTATGAGGTTTAATATTTTGTTTATGTTACTGCACCATTCAATAAGTGCATATTCTCCAAGCAGAGTTTTTATCTTAATATCATTATCCGAGATGTCAAGAGTTAAATTCCCCAGAGGACTTGTTTTTATAATAATTTTTTTTATTTTGCTGTATGCTATTACCCTTGCTCGTGAAAGGTTGTTGTCATCAAAACCAACAACAACTTTCGATCCTTCCATGGGTAACAGTAATATTTCTGAACCATTATCCGCACCAAGCATTACTTTTTTGTTAACAGGAAAATCGCTTTTTGAAAATTTAACCGTACACATCCCTGTTGTTTCATCTGAACTAACAACAATACCAGTTTGAATATATCTTGATGGCGATGATGAATCCATCATTTTTTTAAAATTTTCAGTTAATGATCCCATTATTTTACCTGTTTTTTTAGGGATTTTTTACCAGGAAATATTCTTCTACGAAAACCATTGCTTCCAAAACTAATTTCAACTTTATCGGCAAGATAGACACCTTTAACCTTTTCGGTATCTATAGAAAAATACATACCCGCTCTGACAAAAGGATGACCAGGTACATATATTTCTCCGCTAATTGATTTATTTTTTATTTTTAAGTTATTTTCAATGATGTTTTTCCCTTCGGAAAATACAGCTTCTTCAAACACTTCAAAAAATTCTGGAGAAACAAAAAACAATTTCCCTCCACTGAAAAAAGTTATGAAAGAATAATCTCTTGCAAGTTTTGATAACAACATACGCCTTGTAATACCAGGTGCGACAATTGTAGCTAATTTTTTTAAAACAGCGGCATCGGTTACGACCTGTAATCCTTTAGCTGTTTGCTTAACTATTTTCGCAAGAGGTTCGTTTGTAAAACTTCTCGATATTTTCTGACTGCCGAGCTTAACCGATTGATCATAACATTTTACCGTTAAAGGTGATTTTGAAGTTATTTCTGTAACAATTCCTGAAAATTCTGGTTTAAGCCCATATTTAAAATAACCCAGATACACATCTATTTTAGACCCGACTTTAATATTTATGTATTTCGAAAAAGTCAGTTCGGCATCTTCACATCCTCGTGTTGTTGAGTTTATAACCGCATCGGACAAACAACTAACAGGAATATTATTAATATTAACTTTAGATATCAGTGATAAGCCCAATTTCCCTCCTGAGATCGTCGGCTGCTTTAATATACAGTTCTTCACAAAGCGGCGGTATTTTGTATTCTATCCCTTCTTTAAGAACAGGAGGATATCCATTTGCTTCATCAATTATTCTATAATAATATTTCACACCATAATATTTTTCAGCAAGACGAACGCTGTTATCTCCGGCAACTGCAGTGTGATATCTTTCATAAGTTATTACATCCGGTATTTTCAATCGGCTGTTTGTTTGAAGTATTAACGGCTCTTTGCCGATTTCTTTCTCATTAAAAAAATAAATTAGCGGCCATAAATCGTGCCGGTAGAAAAAAAAGACTGATATTCTGAATATTGTATCATTGCTTCGAACAGTATAGAGTTTCATTTAAACACCCAGCTTCGTTTTAAGTTTTGCAAACTTATCGGCTTTAATTTCTGTCTTTTTATCTATTTCATTATCTGATAATCCATTTATCGTAAACCATAACACGCTTTGAAAACCCTGCCTTATGATTGGTTCGAAATCCTGTATTGTAATTTTTTCAATGCCGAATGCTTTTGTATAAGTACATTCAATTGTTTGGGCTTCATCTCTATTCCAGATAACGATAAGTTTTTCGAGTTCTTTTAATAAAGCAGTGTTTGTTTTACATATAAGTCTTCCAGCAATGTTTATTTCATAATCATTCATTGCCACAATTTCTTTAAGTGTATTATTCCCACCCGGAACAGCTGTAACCTTGATCTCCTTTCGTCCTTTAACCTGGACTAACGCATCATGTTCAAACTTATATTCAGCAATCTGTAAGGGATAAACTTCTTTTTTTATCAGGGACATAGGATCGGGCAGGGATGTCCCGCCCGCAAAAGTAAGTAAATCTCCGACTGTATTAAGAGCATCGGTTAAACCGGCAGCCATTTCAGACAGTCCCATCTGAAAACCCCTCCTTCATTAAGTGATATTCTAATACTTTGTTCAGTTCATCCAATGTTTCCGATATTGTCATATTTTTGCCGTTAATATTAATTATTAGTGAATTGATTAACGATTTTGCCGAAAGTGTTTTAGATGATGACTTTAACCCTGATAATTGTTGAACAACAGGAGTTTCTTCTGTTATGCTTTTTGCCTGAATTTGTGCAAAGGTTTTTACCGAATTGCTTTTTCCTGCTTCGTTTTCAACACCACTGTTCCAAGTTGTAACAAAAGATTTTCCCGACTTTGAAATATTTGATAGCGGTCCTTGTTTTGCGTCGGACTGCGGAAGCCAGCTCATTATAGTATTGCCAAGACTTTTAATCGGCTCGCTTATACTTCCAATTTTGGATTTAATCCCTCCAATAAAAGTATCTATAAATTTTTTGCCTGCTGTAAGAGCCGACGCATAAATAGGATTGAAAACATTTTTAAAACCCTGTGAAATAACTGCTGGCAATCCACCGAAAAACGATTTAATATTATTCCAGTTTCTGATTATTAGAAAAGGAAGCGATATGAAAGGCGCGAATGGCAGCATTATAAACCCTATTAAATTTTTAATCCATCCCGGAGTACCGTTCCATTTGTTTTTTACCACATCCCAGAACCCTGTAAAAAATGTTTTTATAGAATCCCAGTTTTTATAAATTAACAGCGGAAGTCCTATAAATGGTATAAGAGGTAAAATTAAAATTCCTTTAACCCAGCCGGGAATATCCGACCATGACGATTTTATTTTTCCCCAGAATCCGGAAAATTTTTCTTTGACTATATCCCAATTTTTAACAAGTAATACACCAAGACCAATTAGTAAACCAATACCTACAATAATAAGACCTATGGGATTTGCCGACATTGCCGCATTTAGAGCCCACTGAGCAGCACTCATTAAACCGGTTTTAACAGCAGCGCCAGCAGTAGCTATTCCGTAAGCAATTGTTCCGGCTAAACCAACTTTCATAATCATGTTGTAAGTTCCATGTGCAGCACTTGAAGCCCATGTCGCCGCAGTCAGAATTCCTGTTTTTATTGCATTTGCCCCTTTGGCAAGTGCGTCGTAAGTTTCGACAACCCACGATATTTTTTTTATTGCGGCATACATTCCTACGATACCGGCAAGAGAAATAATAGCACCTCCAAGAGTGAGAGCCCCCGCGAGCCCTACAACAAATAATCCCATAAATTTAGCAACACGGGGGTGTTCACCAAGAAATTTTGTCAGTCCGCCAAGTATATCCGCAAGTCCACCGGCAAGACCTTTTAAATGTCCTTCTGAAATACCGCTGCCAAAAATAGTTTTAAAAGACTTCCACCCCTCGGAAAGACGGTTGATTTGAGAAACGCCGGAATCGAGATTGATGTTTTTCATCTGTTCCATTGCGCTCCAGTTCATATCTTTATTGCCGTCTTTAAAAAGTCCAATTTCAGCCCTTAGATCAGTTATTTTACCTAAGAGTGTTGATACGGCAGCGGCACCTTCCTGCCCGAAAGCATTAGATAATTCCTGCATTTCTTTCGGATCAATAGCTTCTCCATATTTGAGCTTAATCTGTTCAAGTAAATCAGGCATGGCAAGCATTTTGCCCTGCGCGTCAACTGTCGATAACCCTAACTGAGTCATCCCCTTGCTTGAATTGACAAGAAAGCTTCTGAATGCTGTTCCAGCAACACCGGCTTGCATCGTATTCTGCAACCTTCCTAAAACAGCGGTTTGTTCCTCAAAAGATATTCCCATTATGGATGCTGAAGCACCGAGCGACTCCATTGCCTGCTGCATTTTTGCTCCATCCGTTTTATACATCTGCACAGCACGTGACAGTGTATTGCCAAAAAGCCCCGCGAAATCGGAGTCTGACATTCCGCTGTACATATCTTTAAATTGAGCGTGTGCAGTGCCGAAAAGATCAGCAAGCCCTTTGAAATCGCCTTTGGTTGCAATAGAAAGATTTCCGACTGCACCGGCAACGGCTCCAAGCTGAGAAGGATCGAGAGAAGAAACCGCTGATTTAATGTCATATATGCCGGATAAAAATGTTTCCTGTGATATTCCCATTTCAGCAGACATATTTCTTGAAGCGGTAGTTATTTTTTCTATTTCACTCTGCGAAACCCCAAGAGATCGTATTTCGGCTGAAAGTTTACCCGCTTCAAGACTTGCCTCTGCCAGATTGGATACAACTTTACCCAAACCGATACCGGCAGCACTCATAATGCCGCCTGTTTTTAATGCGGACAAAGAAGAATCAAATAGCTTCGCTTCCTTTCCACCGTCCATCATCGATTTTCTCAAGTTGTCCCATTCACCGCGGACAGATTTCAATTTTCCTGAAATTTCATCTTTGAGAGAAAGAATAACTCCAAGAGTAAATACGCTTTTATCCATAAACTATTTTGCTCCAAGTGCTCCAGCTATTGCGTTTTGCTGTATGATTTTTAATCTGTTTTCAAGCCATTCAATATCGACCGTAAGAACAGACTTTTCGATATCCGATAATGTCTTAAAATCTATGGAAGGGAAGTAATGCCTCGATAATATTTCAAGTGAAGCATCGCCTTCTTCAATAGATTTTTTACGGTCGTTTACAGCTTTTTTACAGTTGCCTGCTTTGTAATATGAGCAAGATTTATCAGCTTGCTCGATATAGGAATTGCCATACCCCAATATTTGGTAATTATACCATCGAAAGCAATAGCATCCGGATAGAGAACACAAAGCCGAGAAAGCTGTTTTTGCTGTTCAAGTTCTGAAAGCTCTTTTCTTGTTGATAAATTAATGTCCGATTCCGAAGGGATACTAAATATCCCTTCAAAAACTTCATTCTCATCAAGATCGATTGTCAACTGAACAATTTCACCATGCTTTTTCTTCCAATTATCAATTTCCGGTTTCAATTCTTTTAGTTTTGCTTCTGTAATTGCCCCGTTTTTTAAAGCCGTCATTTTCTTACCCCTTTCTAATTATTACTGGTCCGACAATTGCGAACGGCAGTTTATGTAAATATCTTTTGTCTTTATTTTTACCGTTGAACCCGGTTTCCTTGAATTTCACCTGACTTAGAGTGTACTTAATCGTTGGAAGATCGCTCGATTTTTCGACAATAATTATTGGCAGAGGAGGAATTTTGAGGAGATCATATTTTTGAGCAATAGCAAACTCCAGAATATTGGAATATTCCTGTCCTGAAACCTCTAATTCACCTTCACTTTTAATTTCTCCGACACCCCAACCGGACGGCTCACCATCGTTCCCATAAAAGACTTCAACATCTGCCGATCTCTTAAAACTAAACGATTCGACATTAATCATAAGCTTTCCTGCTACAAGTATGTCCGTTTTACTCCAGCCATATTCTTCTGCTGACATTTTTTAATCCCCCTTATGCTTTTGCTGTAGAAATATTAAGTTCTATGGCTTCCATGGTTCCAATCGGTACAAACGATATTGAACCTTCGACCTTCCCGAGTCCCAGAACATCTTGATTTTCATCGATATTAGTTTTATGAGAATCGATCTCTCGGTCGCCTTTTTTCTCCATTGCATC
>CAYLTM010000146.1:0-9903 GCA_964386495.1 uncultured Leptospirales bacterium
CGTTAATCCCCGCACATTAGTTCCGAACTTGTATATTGCACCTGCACCCAAAAAACCGATACCGCTAATGACCTGCGCTGCCATACGTCCGGGATCTCCATTTGGAGATATATTGGCGAATTTTATCGGCAGCAGTAGCGACAATATCATGATACCGCATCCGCCGAGGGCGAGAACCATATGAGTGCGAAGACCCGCCGGCTGATTATGCATCGAACGTTCAAGACCAATGACCAGTGCTGCTGCCAGTGCACATCCAAGTCTGAGAAGTATTACCCATTCGGAAAATATATCAAGATTGAGTATTGGATCGATCAACGCGTTATGCATGATTCATAATTTCCTTTAATTTTATTATTTGTTTGATTACACTGTCTGTTGATGTGCTTCCTTTGGAAACCTTTCTGTCGGTGGATTTTTCAGGGTCGAGATAATCAAGCGCGTCAGTCTCAAATACGTTGGAAAATCTTTTAAGATCGATTACTTTCAGTGAAAAGAAATCGATAGAATTTTCTTCACAGTGCTTAACAATGCTGCCGGATATTTCATGAGCTGTTCTGAAAGGTATACCCTTTAATGATAGATAATCCGCGATATCAGTCGCTGTCGAATAATTTTTATAGACTGACGCTTTCATTTTTGCGGAGTTTATTTTCATACCATGCGTCATCTCTATCATACCGAGTAAAGATAGTTTGATTGTGTCGATGGAATCGAACAGAGGCTCTTTATCTTCCTGCATGTCTCGGTTGTAGGCTAATGGAAGCCCCTTCATAACTGTCAGTAGTGATATTAAATTTCCGTAGAGTCGGCCGCATTTTCCTCTTATTAATTCAGCGATGTCCGGATTCTTTTTCTGAGGCATAATCGATGAGCCTGTTGTTACTTTGTCGGACAACCGTATATAGCTGAACTCTGAGTTAGACCAGATTATCAGTTCTTCGCAGAACCTTGATAAATGCATACCTAGCATTGCCGCGGCATAAAGAAAATCCAGAGCGAAATCTCTGTCTGATACAGTGTCCATTGAGTTATCGGTGATGTCATAAAACCCCAATTCGTCCCGAAGGAAGTCGCGGTCGTTTTCATAATTAACACCGGCGAGTGCTCCGACTCCAAGCGGCATGTGATCTGCACTTACATAACTGTTCGATATTCTTTCGAAGTCTCTTCTTAGAGCCCAGCAATGTGCAAGTATGTGATGACTAAAACGTACCGGCTGGGCTATCTGTAAATGTGTCAGACCGGGTAATATTACCGACAAGTTTTCTTCCGCGACAATAATCAGTCTGTTTGTCAGATCATTGATGAGCTGTTTAATAAGAATTATTTCACCACGAAGATATAAACGTATATCGAGAGCGACCTGGTCATTTCTCGACCGTGCGGTGTGCAGTTTTTTCCCGAGATCGCCGATCATTTCTGTCAGACGGGATTCAATGTTCATATGAATATCTTCAAGCTTTGTCTGAAAATTAAAATTTCCGGAATCGATATCCGATTCAATAATTTTTAGACCGTTAATAATCTGTTCAAGCTCTGCGTCGGAAAGTATGTTCATTTTATTCAGCATCTTAGAATGCGCGATTGAACCCTGTATATCGTTTTTATATAGACGTGAATCGTAATGTATTGAAGCGGATATTCTTTCAGTAATTTCGGATGTTTCCTCAGCGAAACGTCCGCCCCATAATTTTTTTTCCATAAGTTTTGCTCCGGTAATATTATCAGTATCTCTGTTTGAACTTATTTTCCGCTGAAAGTTTCGTCAATTATTATTTTGCCAATAGACATGCGGCTTTATGTTTGTAAATCCCGTTACCGCCGATTTCCAATAATTCTGGTGAGCGTTTACGGCATTCGTCAATTACGTCCGGGCATCTGTCCGCGAAGACACAGCCTTCATTTTTGCATAGGCTCTGCAATTCAACCGCGTTATTCTCTCTTTTCAGTTTTTTGCCGAACTCCGGTATAGAATCAATCAGCAGCTTTGTGTACGGATGACATGGATTATTATAAATGGTTTCAGGGTCAGCCGACTCGACGACCTTTCCGAGATACATGACAAGTATATAATCTGACATGAGTTTTACAACTGATAGATTATGTGAAATAAAGATATATGATAGATTAAATTCTTTCTGGAGATTCATAAGCAGGTTAAGAATTTGTGCCTGGACTGAAACATCAAGCGACGAAACCGGTTCATCGCAAATGATTAATTCCGGATTCAATGATAACGCCCGCGCGATACCGATTCGCTGCCGTTGTCCGCCGGAAAATTCGTGCGGATATTTACTGACGATATTCGGACTTAACCCGACTTTTTCAAGCATTGCCGAAGTAAGATCCCTGCGCTCATGCTTGCTGCCGATTTTATGGATTTTATAAGGCTCATCAAGAATCTGTCCGATATTGTGATAGGAATTCAGCGAGTCGTAGGGATCTTGAAAAACTATCTGCATTTTTTTTCTTAGATCAAGAAGTTCAGTTTTATTGAACTTGAGAATATCATTGTTTTTAAAAAATATGTTTCCGCTGGTAGGTTCTGTCAGAAGAAGAATTGTCTGTGCTAATGTGGATTTTCCGCAACCGGATTCTCCGACTATACCAATGGTTTCCGATTTTTGAAGTTCAAATGTTACACCATCAACCGCTCGTATGTAGCCTGAAGTTTTAGATAATATTCCTTTTTTTATTGGAAAATGTTTTTTAATGTTTTCAACACGTAAAAGCTGTTGGCTCATAACGCTCCTCTATAAAGTAAGCAGCGGACTTCAGTACGATTGTCCAAATTTATCATGCCGTTGTAACTGGAACATTTATCAATTTTCTCGGGACATCTGTTGAAAAACGGGCATCGGGAAAAATTATATTTTTCTTCAACATTGCCGGTCATGGAAAAAAGTGTTTGTTTATGCGGATGTTTTAAAGAAGGTATGGAGTTGATTAGTCCCTTTGTATAAGGATGCAGCGGTTTATTAAAAAGTTCATTCGTTACCTGTTTTTCTACAATTTCGCCGCCGTATAAAACAATGACCTTCTCGCTGATCTGCGAAATCACCCCGAGATCATGCGTAATAAATATTATAGAAGTGTTATATTGTTCCTTCAAATCCAGCAGCAGATTAATTATCTGCGACTGTATAGTTACATCAAGAGCGGTCGTCGGTTCATCCGCGATTATGATTTCCGGTTTTAAAGCTATTGCCATCGCTATCATAATTCGCTGACGCATGCCGCCGGACAATTGATGCGGATAATCCGAAAATGTTTTTTCCGGCTGGGTAATTCCTACTGCTGATAAAAGGGAAAGGCTCGCCTTATAAATTTCTGAATAGGCGATATTTTTGTGAATTGTAAAAACTTCCGCCAACTGTTTTCCGACTGTCATAACAGGATTCAGTGCAGTCATGGGTTCCTGGAAAATAAAGGATATTCTATTGCCACGGATTTTAGCTAGCTTCTTTTCGGAGATTGCTAAAAGATCTATTCCCTCGAAAATAATTTTTCCGCTTAGAATTTTCGCGGAAGGGCAGGGGAGTAGTTTCAAAATAGACATTGCGGTTACGGTTTTCCCGCAGCCGGACTCGCCGACTATTCCTAGTGACTGACCTTTCTCCAGATCGAAATTCACATCGTTAAGAACCTGAACCAGACCGCTGTCGGTTTCAAAAGCAACCGACAGATTTCTGATAGATAATATTGTTTTATCCAAAGAAGGGTTTTTCATTAAATTAACTACTTGTAAACCTTGAATTTTTCATTAATTATTTCAGATTTTTCGAATTTTTCTTTTTTCTTCATCGCTTCCAAAGTTTTAGTTTTTTCGGCTTCGTCGAGATAAAATAATCCGCCGCTTGTGTCGAATGGCTCAAATAGTGAATCGGATAATCTTGTCGCCTGAGTTTCAGGCAGTTTCCACCAGCGCCAGTAACCTTCTCTGAAATAAGGCACAAGCCATGTCGGTATGAACGCCGCGTCGTCATGAATAATCTGCTGAATTTTCCATGCGAGTTTAGCGGCTTTCTCCTCGTCCATTTCTTCGTCATACTGAGTAATCAGTTGGTCAAGTTCAGTGTTGGCAGTATTAGAAAAATTATTTGTCTGAGGTTTATGAGCATTTTCAGAATGCCATTGTCCCCAATACTGTGGTACAAAAGATGTGCTCCATCCTGAATACGCGATTTCATGATTTTTTTCAAGCATGGTTTTAAACGCGGCATTAGGATCAAGCAGTTGAAGATTAAGTTCCAGTCCGGCTTTTTTAGCTTCTTCTTTAATAATGATCATTCGGTCTTTATGATGCTCCTGCCCGTATGTGATAGTAAGCGACAACCGTTTGCCGTCCTTGATTCGTATACCGTCTTTAGGATCGCGGTTTTCCCAGCCTGCTGCTTTGTAATACTTTTCGGCATCGTCCAGTGAAAATTCTCTGGCACGGATATTCGTGTTTGTGTATTTTCCATAACCGGTCGTGCCTGTATGAAGGCGCTGGTAATCACCCCTAAGTACTGATGATATTACCATGTCGATATTTATTGAATGGGATATGGCTTTACGCAAATTAATATCTTTGAAAATTTCCTTATCCAGATTCATCCATATGCCGTACTCGGGCTGCGGTTTATCTACAAAAAACCAGACCTTTTGGGCATAGCCGTTTTCAAAAATATCGATTTTGGATTTTTCGTGCCAGTAGTCGGGCATGGTTAAAGAAAAAGAATCAATCTCGCCCTTTCTGAAATATTCATAGGCAATGCTGAGTTCGCGTATGACCACGATTTTTACGAAATCTACGTTGTAGCGGTTGATATTGTATTTTTTATCTTTTGCCCACCAGTCTTTTTTACGCGTGAACATTATGTGTTTGCCCTTGTTGACATCTGTTATCTGATACGGTCCGGTGTTAGGCGCGATTTTCCAGTTATAGTTTTTGATGAAATCCGCGTCGAGTTTGTAGAAATGTTTTGGAAGCGGCGACATGCCGTAGAAATACGGTAATAGTCTTTTGCTTCGAGGAGTTTTTCCTGTTATAGAAATTGTGTAATCGTCATATTTTTTCAGATCAGTAAATTCTTCTGTGTACTGTTTATTATACCATGGTGCGACGATATGAGGAGAACGCATGAACTCCAGCGCGAAAAGATAATCGTCCGCGGTAACCGGCTTTCCGTCCGACCATTTCGCGTCGGGATCCAGTTTGTAGTAAACGGTTCTGCCGTCTTTATCGTAAGCCCAATGGGTCGCGAGTGAAGGAATTATATTCAGCGTGTTTGGATGATAACTCACTAGACTCAGCTGATTGGAGTCAATATAGCTGCGGAAGGATCCATTCGAATCAGGACCGACCTGTCTGAGTGTTAACGGAAAAGACTGCATGAACGTTGTGAAGGTTCCGCCCTTTTTAACGTCCCTCGCACACCATGTTTCTTCATCGTTATTTGTTTCCCATTTTATATTATCGGGTAACGAGGAAAGTTGATATGCGGTATTATTTAATGCCGTTGTGTCCGCGACTTCAGCTTTGTCTTTTTTTGAACAGGAGAAAATCATTACGCATACAAGTAAAGATAATAGAACTTTCATTTCGTGCTCCAGTAAGTTAAGGTTTTCATTATTAACGCAAAATCATAAAATTTCAGGTATATGCAATATTTGCAAGAAAATAATTCAAAACTTAAAAATATTATTGCTTTTCTAATGCGTATCTTCCTATATTACGTCGATTGCATTAATAAACGGTGTAAATATGAGTAAAGCTGATGTAATTATCGAACTGGCACCAGGCGGGATTTGTTTTCCCGAGGCGGTTGTCTGTGTAAGACCGGAATCCAACGAAGTGCGTTATGAGCGTTCGATAATTTTAGGCTCAATGCCTTTTGCAGACATTGTTTATCTCGCGAATATTAATGGAGAATATTTTTCTGAAAATCATATAATCGAGACGCATTATCCTGTGCAGTATCATTTTTCTCTATGCGGCAAACAGGCTATGAGATGTTATCCTGAAATGATGAATGATTTTTCAGCATATTTTAATACCGACTTTGAAACCGCTGAAATAATCGGATCTTATGAAGCCATTCAGAAAAAAATCATAACCGCTGAACAGCTTTTTAATTATATAGTGGTTGATGAATTTTTTCTCAGAAGCTATGGTCAGACCATAAAAAAAATTGATGATTACTTTGTAATAAATTATGATATTCCAGCACTGATATCGATGTATAATAAAACAGCCAATGTTTTTGTTGTGGTACTTCGTTTTAAAAACTGTAATTATACTTTCTCGGAAATCAATCAGTCTATCTATGATGAAATCATTAATATCAATATGCCGATTATTGGAAACGACCGGAAACTGGTGTTATCATGGAATGAGCTGATAAAACGCACATATCATATTTCGCGAAATCATATAATGGCGATGTTTGATATGCTTGATTATGTTTTCCGCAAAGATTCTTCAGTAATACATTTTTCTGAAACTCCTCTCGGCAGTTTGCTGATAAATAATTATGGATTTTCAGAAGATGCCATTAGAAAGATCAAGGAATTTCCTCTTGTGCGGATTTGTCAAAACTCGGATAGCCGTCTTGTGTATCTTTCGGAATACGCAAAAGATAAATCCCTTGAAGAATCCGCCGAAATAATAAAGAGCATAGTTAAATAATAATATAGCTGATTGCTGATTTTTGTTAAACAAACACATTTGGAGGAAAAATGCTGAAAAATATTTTAAAACTGGTGATTCTGTTTTTTTGTTTTATCGGGCTGTATCAGGCGTATGTTGGATGTCAGTATCAGATGACCATGAGTAAATCGGAGAAGGCTGAATCGACCCGTCAATACGATGAGGATCTTTTGTATTACAAAGGCGGTGGAGAACCGGTCTTCATGGTGAATAAAACTTATAAAGCAACATTAATTTTCATGGAAGGTTTTCGCGCCCAGGCTCCTGCAGGTATGTACGCTGACTGGCTGAAAGAACTTCATGAAAAATATAAAATCAATATAATTGTTCCTGTTTACGGACTTCAAAGCTGGCCGTTCAAACAGCGAAACAGGGACTGGTATTATCAGGAAGACATGCGGGCTGTTCTCCAGATTTATGATGCCTACTGTTCAAATCTGCCGGAAGATCATCGGGTTGTAACAGCGTCAATGTCATTTGGAACAATGCCGCATTTCGCGATAGCGGCTTTCGCGAAAAGACCGCCGGATAAAATGATTTTAATGTCGCCCTTAAACAAGGGGCTTGAATTTAAAGCGGCTGGACAGGTGGTATACTGGTTGTCGAAACAGACATCATGGCTTCAGTATGTTGTGTTGTTTACAGCACCTGCCACACCGCCCGGAAGAGCATCTGTTTGGGATATTGTTAACAACGAGAAAAATCTTTTTGAAAGCGGCAGAAATGTACTTAACCCTGAGGACAGTTCAAGATATGGTTATCTTGTAGAAAAAGCTGCCGGCTACCTCGAAGACTCATTGACACCAAAGGTGAAGGGCAGGGACATACTGATTGTCTGGGGCGACAGTGATCTTTTTTTCTCACAAACGGGTTTTCAGAATTTGGCGGATAAATTAACTACGTCCGGCAACACAATTGAAACCATGCCGATAAAAGAATCCGGTCATATGGTGCTTATGGATAACGGCGAAACATTGCTCAAAGAGAGAATCATTTCGATTCTGACTAAGTGACAATAATTGTAATTGACGATTTTGTAATTAGTGAGTAATGTATAAACATCGGCAATTGCCTAACAAGGAGAATGTTGCATGATTGATAATGAAATAAAAGAATTGTTCAAAGAGATTGCTGAAATGCAGAGAAAGACAGATGCTCAGTTTAAGGAGCGGGGCGAAGCCATGGACGTTTTGTTTAAACAACGGGATAGCGACATTAAAGCTTTATTTGATGAGCGTGATAGAGACTTGAAAGCTTTGTTTAAAGAGAGGGATAAAGCTACGGACGCTTTGTTTAAAGAGCGTGATAGAATTACTGATGAAAAACTCAATAAGCTAAGCGTTTTTCTTGGTAATATTGGAAAGAATCAGGGGGATGTTGCGGAAGAGTTTTTCTTTAATACTATTAAGTCAAACTTGAAAATTGGTAATGTCAAATTTAATGATATTACACCAAACCTGTATAAGGAACGTGATGGTGTGAAGGATGAGTATGATATTTTTCTAACAAATGGCGATAGTGTCGCTATAATTGAAGTGAAATATAAAGCCCATGAAAATGATATAGAAAAGCTGAAAAATAAAAAAATACCTAATTTTAGAAAGCTTTTTCCGATTTATAAAGATTATAAAATATACGCTGGATTGGCTGGTTTTAATATCAATAAAGATGTTGTAAGAAAAGCTGAAGAATATGGTTTTTTTATTCTTAAAAGAAAAGGTGAACTTGTTGAGTTTGACACAGAATTTATGACGGAGCAGTTTGTTGCTTGATTGTGTTTATTTTTTTAACTGTCGATCAATAATCATCAGAAATTGATTGATTTGTTTCTGGAGTAGTAAACTATTAGGAGTAAATTCTATGTACATGGAAAAAGAATTTCAAAATGATATATATTATGCAAACATCTATTATGAAATTCATATAGCAGAAGATAAAATTAATTTATTTAGAAACAAATATAAAATAGATTTTATTGATTTTGAAAAAAAAATATACAATAATACAGAGGAATCATTTGATGAGTGGGATGATTATATCGAATGGAAGGCATACAATAATATTTTAAATAATCTTTTAAAAGCAAAGGTGGAATTGGATAGTGGAATTAATAAAGCATCTTGAAAATTCTAATATAGTAAGAAAATTTGATGTAATTGACTGTAAAATTTTTAAAGATGTATTTTTCATTAAAGTGAGAGTTGAAATAATAGATAATTCCCTTTTGTTCATTAAAGAATATTCGGATAAAATGAGTCGGAAATATTCATATAACTTATAACTGGCAGAATTCTAATGGTGATTTATTTGTTAGATGGGATAATGCACCTCATTATAAGAATGTAAATACTTTTCCTCATCATAAACATATTAAAAATGAAATCACCGAAAGTTATACTATCAATATAAATGATGTATTAAATGAAATAAAGAAATTACTAATGTGAAATTTATCACTTGACAAAAATATCAAATTATGTAAATTGAAATATCTTGAATTACAATTTGTTTTAACCTTTTTCCGGTGAAGGAGTGATATGATGAAAAAAAGTATAAAAGCTTCTGTTCTGTTCTGTTCTGTTCTGTTCTGTTCTGCTAATAACATCCTGTAGTGAGGGATCAACATTCAGTGGAATTGATGAAGTCAACGAAACTAATGATATCACTAATGAAGTAAAACCTCCATTCAATATAATCTCTACATTTCCAACCGATGGGGCATCGTCTGTCATGGTGAATACGAAGTTAGAAATTGTCTTCAGTGAAGAAATGGTGCAATCAACTCTGACAGCGGGCAATATTGTGATTACCGGATCAGAATCAGTCGCGGGTTCTTTCGTCTATGACTCCGCTAAGAAAAAAGTTGTGTTTACTCCGGATAAGATTTTACAGTCAGATGTGACTCATTCAGTGAGTATTACCACAAATGTAAAGGATGTCAACGGCGGCGGTTTATCGAAAGATTATAAATTCTCATTTAAGACAATGAACGCTCCAATTGTGACATCAATATCTCCGGTTGACGCCTCAGTCAATATAGAAAGGGACAGCTCGATAACAGTTGTGTTCAGCAAGGACATTCTCGAATCGAAGCTGAACGACACAACGGTAGAGCTGAAATCATCATCCGTTGCTGTTGCGAAAACAATATCCTACAATAGCTTAACAAAAACTCTGACAATAAAACCATCTGTGCTGTTAAACGC
>CAYLTM010000147.1:0-4539 GCA_964386495.1 uncultured Leptospirales bacterium
TAGAGTAGTTATAATAATTTTCAGCATCTTATAAATATTTTGTTGTTACTGGTCTAATCTTTCTCTACGGCAACCGGTGTACCAATTGCCTTTATCCAGCCCGACTGCTTCGCAGTAACGCGGGCTGGCTTGGTATTTCAAGATATGAAGAACTAATTACCAACCGGCACTGAATTATAACATGAACACTTGTAGTATATTATAGAATCTAATATTGTTTTCTTGCCGAAGTAAACAACATGTTGTTTACCGCATTGTTTACAAAGAGCTTCCATTTTAAAATGGGATCCCATTCGATAAAAATTAGACCTATGCAATGAAATATCGGCTCTTACTTGCTCTGCCTGTACTGAGTGCAGTCGAAGTGAGTGATAATCGAAGGGTCATCAGAAAAAATCAACTGTTTCCAGATAAATCATTTTACATTTTTGTGAAAATGAGAGGAGTGGAAAGTTACTCGCGCTCAAAACCAATCGGACTTCCGTGTCGCTAACCGAGTCCAAACCAACCGCCGGTATCACCGCCTGCCCAACCTCCTCCTTTTGCTGCCGGAAAAGTTTCATTGCATAGGTCTTTAAATTCTTGGGCAGCACTTATGTCTTTGCCTTCGTATCCTTTCGGTTCAAATATGCGTCCCTTATATTTCCCTTCCAGCCTGATTTGACCCATTACATAAATTCCACCGCCAACGGAATAAATACTTCCTTGTTTACTGCGAGAATAACATGCAATGTAGCCGCCATTGTTACCCATGTATTTATTGACCGTCGGCAGAATTTTCTCTATAAATCCGGGATAAGGTCGGTTGACAACTCTCTCATCTTTGACATAGACCTTAAAATTTTCAGGTAGAAGATATTCTATCATTATTATTTTCCATTATTTATTGGATGTAAATAAATTTTATTATGTCATTGCATAGGTCAAACTATTTTTAGAAAAGTCGGAGAAGATTCTTAGATATAAAATTAAGAAAAGAATCAAAGTTAGGCTATTATGTTCTTGATAAAACACTGTTCATTTTCTGAAATGACATGAGATTTCCATAAATAAATACTATATTTGGAGCGTTGCAATGAAGCGAATAATTTTACTGATTATTTTCACAATTTTTCTGGTAAGCTGCGAAGATGCCATTGATATCATTAGAGAACGTACCTACACTTATGCGGATGTACAGTCATCCTATAGCGAAATAACCGATGAAACCGGAGGGAAAAGATACGATGCAATCAATGCTGAAGAGGTATCCACACGTTTGATTGAAATTATCGAACAAAACGGACGTAACGCCAATGATATTGTTTTTCTAATCGACAAAACATCAAGCATGAGGGATGATATTGACAGTGTTAAAACTACTCTAACCGCAATAATTCAAAAAATGCCGGTTGGAACGAATCTTGCTCTTGGGACGTTTGGAGACTATAATGTTGACGGTGCAGAGTGGTATTCAATAACTGCATTGACAACCGATTTCGAGTCAATAAAAACCAATCTTAACAGTGTAACAACTACAGGCGGAGGAGATCTGCCTGAATCGATTTATGATTCGTTATATCAAACAATGACTGATCTTCAGTGGAAATCCAGCACAATGCGCATCATTGTGTTCATATCAGACGCAATGCCGCTTACTGAAGAAGAAACTATACATTCTTTAAGTGAAGTTATCTCGACTGCAAAAGAAAAATCTGTAACAATATTTGCTATTGCAATCCAAAAATAATTAACTGAAACTCCTGATCTGTATATGACAGCTCAGGAGTTTTGAATTTAAATTAATTTATCTTAAAACCATTCTCTCTAGGTCATTCAAAATCTCAGAAGCTTTTCCTTTGAGAAAAACATCTATAATAGAATTCGTGAAAGATGTTTCTTCTGTATTTATTTCATTACTATTTGACTCGGTTAACAGCAATCTAGTCTATTGCTGTTTATCATTTAATAATTGTATTATAGCTTTATTGGAAGAATAACTTGAAGCTGTTAATCCGATATCGTTTTCAAGGCTGGGATCAGCACCATACTCTATTAAAATTTTTACTATATCAATTACTCCACTATTAGCGGATGCCATCAGAGGACTAAAGCCGTCATGATCCACAGCATTAACATCAGCACCCTGCTCAAGTAATTTTCGTATTAATAAAAGATCAATATAACCACTGACAGCTGGGGCATTACATAAAGAAATTAATATCGTTCTGTTATTAAAATTCCGGGCTTTAACATTAATGTTGCCATATTTTCTTTCATTCATTATTTTGCGGAGTTGTTCGGGGTTGTCATTATTTCGTAGCTCCGAGAAATAGTAACAGCTTTTATCGTTTAAAACTGCTCCCCGATTGGTTAGCATAGCAACTATATTATGATATTCATACTCGATTGCACTAGACAACGCAGACCATTCATAATTATTATGTAAATTAATATCAGCTTTAAAATCCAACAATAGTTTTACTATTTTCTCATCTCCGTTTGCAGCTGCAAACATCAGTGCGGTATTGCCGTCTTTATTCCTCGCATTAATTGCTGCACCTTTGTTCAAAAGATAGCTGATTATATCATGTATATACGGAGCTGATACAGCAGATATGAGTATGGTGTTCCCATAATTATTGGTACTGTTAACATCCGCACCATTTTCAACAAGAAATCGGATAGCATCAAAGTTATAACTATGGATACAGTAAAATAGCGGGGTTAAATTATTACCTGTTCGAGCGTTTACATCAGCACCTCGTTTCACAAGTTCCTCTACAATTTGAAGATCAACATTAAGCATACACGCAGTGTGAAGAACTGTGTAACCATTATCATTTGTAGAATTTACATCAGCACCATTATTCAGCAATAATACAACTAATGGGTATATTTTTCTGTTAACCATGTCAAAAAGAAGCTCTTTATAATATGGTTTTATTTCAGAAATATCAGAACCGTTTTGGAGCAAATAATTTACGGTTTCGACACGTTCATCATTACTATATGATCGGCTAGAGAATGCGATATACAACAGTGTATTACCATCGTTGTCTACTGTTTTCACATCCTCTCCATGAGAAATCAAACGACTGGTTTCTTGTAAATCCGCTATTTCGACAGCTCGTAATAATTTTTGTTTATTAGTGGCACATGAGATGTTGAAGATGAAACTTAAAAGAATCATCAGGATAGTCAGTCTCATTGTTTTTATCCTTTAAAAAATATTGATATCATCCAAACTAACAACAAGATATAATAAAAATCAAGAAAATAAATTAACAACAAATTAATCTAAAATTTATATTATGGATATCATTTAAATTTCATTCTTTACCACATTAATTCAAACCTGATATTATTTATAATTAATTACGAGAAACCCCTCAGATTTTGTGTTCATAGCCACATTCAATTCGGGTAATGCTTCATGTGTCCAAATATCGCCTGTATATGTGAAATATTTCACTTGTTCCTGTTCCGATTTCGCTAGACGATGGTTTTAATGGGTAGTGATATTGATTGAAGTAGCTTATTAAATGGTTTTAATTTCGTCTTTACATTTGGGTTCATTCTGAGCTTCTTATTCGTATAGCAATATTGATAAAGTATTTATTAAATATTTAAGTAGTATATGTTATTTACATAAAATACCATATTATGATTCTTTAATTTTCTTTCGACGTTATAATTTTAATTGCTTCATCGGCTCTAAATGTTTCCGGTCTACTAGGATCTATGATAACTAATGCTTGAGCGAATTCATCTTCTTTATAAATAATTGATAATCCATAGGCATCATTAACTTTTTTAGCATGGTTTTTCAGTTCGTAGTTGACGATTATCTCCCGAAAACTCCAGTCATTTGATATTATGTATTGGTCAACCACTCCGGACAATACAATGATCTTTTTTGTCCGAATTGAAAAAGTCTCGAAAAGTTTACGATAATTCAGGTACATAAGAAGCTGCTGTTTCGTACTCATAGATGTTAGTATTGAACGTAATGGATTAATAGCAAAAACATGTAGAAAAACACCACAATTTGGTTTATAACTAGCAAGTCCTCTATTGGACGCATGCAGTATAGCCATACCGACAACTTCTTTGTCCTTTTCCGAAATCAACCTTATATTAAACATCCTTAAGTTTTTTATCGATGATGTTTCACGGGCAAGACAGATACCACCCATATCTCCATAATAAGCATCCATGATTGTTCTCGATGTATTTAAATGATAATGATGGAAATATTTCGAGTCATCGTTTTTTACAGATTCTATTATGTCCTGCCAGAGGGCTCTTTCGGTTGAAATTTTTCCAAACGAATACATTTTCTTCAATGCTGCATCCTGATGGTCAATTGAGAATACTTTATTTCTCGTCAGCAAAAACGGCACCATTGCCCCCCTCAATTGTCTGTTGGTTTCATTATCAGATAAAACTATATTTTGTAGCTCAGAGTCACTTACAGCAAGATTAATCAGCACTTCAAGAGTGTTCATTATATATGTGAACTGTTTGAATGTTATCATTTCAATAGCAATGTCCGAT
>CAYLTM010000147.1:4549-9620 GCA_964386495.1 uncultured Leptospirales bacterium
CGATTTGAGAAATTCTAGACGAGTGCTAATCTCTTTTTTTTTGGCATAATTTTGTAGAAGTTGAGAGGAAACAATATTAGTCAACTCATCACCCGTATTGCCAATATGACCCGCAGTAATTATTCCAACAGTAATTTTTTGATAATCATTCAGATATGGGAATAAATTTAGAATATTTTCAAAATTTGTTTTCTTAGTTTTAATTTTGGATATTTTCTCATTGAGTTTTTCTATTTCTTTTTTCTCTTTCAGGATAGAATCCTTATCCGTTTCTTCCATGACTGCTTTGTTTAGAATTTCCAATTTCTGCATCAATTTTTGCAAAGGATCATTCAATGCCATTGATAGAGCGTTTATTCTTGACTGTATCAGGTTTGGAGAAAATGGTTCTTCAGTAGTCAACATTTGCCATACCGATGAGACAAGTTTTAGATTAATTCTTTTCTTTATCTCATCCCGAGCAATAGTCGCTTGGTTAGTGTTATCCATAACTGGCATGACAAATTTATGATGAACCGGTATATTTTTGACATCATTTATAACATTATATTGATCATAGAGATTAGTAAAGCTTGAACTTTTCTGATCTGAAAAATAATTACCAATTCCCCTTATTGCCATTCTAAGAAGCGGTCCATGCAAAGATATACCGAGAGAATCAATTTCCTTCATCCAATTTTTGTCCCAGCTCGTATCATTGCCTGAGATGAATTCTTCATGATATTTACCAATTATTTCTTTTGAAGAAGGATGTTTTTTCATATACGAGTTAATGAGGTCTTTATAAATATATTTATCAACATTAAAATTTAATGGAATTGGAATATCATCATCTTGAACAGTTTTAAATTTCACATTTGTTCTTTTAAGATATTGTATCTCAAGTTCTTTTACCGAAATCTCAAGCTTGTTAGCTACATTTATAATGCTGTAAAAAGCATTCTCCTGTTCGATGGGCTGGAAAACATTGTCGGCATGCGGGTAATTCGGGTCACATCCGTTATTGTCCTCAACATACTGAATATAGCTACTTAATTCATCCTTATTTTTCAACAGCATCTTTTTTGTATGCCAAATATATACCCTTTTTCCTCCATCATCGTCAAGGATACTAATGAGATTAGCTATTGCTTCGGCTATCGCCGGATCTTTAAAATGAAATAATTTGTTTGCAAAAAACCCGCAAAGGAAAATTCCAGAATTTGTTGATAACAGAGCTGTAATAATTTTAAGGTACGATTTTATCTCATGAACATAATCGGCGATTTTAAAACCTTTATTTATTCGAGAGTTAATAGATTTTCCAATATCATAATCATAAAGGTTCATATTTATTTTAGATAGATCGAGACCTTTGAAGTTTTCCGAATTTTCACGAAAACCATTCTCAATTTCTGGAATCTGTTCGATGATAAGAGTTAAATGCTGAAGTGTTAATTTTCCGCAGAGAGCATAAAAAAAATGAAGAATATTAGTCTTGATGAAGAGTATTGAAAACGAGCTATCGAGAGAAATCTTATGCCATGCTTGCTGATACCTATTAATTAGAATTTTATTTCCCAGCTCATTTTCGGAAAACATTGACAATGGGCTACCAACATATTTCACAAGTACAATACCCTTTGAAAGGTTGTTTCCTGCATTGTTTATTTTTTCGCTGACGAATGGAGAAATACCATTCATTTCTATAAGAACGTTTGCAATAATTTTGAAAGACTCATAATGGTTTTCATTCCATTTGCGCCAGTTGTTATCATTCAGCAGTCGCGGTGATATTACATATTTTAAAAATGATGTCGGGTTGATATCATTTACTGCCAGATAATTCAGCAGTTTTATTATGGGTTGCATAATATCCGACCTCGAGGAAGTTGCACAAGCAAATTTCATCAGACTTTCATCGATCATCAATATATAGGGCATGGGGTTTAGCCATGACCCTTCGCCATACTTGCAATAATTCATGAAAAGAGATGATAATTCCAGTCGCTCAGATTCTTTCCGAATAAAATCAAGTTCAACCGAAGATAGAAATTTATAAGCTTGCTTCTTTTTTAATCCGCAATCTTTGACTAATTTGAGCAGTTTTGATTTTTCTGAAATCTCATCTAGTTGATCAACGTCATTCTCATCATTATCAATTTCGTTTTCAATGAATTCAAGATTATCTTCAAGTAAAGCGGTATCAGGTGATGAACCCATTGACTACTCCTTATAATTCTATAATGTTTTCTCGGTAATATCACCAAATGCAATTTACAAATATCACGATAATTTCTCAATCGGCGATTGCTGAAGAAATTAGCAAGTACATGTTACAAAAATATCTTAAATATCGCTTTCCGTCATTTAAATTCATATTTCTTCCAAACTATTAATAAAACTTATTTCATCATATGGAATAAGGAAAATTAACACAATAAGCTTTTTCATAAAATACTCCTAAAAATTATTTTACTGTTAAACAGTTATATTATATAGTAATCAATTTTTCAAATATAAGATATACATGATATGTTGATGTTGTAATATTTTATGATAATAACAGTATTATTTTTTCACCTTTCTCAAAATAATCCCATTCTAATATAGTCGGCTTCATTTTGTGGGAAATGATCATGTTCCGTCCAGCCTTCCATTTTCAGATCAGATACTATGTGCTGATAAACGGCTTTGTAAGAATCCGGTCCGAATTTTCCTACCGGTTCCAGTATGCCTGCAAAATGATGTCGGATTTTTCTATGCCGCATTCCAAACGGTGGCGTACCAGCAAATTCGTCCAACCAAAGATGTACTTCTGTGAAAGGTTTTCCGAATTTATGAATTGATTCTGCTTCATGTTCCGATATCATCTCCTGATCAAGAATAGCAGCCATAAACACCTGAATATTACTTATAATTATATCTGTAATATACATATTATCATTTCGATAAGATAGACATGCGTGGTTGATATTGAAGAAAATATTTCAGGTATTGATTTTGCTGAAGATGAACTTATAAATGCTTTTATTATTCTTTTACCCAATTTTCTAACTTCAGTCCTTCTACTCTTTCAAATTCTTTTATGTTGTTTGTAACAAGAATCAAATTTTTAGATTTTGCCTGAGCTGATATTAATAAATCCATTGGACCAATTAACTTGCCTTTCTTTTCTAAATCTTTTTTAATCAATCCAAATTCAACAGCATCAGTATCATCAAATGGCAAAATTTTAAATATAGATAAAAACTCAATCAGAGCTATTTTATTCTTTTCGGGAAATTGACTTTTTGCAATACCATATTCTAATTCAGCAACAGTAATTGATGAAACGTAGTTATACTTTTTTGATTTTGTCTTTAATGTTTTTATAACATCGAGCGGCCTCTTCTTAATTATATAAATACAGATGTTCGTATCAAGCAAGTACATTAGAGATCTTCTCTTTTTTGACTTTTACCTTGATTACGTTCTTTATCCATAAAATCATCAGTGAAACTGTTCAATCCATGAAGAAATACTTCCCAGGATTTGTCATGAGGAAGAAGAATCACGGCATCTCCAACTTTTTGGATAAGCACATCATTGCCGGAAAATTTATATTCTTTGGGTAGGCGTACTGCTTGGCTTCTACCATTTATAAAAAGTTTCGCACTTTGCATAATAATTGCCTCTATAATATAATCTATATCATGGTATATACTTTGTCAACTCTTTTAAAGCAATTTTCATGGCTTCTGCATTGTCAAAAACGCAGATTAATCTTGTGCATACTACAGAAACAGCTGTTCTTTATATAGCATTGTTTGGTAAAACGGCAAAAATGTGGCGTGATGAACATCCCGATTAAAAAGGGAACATTTGTGATTATGCGGATATGTCTTAGTTAGTCTGTCTTTCCAATCTTGAAAATCTTAATAATCATTTTATCAATGATGATTTATCGCAGGATTTTCGCCTTCTTAAACTCAACAAGACAGCAATTCTTCAGATGAAATCGATATTCCTTCGACTTTCTCTGCGGCCTTTGCGGGAGGCATCCTGAGGTTTTATCTCTTGACAATAAAGTCAAACCCGGCTATTTCGTTCTGGTGTTTGATTAAGACATATAAAAATGTTTTAAAATATACGGATCCAAGAAACCCTATAAATCATGTGAATTGTTAAAATTGATCTATTAAAAGGAAATCATCCCCATGTCACAATCCTACGAAAAACTCAAATCTCTGCTTAAAGAACTCTTCCAGCTCGACCAGTCTGAACTGGACTTCGGCATATACCGCATCATGAATCAAAAGCATGACAATATAATTCAGTATCTCGATAAAGACATATCACATAAGAAGTGGATTTATGCAACAAATGAGAGAATAAGGAAGATGCCGATATGACCAGAATAAATGTGATAAATGCAGATATTGAAGTTATTACTGTTGATGGTAAAGATTACATTTCTCTGACCGACATGGCCAATGCAAAAGAAAGCGAGAGCCGGGCAGCAGATATCATTAAAAACTGGCTACGAACCCGATATACATTGGAATTTTTAGGAACCTGGGAGCTCATAAATAATCCTGATTTTAAAGTGGTCGAATTTGACAACTTTAAATCACAAGCCGGGTTGCCAAGCTTTGTAATGAGCGTTTCAGAATGGATTGAGGAAACTAACGCAGTAGGAATAATTGTAAAAAAAGGCAAATATGGCGGCACATATGCCCATAAAGACATAGCCTTTGAATTCGGATCGGCAATAAGCGTCCCGTTTAAGCTTTATTTGATTAAAGAATTTCAGCGTCTCAAAGAAGAAGAACAAAAACAGCTCGGCTGGTCTGCCAAGCGCGAACTTTCTAAAATAAATTACCATATACACACCGATGCAGTAAAGCAGAACCTTCTCCCTGAAGAACTCACACCTCATCAGATTGCGTGTGTGTATGCCAACGAAGCTGACCTGCTTAATGTTGCTTTATTCGGTCTTACCGCCAAACCTTTTGAAATGAATATTACATCTTGTATTCCTTCGACTTTCTCTGCGACCTTTGCGGGAGGCATCCTAAGGTTTTATCTCTTGACAATAAAGTCAAACCCG
>CAYLTM010000148.1:0-1461 GCA_964386495.1 uncultured Leptospirales bacterium
GGGATTATCAATTTTATAAACACGGAACTCGTAATCTGACAAACGGGGTCCTTCCAGATTCACATAAGGCATTTCATTTGTGCCGAAGGATTTATCTGAACCGATATAGAAGTTCGCGCTCGACATTACGCGTTTGGTGTAAAACCCGAAAACGGCAACAACAATCAGCAATGGAATAATAGCCGCTATGAACTTTTTCATAAAAATTGCTCCTATGATAATCAAGAATTCAAGTCAATTATCACAGGTATAATCATATTAATCAAGTAAATTTCTTAGACCCGAAATTATTCATTTCCAGTATTTATTTTTTCATAGATTTATGTTGACTCAACCGCTTTTATAATGTTAAATGGTAATAATTTCGTAGAAACCGTATAATGGATATATTATGATTGAAGAAAAATTCCCAATTGAGCGAACCGTGTTTATTTCGGCGGGTGCTTCCGAGAAAATTAAATTTACGTCTGAGAACCCCGATAGTAGAATCACCTCGGATATAATAAACAGCATATCTGGAATAATCCCGAAAGAAAACGCTGAGGTGGCTCTTGGCGTAATAATATTTATTACTGATAATGAATATATGGAACTGAATAATATTATCCAGATATTCAAGCAATGGAATTTTTCATATATGTACGCGATTAGCATTACGAACAGTATAGCCGATTCATTCTATGAAAACGAAAACATCGGATTTGTTTGGTATGACGAGCTGCCCGAAAGTGAATTTAATTTCGCTGTGAAAAATACTTTCTTTCATCTTCAAAAAGCTTATAATCAAATAAGAAAGAGAGATGAATATCTCGCACGGCTGCTTGACATGAAACAAGATCAGGATAACCTTATTAATATCGGTCGTAATCTGGCAATGGAAAAAAATACCGATAAACTGCTCAGGCTAATTCTGAAACTCAGTAAGACTATTACAGGCGCGGATGCCGGCAGTATTTATATTATTGAAGAACCTGAAGAAGGGAAAAAACAAATTCGTTTCAAATTTTCTCATACGTTTTCAAAAGAGCTTCCGCTTGAGGAATTCGTAATCCCTTATGATAAATCGTCGATCGCAGGATATGTCGCGTTAACCGGCAAAATTCTGAATATTCCAGACGTGTATCAATTAAGCGAGAATGATCCTATATCGTTTAACAAGTCTTTTGATAATAAAAACAACTACCGTACTAAATCTATGCTTGTTATGCCGATGCGTGGTCATAGCGGAGATATTATCGGGGTTATTCAGCTCATTAACAGTAAAAAAAGAATAGAATCCCGCAACTCTACCGGGAATGAAGCATATGAAATTGTTTTACAGACAAAATCGGATTTTGACGCAAAAGTCTTTAACTTCGATAAGAGATATGAGGAAATGATGGAAGCGGTTGCCGGTCAGGCGGCGATATCAATAGAAAATAGTAGGATGTTTAACCAGATCCAGACTCAGTTTGAAGAATT
>CAYLTM010000148.1:1471-9181 GCA_964386495.1 uncultured Leptospirales bacterium
CGCGATAGAAAGCCGCGACCCGGGAACATCAGGACATTCATTCAGAGTCGCCGTAATCTGTAAAATGCTCGCTGACGCTATAAACAAAGAACATAAAACTCCATTTGCCGAGATTACATTCTCTTCGATACAGCTTAAAGAACTTGAATATGCCGCACTGCTTCACGATTTTGGAAAGGTTTATATTGATTTATCAATATTTATGAAAGCTAAAAAACTGTTTCCGCTTGAATACGAAAATCTGATGCTTAAATTAAATCTTCTTTATAAGTCTGTGGAAATAAAAACAGTAATCGATTCAAAGGACTGTTCCATTCCCGATAAGCTTAAAAGGATAAAAGAAATTAAGGACGAAATATCCAAACTTAACGAACCGACACCGTTGGATAAAGATCCTTCAGAAATCGTTAATGCCATTTTCACTGAGGTTTCCGAAATTGACTGTATAGATCTCGATGGTAATTCCTTGATGATTCTGAGTCCTAAGGAACGGGAAAACCTCAGCATCAAACGGGGAAGTCTAAATAATGAAGAAAGAAAGGAAATAGAGAGTCATGTTCTTCATACTTATAATTTTGTAAGTAAAATTCCATGGCCTACAGAGTTTAAAAACATTCCCAAAATCGCGATAATGCACCATGAGAAAATTGATGGAACCGGATATCCGTATGGAATAAAAGGTGCGGATATTCCGATTCAAGCTCGCATGATGGCTGTCGCGGATATTTATGACGCACTAACTGCAAGCGACCGACCATATAAAAAAGCCATGACTCATGAAAGGGCAATGCAGATTTTGGAAATGGAAGCCAATGCAAATAAAATCGATAAAGAACTTTTTGATATGTTTATAAAAGCGAATATTAACACCGAAAATATCCAAAAAGAAATGAGCAGCATGAAATCATAAGTTGAAAATATTGTTGATAAATACTAATCGGAAATATTTCCTGCAAAAAGCAGTAATCACGAAAAATAACAATCTGGTAGAAAAATGTTTAGAAAAAAATATGACGGCAGATATGCCGGAAAAAATAATGACAATATAGTAATCAATAAAAAAATTTCCTTTAAAATTGAAGACCGAAAAGTAGAGAATTTCGCGTCAGTTGAAAAAAATGTAATACCAGCTCAGAATGGTATTACGGAAAAAATTGTCGAAACAAAAATTCCGATTAACGTGGAGCATGAAAAAAATTACTATGTGTCGCATAGCGCGGCGGATTACTTGTCATTTGTTATCGATTTTATAAAATCTTATAGTATTCCAATAATTATTGTTTCAATTGTCAGTATAATTCTTTTTACAGGTTTTTTAATAGTCAGCTACAATAAAGTGAAGTCTTTAGCAAGTTACCGGCCTGATACTATTACACGAATATTCGATAAAAACGGCAAGCTCATTTCTGAACTGTTTCAACAGAAACGTGAAGTTGTAGCCTTCGACAAAATTCCGCAGGATCTCGTAAACGCTTTTGTAGCCATGGAGGATAACGAGTTTTACGATCACCATGGTATTAATCCAAAAGGGATTGTACGTGCGTTTTTCGTGAATATTATTTCAGGTAAAATTAAACAGGGCGGCAGTACAATTACTCAGCAGCTGGCAAAGATAATGCTCACATCCGGCAAACGAAATATTTTTAGAAAAATTAATGAAGCGTTCATAGCATTAATGATTGAAAAGATATACACGAAAGATGAAATACTTTTAATGTATCTTAATCAATTATTTATGGGACACGGAACATACGGCGTTCAGTCCGCTGCCAAATTTTATTTCAGCAAAAATGTCTGGGAACTCAATAAAGCAGAATGTGCGTTACTATCAACTCTGCCGTCCGCACCGAATATATATTCGCCGATTAAGAATCCAAAAATATCAATGGGGCTTCACAGAATTGCTCTTTCGCGGATGGTTGATCTTGGTTTTCTTAGTATAGCCGATGCTGAAAAAGTCTATCTGGACTACTGGCCGAAGTATCTCCAGATTATCAATGAGATTCCCCCTTCAACCAATACATGGACGAAGCGTATTGATTACGCTCCATGGGTAACAGAAACTATCCGCCGGCAGATTGTTAAAAAGTACGGCGAAGATATGGTGTATAACAAGGGTCTTAAGGTCTACACAACAATTGATATCGATAAGCAGACTATGGCACAGCAGATGTTGACCGACAAGCTGAATGAACAGTCGAAAATTTCTTCACAGTTATCGTTTACTAATTCCGACTTCATTATAGATAATTATTATGATACGATTAGTCTAGTCTCCTATATGTTTGATATTCATAATTTCAGTAAAAAAGGATCAATCGAAGCGAAAAAATTTAATGAAAATTTCAAACAGGATTTCCTTGATACCTTCGAATTTCTAAATTATATGTATGGTACAAATGCTATCGATAACATGCTTAATGAATATAAACTCGCTTTTCTTGAGATTCTTGAAAACGAAAATGTCGAGGGTGCTCTTGTCACAATCGATCATAATAACGGTTATATAGAAGCGATGGTTGGCGGCAGTGATTTTACAACAACTAATCAATTAAACCGTGTTACACAGTCTATGCGTCAAGCGGGTTCTTCTATTAAACCGCTTTTGTACGCCGCCGCGATAGAATCGAAAAAATTTACAGCGGCTACCGGTGTACTTGACGCGCCGGTATTATATCTGGATTTTGAAGGCGGCTCATGGACACCGGAAAACTATGAGGAAGGATACTCCGGATTTGTCAGACTTCGTAAAGCACTGGCGAAATCAATAAATGTAATTTCCGTGAGAATTGCGGAAACTATCGGTGTTGACACAGTTATCAGCTATTATGCGAAATTTTACAATCTTACAGAAGCTGAAGCCAAGCAGCGAATTCCTCGAAATTTTTCTATAGCGATCGGCACAATGGAGGTGACACCATTGGAACAAACACGTGCCTACGCGATAATTGCTAACGGCGGTAAAGCGGGAGTTCAAAATTTTATCCGTTATATTGTTGATTACAACGGTGTTGAAATGGAGAATCCTGAAAAGGATATTCTCAAAAAAATAGAAAAGATGAAGCAGGACAATACTTATCAGATTATACAACCTGAAACCGCTGAAGTAATGATCAGCCTTTTGAAAACTGTTGTAGACGCTGGAACCGGCGGCTCCGCCAGAATTGGAAGATCGGTAGCTGGTAAAACAGGAACTACTAATAACTGGAAGGATGCCTGGTTTGTGGGATTTACTCCGGAATACACGACTGGTATATGGATGGGTTATGATGCTCAGGGAAGGACTCTTGGAAAAGGGCAGACCGGCGGATCGATAGTGGCACCTCTCTGGGGTAAATACATGAGGTATATTCTTAGAAATACACCGTCTTCAGATTTTCCTAAATATGCGGATTTAATAACCGCGAATGTTTGTGAAATTACAGGGAAAAAACCATCAGCGAACTGTATAGGTGTTGTCAGCGAAGTGTTTATTCCAGGAACCTTGCCGGAAGAAGAATGTGCTATTTGTTCTGGAACAGGGTCGATACAGATAAAAAATATGCCGGACAACAATGTTGTACAGGATCAGAAATCCGACATTAGCGATACTATACAAAACATGAAGCCTGACAAAAATATTCTTGATGATATTAACAAGGATTTAATCAAATAAGTGTGTGAATTAAATTTCGGGTACCCCGGAATTTAATTCACACCATCAAATAGTTTAGTCGGGTTGACGATTTAACATTGGCAGCCTGATCGAATAGATTAGATTGTCGAAATTGGCATGTTGTATAGCCGAAAATGATTTACCAGAGACTTCTATTATAAATGCCCTTTTGCACAAGGGTAACTTTTTTTACCGATTTAACATTTGTTAGAATAGTTTTTTCGACAGCGTTTTTAAAATTGGTCTCCGAATTTTCAATGATATTCGTATTTTTATCAGTATAGCTTAACCGGAAATCAACAATACATTCATCGTTGATGAGCCAAATTTTACGGACAATCAAATCCTTTACCGGAATTGTTTCCTTAGTGTTTTCGAAAGAAGATCCATATATAACGAAATTTATTAAATCTGTGATGAACATTTCAGTTTCCGCGTTTTTTTCAACCATTCGCGATTCCTGAAGGAGCGTCTGTCCGTCAAGTGAAGGCAAAAATACAGAAATATTTACTCTTTTATCCAAGGACGGGATGCTTGGGAAAACCGCTAAAGGATTTCTGCCGATGTGAAAACATATAAGGAGATAATCGAGAATAAGGAATGTTGTGAAAATTAACAGAAGAGCTCTGTTTTTTTCTTTTTTACTTGAATTAATTCTCTTTCTAAAATCTTTAATAGCACTAATAAACTTCATAGAGTCCCCTGCGTTGGAATTCTGTAATAAATACAATTAATCTTATAATTCAATAATTGTCAATTTAATTTCTTTTTAACAGGTACTGTTTTTTTTACTGTTTTTTTCTTAACCGTCTTCTCTTTAGTGGTTGTTTTTTTAGGGTTAATTTTTTTTGAAGTGTTAACTGAATTTTTAGGTGTTACGGTTTTTGTTTCCGCTACGGGAATCACAGATGGAATATTCTCTGTTATAGAAGTACTCATTGAGCTTTCAACGATTTCACCGGAAATATAATATCTAAAACCTGTTTTCGCGTCAATAGATTTTCCTGATTCAGTGCTGACAATTTTAGCGCCGCCTTCATTTAGTGAAAGTACCGTATTGACTCCGTCAGTTTCAAGAAGATATCTGGCGGCGGTGCAGTGAATTTCCGAATTTGGAGTTAAGAACATATAAGAAAATTTACCGGCACCTGGTGTAAATGTTACGTCAGCCTTGCCGTTTATTAAAACAAAATAATAATTTCTTAAACCGTCTTTATTGTAGATATCTTTGAACAGGAAACCCGTTTGTTCTTTTAGATGTATTAGTATGTTGTCTGAAAAGTATAATGAACAGGAACTCGCTTCGGCTGTTACTATTGTTTTATTTTTTTCTACGTTTTTATTTTTATCCGGAAGTTTGCCGTCAATTTTAACATCGCCGGACATATCTGCAATAAACAAACGGTTTTCAAGGGAATTCTCTTTGTAAAGTAAGTACCCTGAAACAGCGACTCTTGATATAATTGACACGAGTGTAATCACGTAAATCGCTTTTTTAATTATGTTGTAAATCGGGCGCCGGTTTTTACTTTCCACAATTTTGTTATATGAGCTAAGAATATTTTTTCTGATAACGTCATCGGGTATTTGAGAAGAGTTATCAAAGGGTGTGAAAACCTTCCGCAGAAAAGAATATACATCCCTGCATGCACCGCATTCTTTAAGATGCATTCTAAGGTTGCCGTTGATAGCTTTGCCGCTGGTAACTAAATCCATTATTTCGTCGATTGTTAAATGCTTTTTCATGTGATCACTATATTTTTCAGAGGAAATATTATTAAATAAAAAAGAATATAAATGAATGAATAATGAATATATCCGGCTTTAACAAAATCATTAACAAATTTTACTGCTGCACTCCTTAAACACCGATGAACAGCTTTTTCAGAAATTCCACAGATAAATGCAATATCCTGAAAATCCATAAGAAAATCTTTTTTAAGAATAAATACAGTTTTCATTAGAAGGCTCATTTTGTTTAACACAGGATTCATTCTTTGAATTATGAGTTCGTCATCAATTGTCGTGTCAAACTCGTATTCTGTTTTATACGCAAAGGTGTCAGAGCTGTGTTCTTTGCCCTGTTGAGATTTTTTCCCAAGATTATCCGCGATAGATTTTTTTGCCTGAGCAAAAAGCAGAAATTTAATATTAGCTATGTCGAGATCCTTTTTATCGGAAAGTATAATCATCTTTTTGTAAACATCATGCAGAATATTGTCGGCAGTTTCTTTCGAGCCAACCATACGTCTTATAAAAGCGTAGAGCTCCCTGGAATTATCTGTATAAATATGGACTAGTCCTTCTTTAGTCAGCATCGTTACCTCTATGAGACATAATCACATAAATGCCAAAATTAATCAATATATTTTTTTGATGTATCCGGTTTTAACTTGACACTTGGAATAAATTTTATTGAAAATGATAATAATTTGAAAAGGATGAAAACTATGAAAAAATTAATTATAGCATCGATTGTTCCCATTATAGCGTTTTCCTTGTTATACGCGGAAACTCAAAGTGTCGTAAAAAAACTTGATAATGTTAATACTCTGAATGTTTCAGGAAAAGGAATTATCCAGTTAGTGAAATCGGCTGAAGAATCTATTGAAATAATCGCTGAAACCGGCGACCTCGAAAAAATCGTAATCGAAAACAAAAACGGAAAATTGAAAATTGGTTATAAGCCATTGGCAATTATTAAGTCGACACCGAAATTTATTGTCGGTTATAAAAATATTAAGAACATTGAAATAAAAGGGAGCTGTACTTTGCAGGGAGAAAATCTGGAGTTTGATGACATAAGTATTGAGACATCCGGCAGTTCCAAGATAGATATGTCCATGACTGCTAAAACTGTAAAGATGGAATTGTCGGGCAGTTCAGACGCGAAAATAAATTTTAATTCTACAAAAGTTGATATTGAATTAAATGGTTCGTCCAAAACTGTTGCATCAGGAAAAATTGACGAGCTGAAAGTGGAATGCAACGGCAGCAGTGATCTTGACGCGAGAAATTGCGAGGTTAAATTGGCGTACTTCGAAAGTAGTGGTTCAACAGAATCATATATTTTCGCTACAGAAAAACTTAAAATTGTAATGAATGGTTCAGGAAAATTATTTTATAAAGGTAAACCTGAAATTAAAACAGAAATATCAGGAAGTTCGAAACTTATATTTTTAGAAGAAGATAAAAAAGAGAGATAAATAATTATGAAAGATAACGATCAGTTTTTAGAAAACGGACGCAAAGCGGCTTTTACTTTGTCAAATATTTTCGAACAGATTTTATGGAAATCCAGACTCATGGTTCTGCTTGCAGTAGTCGCCAGTCTCGCCGCGTCTCTGTTGCTTTTTGTAATTGGAACCTATGATATTTTCAGTGTTATTATTACCATTTTGAAGAAAATTATTAGCGGATCACACACCTATGATATTCACGCCGAATCCATAAGCGCGATTATCGGAGCGATTGATATTTTTTTAATAGCGGTAGTTCTGCTGATTTTTAGTCTTGGACTTTATGAATTGTTTGTCTCAAGGATAGATCCGGCAAGGGACAGTTCCGCGTCAAACATTCTGGATATTAAATCGCTGGATAGTTTGAAGGACAAAATCGCCAAGGTAATTCTTATGGCTCTGATCGTAAAATACTTTCAGATGGTTCTGCATTTAGCGACTAACTATTCTACGCCGCTGGATATGATTTATCTTGCGGTTTCGATTCTCGCTTTGTCCGGCGGGTTATTTTTGATTCATGTGTCTAATGCAAAACCGCATTGATGATTATTTTTATATAATTGTATGCTGTGCTGGTGGTAGTTAAAGTAAATTCCGGTTCTGCCGGACGGGAGCATCATATGAAGAACCTTCCTATCGGGATAAGCACACTCAAAACCATCATTATAGAAAATATGGTATATGTAGATAAAACGCAAATTGCGCATAAGCTTATTGAATCAACAGGCAGATATTTTCTTTCGCGGCCGCGGCGGTTCGGCAAGAGTCTTTTTCTCGATACACTGAAAGAAATTTTCGAAGGGAATAAGGAGTTAT
>CAYLTM010000148.1:9208-9566 GCA_964386495.1 uncultured Leptospirales bacterium
GGAACTGGGAGAAAAAATATCCTGTCATCAAAATAGACTTCGCTAGCGGCGGCGGTAAAAATTCTGAAGAATTTAATGTCCGTATAAAATACATTTTGCAAAGCAATGCTGAGCATCTCAAACTCGACATAAAATTTGATACTGACATTCAGGGTGTTCTTGCAAATCTCATTAAAGCGGCACTCGCGAAATATAATTCAAAAGTTGTGATTCTTATCGATGAATACGATAAACCAATGTTAGATAATATTGAGAATCCGGATGTGCTGATAGAGATGCGTGATTTGCTGAAAAATCTATATTCGGTCATCAAAGATCAGGACGCTAATCTGCAGTTTGTCTTTTTAACCGGCGTGAG
>CAYLTM010000149.1:0-243 GCA_964386495.1 uncultured Leptospirales bacterium
ATCAGACATTGAAACCAGTAAACTAATTATGATTGTGGGTACTAATACAGCAAAAAATTCTTCAATTATTTTCAAACACATAATGATCGCTAAAAAAAACGGTGCTAAAATTATCGTAATCGATCCGAGATTTACTGAAACCGCATTGTCAGCAGACTACCACCTGCAAATAAATCCTTCGACCGATCAGGTTTTTTTCTCATCAATTATTGTTGTATGGACTTTGGTAGCAAGTCTTTTGGG
>CAYLTM010000149.1:284-1010 GCA_964386495.1 uncultured Leptospirales bacterium
ATTCAGTCCGATTCTTGTACAAATGGAAACGTCAATTCCAAGCGAAACCTTTGTAGAAATCGCTGAGTTATGCACAGTGAAATCTTCTAACCCTTCACCGATATCTATTATTATCGGAGACGGGATTACAGAAAAAAGCAATTGCCCTGAAACGATCAGATCGATACTTATTATGCAGACTTTAATGGGCAATATCGGTAATCCTGGCGGAGGGCTTTATTTCACCTCGAACAAATGTAATGATCAGGGGGTGACCGATCAGATCAGCGGTTATCATTCACTACCGGGATATATTCCGCTTCCAGTTATAGGCAATTTTGATAAAGATTACAGGTTCTATATTCAAAACAATACCAATTCAATAGTCGATCCTAAAAGTATAAACTTGTGGAAAAATTTTAGTAAATATTTTGATAGTCTTAATAACGCATGGTTTTCAAAAAAAACTGATTCGGCAAAATCATTTTATGAATATCTTCCTAAACCGGAAAAAATCACCGACTTGAAAAGCATTACTGAAAATTTCACTGCCGTTAAATATAAAGGAGCATTCTTTTTTAATTTCGATGTTCACGGTTGTCCAATAAATTATAATCAGCTGACAAATAATCTTCATCAAATGGATTGGATATTAATGACATCATCATTTCCTGATGATTTTACTGAGTTCTGGAAAGATTTTCCCGATTCTACAGTTGAAGTGTTTTTGTTTCCTGTTAAGCATCA
>CAYLTM010000149.1:1020-4369 GCA_964386495.1 uncultured Leptospirales bacterium
TACAATGGGTAAAAGGAATCAGCACATCAAAAAATATTTATGATGAAAGTTCAATTATAATCGATTTGATGAAGGAACTTAAAAATTTGTATAAATCAAATACAGGAGTTCTACCTGATACAATTAATTATTCTAGATGGGATTATTCAAAAAACTATCAGCTGGATATATTAAAAGAAATGTCAGGGATATCGCTTAACAACAATACTGCCATCAAATGTACTGATGATTATAATACTGATAATGACATCAGTGCCGGCAACTGGCTATATTCCGGAGTTATCGGGGAAAACTCTAAAAACCTTGCTAAAGACAATCAAATAAAAGCTCCGACAAGTCTGTATATATTTCTCCTGAATGGGGATACAGTTGGCCGGATAATTCCAGATATTTATTTAACCGAGCGTCCGCGGACAGAAATTATCAGCCATATAATTCTAATAAGCAGATAATATCTAAAGAAATGATTTTGGACGCTGTTATCGGTGAAATAGGAAGTGATAATTCTAATCCATTTTATTTCAACCGTGAGGGGACGGCGTATTTGTTTGCGAAAAATATGGTTAACGGACCATTGCCGGTTTACACACCAATGTCAAAATTTCTTTCAACTGTTTCAAAAAATACATATCTAGTATTATTCGATTCAAATAATAATTCTAATATTTCAAAATATTTAAACAATTTATTTTCAGCAAACTATAACTATTGTGAAATCTCAAAATATTCAGCGTCAATTTTACAAGTGAGCGATGGAGATTTTATAACCGTTAAACTTAATGATGATAATTTAAAAGCGGAAGTATTAATAACAGATAGAGTAAAAGACTTTTCATATAATGACCTCTTTTATCCTCTGATATATGTTTTCGGATATCCTTCATCGAAAATAGCTCCGGGAAACGGGTTATTGTTTGCAGAAGTCATAAAGGAGTATTAAATTGGGAGAAAAAGCTTTTCTAATTGACACAACAAAATGCATAGCATGCGGGAATTGCACTGCGGCATGTATTGAGTGGAATAATATACCACCATCCAGAACTATTTCCAAAACTGGATTTGAATATTCTTTTAAATCAAAATTATCTTCCTTCAGATGGATAGATATTATATTTACGCGTTCCGAAAATGAAGAAAAGTCGGAGTGGTCGGCATTTCCGACTATGTGTCTTCACTGCCGAGACGCTAACTGCATTAAGGTTTGTCCAGAAGATGCTATTTCAAGTTTTAAAGGATGGGTGGTAATCGATCAACATAAATGTATCGGCTGCGGAAATTGTGAGGAGGTCTGCCCCTATAAAGCGGTATTCATACATAGAGATAAATCATCAGGATCAATTAAAGTCAATCACGCCTTTAAATGCCAGGGTTGCATTGAAAATTATTCTTCAAAACCTGTCTGCGCGGCTAATTGCCCGACCAGTGCTCTTGTATACGACTATCGTATCAAGCTGATAAAGGCGGCAAAAAAAAGGCTGACTGAAATTAAAACAAATAATCCTAAAGCAAATATTTACGGTATCAAAGAATTTTCAGGACTAAACGTATTATACATATTGAAAAATAAACCAGTCAATTTTGGTTTTCCTGAAAAACTAAAAAAAGCTGAATTAACAAAATATTTGAATCTGAAAAACGTTTATTCTTTTATACCGAAAGGGTTTCTGGGTAAATCGCTAAAAAAAATCGCGTTTGAAAAATTAAATAAATTTATATCATAGAATCATCCGTTACCAATTATCAGTTTTTTAAGATATTTCAATTGACATTTATTTCATCATCGATTATTAATTGTTGAGGAAAGAAATTTTAGTTTTAGAATAAATTATGGTGCGGTTACTATAAGTAATGTGTTATTTGTTTAATAAAAGAAATCGATGATGTGAAGAAGAACCTATGATAAACAATGTAAATAATCTGTTGAAAAGTGTTCTCAATAACATCGATACAGCTGTTGTTATTCATAAAGTTATTGAAAACGATAATAATGATTTTCAAATCATCTATGTTAATCACGAATTTGAAATATTAACCGGACTAACCAGTCAATCACTTGTCGGAAAAAATTCTTCACAGCTTAATCTTCCAAAATATATGAAAGATGACTGGATAAACAGCTACAATAAAACTGATTATTCGAAGTTCAGTTTATCCGAAGTTATATATTTAAAAGAAACCGATAAATCCTACAATGTTAATGTTTACTCACCGGATAAAGATCTTATAGCGGTTCACTTAAAAGAGATCCCTCTTCAGAAAAACGACATTAATGATAAAGCTAATTTGGCTGTTCAACTATTCAAATCGATTCCAATACCAATTTTTATTTGGAAGTATGATAATAAAGATGATTTCGTTCTGTATTATAGTAATGATGTGGCAGTTAAATTTACTAATAATATTAATCTCTTAGGTCAAAAAGCGTCTGTATTTTTTTCTGATATAGAAATTTTTCAAGCTATAACAGTCTGCTGCCGCGAAAAAATGAACATCGATAAAATAATTCATTATAAAATGAAGACGACTGACACAACCAAACTATTACAACTTAAATTAGTATTTATTGAACCCGATATGGTCGCTATACATACGATTGATATAACTGAATTTGAACAATATAAAACTGATTTTATGAATACCCGGGCATTGCTTGAATCAACTTTTGAGCAAAACCCCAATCCCATGATTATAGTTGACTACCCTGATTGTATATTGCGAATGATAAATTCTTCCTGTTTAACCTATCTTGAAATTGAGGATGAACCTTCGTATATAGGACAATCACTGTTAACAATTAAACAATCCTGGCGTGATTTTAAACCGGACGGTGATCAGTTAAGTGCTGAAACCATGCCTCTAGCACTAGCGTTAAAAGGCATCACGACGAAAAACCGAGAACTGCACATGATTACAAAAAACGGAAATGAAAAATGGGAACTAATGAGTGCGTCTCCGATTTATAATAAGAACCATGAATTAATCGGCGGACTCGCGGTTTTTCCTGATATTTCAGAACAGAAAAAAATGGAAGAACTTATGATAATGGCAATGCAAGAGGCGGATATAGCACGTCAGCAGGCAGTTGATGCGAATACCGCGAAAAGTGAATTTCTTGCAAATATGAGTCATGAAATTCGAACCCCTATGAACGCGATACTTGGATTCGCTGAAATACTAAGAAATAAAATTAACAATGACCTCTTTGTAAGTTATCTTGATGGTATTATTACCGCGGGAAAAAATCTGCTGAATTTAATTAATGATATATTAGACTTATCAAAAGTGGAGTCAGGCAGACTAGTCATTGAAAGTGAATCAGTTGATCTCCGAGCTGTATGCTCTGATATTA
>CAYLTM010000149.1:4379-4745 GCA_964386495.1 uncultured Leptospirales bacterium
CAGTTATCTTGACACGATATTTGAGTTTGTTTTAAAAGCTCAGGAAAAAAATATAACTCTTATAACCGATATTAAAGCGACTGTTCCACAGCATATTATTCTGGATGAAACTAGACTCCGGCAAATTCTGTTCAACCTCGTCGGAAATGCTTTAAAATTTACGAACGAAGGTAATGTTTCCATTTCCATTTATGGACAAAACATTGAAACCCGCTATATGCTAATTATCGATATCACTGATACAGGTATAGGAATTCCTGACAGCCAGAAGGAACGTATATTCGAAGCCTTCACGCAGCAGAGCGGACAAAGCTACAGAAAATACGGCGGAACAGGTCTTGGTCTTACAATATCGAAAAGACTTGC
>CAYLTM010000149.1:4755-9445 GCA_964386495.1 uncultured Leptospirales bacterium
TCCAGATTTAGCATTGTTTTCAAGTCGGTTGATATCACAGTAAGCGGAACTGATGATGTTATTAATAAAACTGATGAATACTTTATGAATAATATTTCTTTTCCGGATGTGAAAATTCTTATTGCGGAAGATGATCTAACCAATCGGATTGTTCTGAAGGGTTTTCTTGAAAATAGCAATGCCGTTATTTTCGAGGCGGAAAATGGAAGCGAGGCTATTGAAATGACCCTGATGCATAAACCCGATATAATATTAATGGATATGCGTATGCCTGTAATGACAGGTTATGATGCTGTAAAAAAAATACGAAATGATATATTGATGAAGGATATTCCTATAATAGCAATTACAGCCTCTCTCATGGAAAAGGACGAGAAAGATATTAAAAACCTTTGCAATGCTTATATACGTAAACCTGTAAATCAAAAATTGTTATTTTCCGAGATGATTAAATATGTGCCATATTCCTCCGGAATTGTTAAAACAGAAAATCATCCCGAATTCAAATTTTTAAGATTCTCAAATGAATTATCAAACATAGTAGAAAATGAGATTCTTCCATTGTGGACAGAAATAAATAAAATGATTAGTAATGACGATGTGGAGGTTTTTGCGGATAAATTAATTCATTTATCAAAAAAATTTGAAAATGACTCACTCTCTAATTATGCAAATAATTTAAGAAACATGACTATATCATTTAACATAGATAATATGACATCATTGTTTTTATCATTTCCGACGCTGTTCAAAAATAGACTAGCTTGATTATTCAGCCGTAATTTCATTCTCTTCGATTTTATCTATCGCAGTCATAAAGTCTTTTCGTCCGGCAATAATCGATGGCACTTTTATTACATAATCTTTATCTGGTAATGTAATAATTTTTCTGTTGAATTTTTGCTTAACAGCCCATTTTGCGTCGATCGTTTCTACAATAATTTCGTGATTTTTCCCTGACAATTTTAATTTCTTTGTTTGACCAGGCGTTAAATCTACAGGTGAAAGATTATCAATTTTCACACGAACTTTTTCATCGGAATATCCAGATATAGGTTCATTATTTAAAATGATATTAATAGCTTTGCCGTTAATATATAAAAAAACCGCGATGAAAAACAACAGCAAAATCGCAGTAAATACAAATACCATCCTTCTCATTTTGCATTTTTCTCCATGTGCAGTCTTCGCTGCCTTTTATTTTCCTGAAGTCTTTTCCATGAATGCAGAATCAACGCAACTGCAATAATCCCATAGGAAATAAATTGCCTGAAATACTCGCCAATCATCGCGTCTCCGAGGAGATTCTGCCCCGCTTTCGGTGATACGATGAATAATAGATGGAAAAGCAGAACACCGGCAAGAACATTTTTTATATTAGCCCGTGCTACAGTCGCACCGCCTATTAAAATAGAGGCCGCGGCGAATTGTCCGGCTTGCGTATGACTGCTATATGTATTTAATGTTCCGATATTTTGAAGAAAAATAATCTGTCCAAAACCAGCCAACACTGTAGAAATAATTATTGAAATTATTCGTGTCCGGTTAACCGAAATCCCTGATGAATCAGAAACACTCATATCCTGACCAACAGCCTTCATGTCGAGACCAAGCTTAGTTTTCTTAAAAAGTATAATAAAGACACACAGCAGAATAATCATGAAAAACGCACCGCAAGGTATGTTTAAACCAAAAATATCCATCACAAAAAAATTATCTAGGGATTTTCTTATGCCCTGTAGATCAATTGCGTTTCGGATGCCATAACCACGGGACAGTACTAATGATTTATTATTCACGGGGATTATGCTTCCCATAAAATACAACACGAACAACTGATAAAGACCGTCAACAAAGAATCCAAGGAAAAGGCCAGTGATCATCTCCCTGCCCTTTGCCATATTCAAAACTTTACCACAGAGAAATCCCAACAAAATAGACAGCGGTATTGAAATTATCATAGCAAGAAAAACACCATTAATTCCGACAATGTCCCAATCAATAATCAGGATAATACCTATCTGTCCAGCCATCGCTCCGAGAACCATTCCAAAATTAAGACCCATACCGGCTAATATAGGAATAATCAGCGCGAAAACCAGAAATGAATTCCTAGCCATTCTGATGATTATTTCCTGTACAAGGTAACCAATTGAAAATCCAGACAGTGGTACGGCAACAGCACTTAAAGTAACAAAAAGAATAGGAACCGCGTAGGCTGATATTAAAGGAATGATTGAGCGTTTAGAAAAATTATTTTTCATTTAATCACCGTTGTCTTCTTGTTAGGGCATAAAGAATCATCCCTGAAGTTACAAGAATTCTGATAATTTCTGACATATCCGATTTTAATACACTGTTGATAACAGATGGTGTCATAGTAAGGATACCCTGAAATAAAAAGGTGCCAATCACAACATTCTCTATCGATGCTTTATTCACAGACGCTCCGCCGATCAATACAGAAGCTACAGCCGGAAATGCCATCCAGAGCGGTGCAGTATATAGCTGAATAAAACCAAAACTTTGTTGATACACAATTATTCCAAAACCGCCTATCACCGTGGACAAGACTACAGATATCACCCTCATTTTATTAATATCAATACCGGAAGCTCGAGCGAAAACTGGGTTAGATCCTGCTGCGGTTACAGCTGTCCCGGTTTTGGTTTTAAAAAACAGCCAAATAAAAACACATATAATTATAAAAAATATGAACATTCCTGTAGGAAAATAAAAATTTTTGCCAATTCTAAATGATAAAAAATTCGATAAGGAATTTAACCAATATCCTTCTGTTGAAATTGTCGTTCTAAGACCCTTTCCAGAAAAACCCCATATCATTGTCGGATTTTTAAAAGGCATAATCAACCACATAATGCACATCAGCATTACTGACGAAAATCCCACATATGTGGCAATCATCATCTCATCGCCTTTTACTTTGTTGAGGATTTTTCCATAACCGTAACCAAAGGTGGCGGAAATCGGCAGGGAAATAAGCATAGCTCCAAAAACACCGGGAAGTCCCTTTAGCTGTAGTTCTATTGAAATTATAGCGCCTAATAAACCCGCAATTATTCCTAGAGGTAAACCGAAATTCAAACCGCAGCCCGACTGAATCATCGGGATAAGAGCAAGAACCATAACTGCGTTCATACCGAAACGGACAACTGTATCGCTTAATGATGTGTCTACACGAACATCGACAAACGGAGCACTTATGAATAATAGGGTTAAAAACAACGCTATAATAATACGGGGTAAGCCTGCTGATGCGGCAATTTGCTTTATGCCGATCACCCTTAAAAACCACCGCAATTATATTGTTTTTCAAGTTCTGATGAGACTGTTATTATAAAAAACTTGTCTAGATAAGCCAATTTGAAAATATTCGAAATATTCGGATCGAGATCATACAACAAATATGATATTGATTTAACTTTTGAAATGTTCAGATATTTTATCAGGCATCCAATAGCTGATGAATCGATATAATTTATTCCGCGCAAAGAGATAGCTATTACTTTACAGTTATTTTCGACATATTTGGAAATTGATTCCTCAAATACAGAAACTTCCTCAATGTTGAATTTACCGAACAATTTAATAATAGCAATATCGCCTTTCTCAATTATTGTAATTTTCATTTAAGCCTTTATAACATTGGAAAATATTTTTTTATTTCAAAATCCGTGACAAATTTATTAAATTCATCCAACTCATATTTTTTATTTTCAATAAATTTTTCAAAAATAGCATTCCCAAGCGTTTCTCTCATTAAATTGCTTTCAGAAAAATGCCGCAGGGCTTCTGGTAAATCCTTAGGAACTGCTGACAACCCAAGAGCTTTTATTTCATTATTATTCATGTCTGAAAAACTTTTTACGATAGGCTCCGGTAATTCATATTTATTATCAATCCCTTTTAAACCGGCAGCTATGATGCAAGCGAACGCCAGATATGGATTACATGCCGGATCTGGATTTCTAAGTTCGAGACGCATGCTATTAGGTTTACGTTTATTGAATTGTGGAACTCTTAGCAGCGTAGAATTCAAAGTTGAACTCCATGCAATAAGCGTCGGCGCTTCAAATTCTTTCTGAAATCTTTTATATGAATTAATATACTGATTAGTAACGGCAAAGTATTCTTTAGAGTGAGTTAATAAACCTGAAATGAATTGTCCGGCAGAATCTGAAAGGAAATATTTACTATTAGGATCATAAAATGCGTTATCATCATTATTAAATAATGACAAATGGATGTGCATTCCGGAGCCATTTTGATCCGACATAGGTTTCGGCATAAATGAGCCGTATATATCATTTTTTTGAGCAATCTCCTTCACCGCGACACGAAATGTCATAATATTATCTGCTGTTGTTAATGCATTTTCATGGCGAAGGTCAATCTCATGCTGGCTCCAGGCACCTTCATGATGAGATGAAATAACACCCATGCCCATCTCTTCAAGTGTAAGAAGGACCTGCCTTCTATAATCACTTGCGGTATCAAGCGGTGTTAAATCAAAATAGCCGCCTCTATCAAGAATTTCGGGGCTGTTCTGATTTTTAAAAAAGAAAAATTCAATTTCAGGACCAGTATATACAACAAAACCCTTTTCAGCGGCTTTTTTCAGCTGTCTTTTTAAAACCAGTCGAGAATCACCTTCAAAAGGTTCCATATT
>CAYLTM010000150.1:0-9405 GCA_964386495.1 uncultured Leptospirales bacterium
GGATTAACAATCTTAATGATATTACTCTCGATAAAAATTTTTCGGATATTTGCGGATATACGCAGAATGATCTGGAAACTGTTTTTGCTGAACATTTAAAAGATGTCGATTGGGACAAGCTCAAGCTCTGGTACAATGGATATAATTTTCTTGGAAATAGTGTCTATAATCCATTTGATATTTTACTTTTTATTGATAAAGGAAAGGAATACCGCAACTACTGGTTTGAAACAGGCTCTCCATCATTTTTAATTAAGCTATTTCAGAAGAACAGGTATTTTCTACCAGACCTTGACAATATCGAAGTAGGCGAAGAACTGTTAAACACTTTTGAAATAGATAAAATTTCAATAGTAACATTGCTTTTTCAATCAGGTTATCTTACAATTAAAAATACATATACTGAAATGGACGAAATAATATATCGTTTAACATATCCGAACATTGAAGTAAAACGATCATTAAATAAATCTCTAATACAGGGATATACAGATTTATACGCCGAAAAACTACAATACGAACAGCATACCTACAAAGCCCTGATGAACGGTGATCTTCCCGCTCTTGAAAAAACAGTCACCCGCCTTTTCGCGGGCATTCCCTGGCGAAACTTCACCAACAATGATCTCCCTGATTTTGAAGGATACTATGCTTCTGTGTTGTATGCGTTCTTTTCTGCTATTAACTGCGAGATCATCCCTGAGGATATATCATGCCGCGGACAGGTGGACATGACCATTAAACTTGGAAATAATATCTTCGTAATGGAAATTAAAGTTACAGCGGATTCGGCATCTGAAAAAGAAAACTCGGCGTTAAAACAGATACAGGAAAAGCGTTATGCTGATAAATATATTGGTTTAAAAGATTCGAATGTTTTTGAAGTCGGAATGATCTTCTCGTCAATAAAAAGAAACCTGATAAATTTTGATTGGGTGAAAAGATAACAAACCACATCCTAAAGGATGCGGTTCGCTAATGCACAATTGAACCGAGCCCTTTAGGGTTCGGGTATCTCAATAATGGATAATATAACGAGTTGTTCGTTCTTGAGCATAAGAAAAACTCATCCCCGACCCTTCTCCTTTAATAAAGGAGAAGGGAGAGGTCTACGTGAGAAAATATTTTTTGTAGAGAACCTTTATACCAGCCTTGCGTCGGGTGCCGCTATCGGTCATCCTTAGCCTTGTCAGGAGCGAAAAGGACTGAGCGAGGCAACACGATGTTGCCCTGCATGGTCGGCACACAATGTGCTAAAACGGCATGCCTGCCGGCATAGCGACATGGCTTGCACTGAGCAATGTCGAAGTGATGTCGCGAAAAAGGCCGGCCATTCATGCATCCATGTCTTTCGAGGTCGAACGAGTGGGGTGTGGGCAAGAGCTATCAATTCGCATAGAAATCTTTAATATAATTCGAAGGACTTTTTGAATAAGCAATTATAAAATAAAGAATTTGAGAAGGATTACAATTTACTTGAAGAAGAATTTGAAATTTCAAAAGAAATAATTATATTGAGAAAGAATGCGAATTTAACGCAAAAAGAATTAGCAGTTTTGGCTGGGATATCGCAACCAGCAATAGCACGATTGGAATCTGGAAATTATAAAATGTCTCACTACAATTTTTAAGAAGAATTAGTAATGCTCTTGGAGCAACACCTGAAATACACTTTCGAAAATTTAAAATAATATAATAACATTAGCCATAATTTACACGAGAGCGTTGAAAAGCAGCCCTTTCTGAGGGAAGTTAGCTCTGGCACCATTAAAATTACCGTGATTATTGTAAACATTTTCCCTGAATTGTTCAGCGTTTTTGATAATTTCATCACGATTTTTATTATTGGTAATAATCTGCTGGGAATAGTCATTTTTGATCCTATTAATAGGAACAATCTTCCGGTCGTTATAACTTGGCCAAATATAGGCATCTTTTTTGTTTATACCGTCGCTGTATTTTATATGCGACATCATTGAGGATAACTGCATTTTAACATCCTTGTTTATTAGCATCTCATAAAATGCCGGAAACTCAAAGCTTTAAAGTTTCCGGCGAGCATACTCCAATTGTCCATTTATATTATCGGTACTGAATAAGCCAATATTAAACGGGACATCAAAAAAAACAAAGAATGTAAAAAAAATACGCGGGATTATTAAAAACGATTAGAAACAGCTAAGGTTTTAGAAACAATACTCTCAATACCGGCAGCGGAAATATTGCCGTCTTTTTTAATATCGATAGGAAAAGCACCGTAATCGCTGATAAGTTTCGGGTTTTCTTTAGCGGTTTCCGGGAATTTCTCATATTTCAAAGTAAATAGTGGTTTTTGCAGTTTTGTTGCAGATTTAGCTGCTTCAAAGATACCCTCCTCTGCGGGAGCTTCCAGAATAAAAACGGTGTCCGCGAGTGCACAAATCAGCCGGTTACGGATAATCGCGTTAAACGATGAAAAATCCGCCAAAGGATTAAAACAGCTAAGCAGCAAAAAGCGGTCGTTCAAAAAAACTTCCTTTAGACGATCGCTCATTTTAAATTTCAAAAATCCTGAAGGAAGTATACCGATTGTTGAACCAGCATTTTCAACCGCGCTCCGATGAACAGTTACACCGATTTTTTTTGTCAATCCGCTTAAAACACAGATGTTATGCCGGACAAGTTCTTTAGCGCATAAATAAGCGGCAGCCTCGCCGACCGGACTGATATCCGACTGCCCAAGAAGTGCCGACGACGGCATATTCAAAAGTTTATTGTTCCCGAGGAAATACAAAATGGGTGGTGCTAAATTTTTTAGAGAAGTTTTAATTTTTTCAGGATAATCACTTTCAAAAAACATAACAGTTCTGATGCCGGCTTCAATAATGTCGAAGTACGGTTCTTCCATGATTTCGAGATTACTCTGTGCCTCAAGAATACCGGCGAAAATTTTATCGTTGAAAACAAATTCACCGCGCAGTTCTTCTTCGTTCAGCGAGAATATATCAAAAAGAGAAATATTCAACGAGGTAATAGTATTGTAGATTTCAGTAAGACCGGCAAGACCAATTCCTTTGGAATTTTCCAAAGCTATCCAGTATTTATATTCAACCAAAGCAGTACTCCGAAAATAATAATCACGGCGTAATAATCACGCAGCAAACGATGATGAATACTCAACGTCAAATAAAGCAAGAAAAAAAATAATTGTATTGACTCAAATTCAGCATCTTCATATTTATAAAATGATGAAAATCGTAAAATAAAAAAACAGATATTGATAAACGGAGGAGCTTAATGATCTCAATAATATTTATTGTGGTATTTCTCGCGATGCTGATCGGAATCGGCGTGTGGGGAATGCGGAAGACATCAACTTTAAATGATTTTTTTCTTGGAAACCGGTCTGTCGGACCTTGGGTATCGGCGTTCGCTTATGGAACAACATATTTTTCAGCGGTACTATTTATAGGATTTGCCGGAAGTCTCGGATGGGGTTTTGGATTAAATGTGTTATGGATATCCCTTGGAAATGCGATGTTCGGTGCATTATTGGCATGGCTGGTACTTGCGAAAAGAACAAGAAGAATGACACAGAATCTGGATGTCATGACAATGCCGGAATTTTTTCAGGATCGATACAACGCTAAATATATAAAAATAATTTCAGCATTGATAATCTTTATTTTTCTGCTGCCGTATTCAGCATCAGTTTTTAAAGGGCTGGGACATTTGTTTGAAGTCAGCTTTAACATGTCATACGACATCGCGCTATTGGTAATGATACTAATAACAGGTATATATCTTGTATTGGGCGGATATTTCGCGATTACTCTCACTGATTTTATACAAGGTATAATAATGATATTCGGATCAATAACGATGGTAGTAATACTTACAGGAAAAGCCGGCGGCATAATGGCCGCGATCAGCCAGATACCTATCAAATACAGCGAACACATACCACTTGATAAGCAGCCAAGTATGATAATGCTGGCGGCACTGGTATTCATGACATCCTTTGGAACATGGGGACTGCCGCAGATGGTGCAGAAATTTTACGCGATAAAAAATGAACAGGTAATCAACAAAGCCGCGATAGTAACAACAATCTTCGCGATAATTATTGTCTTTTCGGCATATTTCACGGGATCGATGACACACCTGTTTTATGATGGATCAACATTACCGATGGTGACAGGAGCTGACGGCATAAGCAAAGTCGCTTTTGATAGACTAATACCGAATTTACTGGTCAGCAATCTTCCAGAAGTACTAATGGCATTAATAATCCTGCTGGTACTGTCGGCATCAATGTCAACGTTGTCATCGCTGGTGCTGGTGTCATCGTCGTCGGTCGCGATAGACATGTATAAGGGGCACATCAATCCGCAGATAACAAAAGAAAACTCAGTCGCGATGATGCGATTCCTGTGTGTGCTGTTCGTAATCATATCATACTTCATAGCACGTTATGAATTCGCGTTCATCGTAACACTAATGTCGCTGTCTTGGGGTGCGATAGCCGGATCGTTCATGGCGCCGTATCTGTATTCACTCTATTGGAAACGCACGACAAAGGCGGCGATCTTCACAGGCATGATTTCCGGACTGGTAATATCAATAGTATTATTTTTTGTATTGGGACCGAAAAATTCGCCAATCGCGTCATCACTTGCGATGATAATCCCATTTATAATAATCCCTGTAGTTAGTCTTTTCACTAAGGCGCCTGATAAAGAATTGCTGGACAAAGCGTTTGCGGGAATAGGAAAATAAAAGACATAAGGTTTGTTACAACCGCTTCGAATAATCCAAAGCCTGCCCATCTGCCTAACGGCGGCCGGGCAGGCAGTCAAAGCCGAATAAGGAATGTAATATGAAAGACAGAAACATTTCCAGAATAACTAAGCTTCTATCGATCACGAAACACAATTCCGTAATAATCTTCACAGCTATCATAATATCAATCGTCATACAGGTAAGTGCCGCTGACAGTGGTCTGTCAACCGCGGTTATGAAAAACGACATAGCGAAAGTCAAACAATTGCTTGCGACAGGCGTGTCGGTCAACGAACGTAACGCTGCCGGCTGGACAGCGGTATACTTTTCTGTATCCGCCGGATACATGGACATCACAAAACTTTTAATAAAACACAAGGCTAAAATTAACGACAACGATATGTCAAAGGCGGCACCACTGCATTACGCGTCCGCCTATGGACAAATAGACATGGTGAAATTTCTGATAGATAATGGGGCGGACATCAACGATGTTGACATCAATGGGGCACTGCCTGTACATTACGCGGCAATGTTCGGTCATCAAAGGATAATCGAATTATATTTCTCGAAGGGTATAAAACCGGAAGTCGAGTCGATACAGAAGAATACTCTGCTGCATTATTCCGCGGAAAAAGGTTTTACGGAACTGTCGGAATATCTTCTAAAGAAGGGTCTTGCGGCAAAAATAAATTCGCAGAATATTGAAGGACGCACACCGCTGATAAACTCAGTATCTTCTAAAAATATCGCCTGTGTGCAGATGCTGATTAATAACGGCGCGGACATCAATATTTGTGATAACCAAAAACGTCATCCGATAATCTGGGCGGTCATGATGCAGAGCAATGAGATTCTTCAGTTGTTTATAAAACTTAAAGCTAATGTAAACATTCAGGAAGAAAACGGAATGACCGCACTTCATCACGCGGTATCCATGAAACTGGAAGATACCACAAAAATACTTCTGGATAACAAAGCGTCTGTAAAAATCAGAACCGCTACCGGCGCCGCTGCCATAAATTCCGCCGCTCTTGGCGGGAGCCTGACAATAGTGAAACTTCTTCTTAAAAGTGGAAGCAATATCAATGAGAAGGATGATGACAACAACATGCCCATTCATGAAGCCGCGACTTGGGGTCATAAGGATATTGTGAAGTTTTTAATATCAGAAAACGCTGATTATCGTCAGCCGGGAAAATTCGGATGGACTATTCTTCATTGTGCTGTTGAAAACGGTGATATTGATATTGTGAGAATAATTGTTAAACTGGATCCTGAAATGAAGTATGTAAAAGATGATTATGGGAAAACTCCGTATCAGCTTGCGCAGGATAAGAATCACAACAAACTGCTGCCGCTCTTGAAATAGTTTTTTTGTGGAACCTTTATGATTGATAGCGGGTCTAATCATCAAAACATAAAGGAGAACATCTATATGAAAAAAATTACAACGTTATTAGCAGTGATGATATTAGGGTTATCAGTAACTGCTGTATTTGCCCAAGGTAAAGGCATGGGGAATGGTATGGGAAATTGTATGGGAAAGATTCAGACCGAGCTTGAACTATCAGACAGTCAGATTGAACAGATTCATCAAATCAACATGAGCTACATGGAAAAGTTTCATCAGAACAGAAAAGATAAAGACAAATTAGTAGAATTGAGAAAATCAAAAATCTCGGAAATTGACAAAGTGCTCACAGATAAACAGAAAGAAAAAATGAGCGAATTTAAGAAAAATCATAAGAACAAAAATAAAAAAGGAAATTGCGATCAGTGCGATGCGATTGATTTTTAGATTTGCTCTTTGTAATTATCAGGAGGGTGCATTATGAAATCTAGAATAATAATAATTGTGTTATCAGTAATAATAATATTGCAGATGACAGCAGGTATATTTTTTGTGCGAAGAAATTTCTGTCATACGCGACCAATGGCTCCATATAGTTTCTTGCAGGACGGCATGAGAATGTCAAAATGGGGAATGAAGAGCGGCAAATTCGGACCATTTTCTCATCATGATTTTATGAAACGGAAGCTGTCGCTTAATGATGATCAGGAAAAGAAAATCGACGAACTTAATAAAATTTTTGAAGCGGAATTTACAAATTACATGAAGGTTGTAGAACCTGAACGTGATAAGCTTAAAGAAATGCTTGATAATAATGTGGAAGATATTAACATCATTAAGGCGCAGCTTGTAAAAATGGAAGCTATAAATACAGAGATCCATTTGCTTAGAATTAAACAGGGTATTGAAATTTCAAAAATTTTGACAAAAGAGCAGATGGATGTTCTTAAAAAAGAGCGGAAGAGAATGTTTGAAAAAATGAAGAGCGGCGAAAAAAAATGAGTGAAAAAGAGTTCGCGGAAATAGTAAACAAATCCAAGAAAGTAGTCCTTTCAGCGATTGAAAAAAATCTTGCCGCACGCTTTTATCATTCAATAGACGACGTTGCCCAGGAAACCTATCTGCGGGCGTTCCGCAGTCTCGAAAAAAACGGTTTCCGGGGCGACTCATCGATAGAAACATGGCTCTACGCAATCGCACGAAATGAATCACTTAGAATGAATGACAAACTTGTTAGAGAAGAAAACAAAGCAAAAAAATCAGCTGACAGTATAAGAAATTTTCAACCATCCTATGAAGCAACCGAAACCAAAACGATTGATGAGCATCTGGTTACTCTTCCTGAAAAATACAAGTCGGTATTGACTCTTTTGTCTCAGGGATTCAACATTAAAGATATTTCACAAAAACTTGGGATAAGGCAGGGAACAGTGAAGTCTAGGACCTCACGAGGAAAACAGATGATAATTAATAGTGTAAGGGGGAGTAAAGATGAATGATTATAAAACAATCATGATCGAGCAGATAAATAATAGAATGGAAAGCGAAATCTGGGGATACTCAATTTCAAAAAAAGTTTTTGAGTTGAAAAAACAAAAGGAAGAAAAATCCAATAAAATCTGGTACACAGGATCTCTGGCAGTTGCGGTAATATCCTTCGTAATTTTCATGAGCAGTCTATTTTACACTGACATCAGCGAGGGATTATACAGATGGGATGGCTCAGTATTCAGTTACGCGTATTTTGAAAACGACGATAATCTCGATAATGATGTAGTCGCGGCAAATGTAAGTTTACTCATCAACGAAAGTTATCCTATGAGATAGATTATTACATCGCTTACGTGCATTATATGTTGACAAAAATTTCTTTTATCGATCAAGTTGGTAATCCAATAGTAATGATAACCTGTCGAACAGTAGCTGGTAATCATTATAAAATACTGCGGATTACAGGTGCTTTATGAAAATAATAGCGAATAGTTTATTGTTGATGATTACAACCTGCGTCATAGTTCTTGTGAGCCCGGGCTGCGATGACGATTCCGATAAAACTGAAACACTCACTGGAAATAATACTTTTACCTGCACAGAAGCTGATAATACCGCGATGCAGGAAAAAGCTTTAGCAGAAACCATACCATCCAAAAAAGGCTCAGCATACTGTAGTGACTGCACAGCCTGTGTTGTATTAGAACCCTCGGATTCAGGACAATCATATTACTACTACAATCCTCAAAAGTTTGATATTACTATAACAGTTGAGTTCACACAATTCGAGAATGCCAAGGCAGACGCTGTTTTGCCTTATACAGGAATTTCAAAAGCATTAACCTCCGATAAGAAGTTCACTGTTACTCAAAACGATAAGACAAAAGCCTGGAATACATATTTTTATTTTTATTACAATATAGGTTCTCCCGCGCCGGTTCACAATGATAATTATTTATACAGCCTGCCGTATATGCCCGGGAAAAAGTTTTCTGTCGCACAGGGATACAACGGCGCGTTTTCACATTTCGGCGACTTTGCGTATTCTTTGGATTTCGATATGCTCGAAAAAGAAATAGTCACAGCTGCCCGGGGCGGTATCGTTGGGCTGGTTAAAGATTCATTTGACGGAAATTCTCTCGACCCGTCATCAAAACTTTCAACAAACTTTGTGATGATTGTTCATGATGACGGCACTATCGCGGAGTATGACCATATTATAAAAAATGGTTCGCTGGTTTCTACAGGCAGCAAAGTCAGCGCCGGTGATAAAATAGCTTATTCCGGAAACGTGGGATATTCAAGCGGTCCGCATCTGCACTTCATGGTGTTTCGCGCAATAACCGGAAAACAAAGAGAATCATTACCGGTAAAATTTATAACGAAAGAAGGAAGCGGTATAGTACCGGAGCAGAATCACTCATATACATCTGTGCCTCCTAAGTGATCAGCTTTTTTGTAATATTTCCCGATTATTGATTTTTTGATATGTTTAACATTGGAAGATACATATTTCGTTAAAGTAATTTTAACGTAATATGCACCTAAAACCTTTGCTAGCTGAAATGAACTACTCAAAAGTTCATGAGATGAAATTGCTGAAGCCGTAGACAATCTTTGATATCAGATAAAGCGGGATCCAATATACACAGGAAAAACAAGTAATGTCGGATATAATATTATTTGAACGTACAGTCAGTCACTCGGAACTTTTCAAGTAAAAATATAAAACGGTTCAGCAGTTTTAACATACTTATCACCCTCAACAACATAACCAAAAGAATCAGCAAAGCTTTCCG